>NZ_DCMW01000003.1:119792-196284 GCF_002321605.1 Microbacterium sp. UBA1612
CTCGTGCCCGCACGAATGCGCCACCGCTAGGCTGACCCCCGTGAAGCGTCACCGAAGGGTCTCCGCCGTGGCCGGCGTCCTCGGCCGCCTGTTCCGTCCGCGTGCGACGCTGGTCGTCGGCGGCGGCGGCCGGCCGCGAGCAGACGCCACGGTGGAGGTTCGGCCGCCTCGTGCATCCGAGCTGCGCATCACCTATGAACCCCGGCGGGATGACGAGCCGGACGCCGGGGAGATCGTATGGACCTGGGTGCCGTTCGAGGAGCGGGACGGACGCGGCAAGGATCGGCCCGTTCTCGTCATCGGCCGACGGGACGCCGACCGCGTCTATGCGCTCAAGCTCACCAGCATCCCGCAGGACGGCGATCGCGATCACCTCGAGCTCGGGAGCGGGCCGTGGGATGCCCGGGGAAGGCCCTCATGGGTCGACGTGGACCAGGTCTACCTGGTGCACCGTCGGGGGATGCGACGCGAGGGAGCGGTGCTCGATGTCGACCGCTTCACGCGGGTGGCGGCAGCGCTCAGCCGGCGCTACGGGTGGCAGATGGCGATCCAGGTGCCAGGTGGCGATGAGGCCTGAGCGGCCGATCGCGTCGTCGGTGGGCGATGCGGGACTTGAACCCACGACCTCTTCCGTGTGAAGGAAGCGCGCTACCAGCTGCGCCAATCGCCCTCGGCTCCGGGAGCCGCGACCCTGCCGGGCCGAGTACCGATGTTACCTGATCCGTGAGGGTGATTCGAACCGTGAGAACGGGACACGCGCGGCGTGGCGGTGGTTTTGCGCGGGGCCAGGAATGGGCTAGAGTTTTCCAAGTGCCCGGGCAAGACCGGGAACGAAATGCGGATGTAGCGCAGTTGGTAGCGCATCACCTTGCCAAGGTGAGGGTCGCGAGTTCGAGTCTCGTCATCCGCTCGAGTGCGGGGATCTCCCGATTCCAGGGCGATCACGACACGTGGGTCGAACCACACGCGGTGGCGTGGCCGAGCGGCTAGGCACCGGCCTGCAAAGCCGTTTACACGGGTTCGAATCCCGTCGCCACCTCGCATGACAACTGAACAGCCCTCACGGGCGCGATTGGCGCAGCGGTAGCGCGCTTCCCTGACACGGAAGAGGTCACTGGTTCGATCCCAGTATCGCGCACCACAAAACCCCCGGATTACCGGGGGTTTTCTCGTTACCGGGAGTACGCGTGCAATACACGTGCAACACGCTTCAGGTCTCGATGAGGAAACTGAGACGCCCCGTGGTCTAAGCGCGGCTTAGGGCATCCGACGCCCCCGTTGGGGGTCGCGAATCACTACCCCCTTCAGACCGCGAGCTCGGGGCACCTGTTCAGAATTGAACACCCTGGCCGGCGGAGGCGGTACGTGGTGACACGATCCGCTCCCAACTGTGGTGCGCGTCGGACAACCCACAATGTCCGGTCTGATGCCGGTTCTTCTCTAGCAGATGTCCCATTTGGGACAGGTGGCGAGGTGAGGTGTCCAGTCCTGGACACGTGGTGCTGGAAGCCAGCGACTAGGCGTCGTGCAATTTGCGTGCGTTATCCCCGCGAGATGCCCACCACACGCGCGCACCACAGGCGCGGGCGCGATCCCTTGCGGGAGTAGGGCTTCCGGTCTCTCTGGCGTGCACTTCCAGTGCTCGAGATGTGCACCACACCCGTGGAAAAATGCGCGGGGAGAGAGAAATGGTTCGAGGGCGCGGTGGGCCTGCCTGGTCGCCGTTCTTAAAGAATCGGCGTCGATGAGGGGCATCTGTCCCGCCGCGACGTGAGGAACTTTCCTCAGGTTGAATGTCACCCCGCGAATGTCACACCAACGGATGTCATACGCACACGCAAGTGTGGAAGGGAGCGCGGTTCTTCCGTGGCTGGGTGCGTGGCGAAAAACTGGTGTGGTCAGAGCAGTGCGAGGATGCCTGCCGCGGTCATGGCGAGGATGCCGAGCAGGATGAGGGCGACGGCCCACCACGTGGATGCTGCGTCGCGTAGGAGGAAGGCGAGCACGTCGCTGATGTCGATGCTGTGGCTGTTGCCGGCTGCGTCGCCGCCGTCGAGTCGTGTGTGTGCGCTTTGGTTCAGCAGGGCTCGTGCGCCGTGTGCGCGTGTGATGAGCAGGATGACGCCGATGAGCTGTGCTGCGCCGGCCACGATGGTGAGGATGAGGGCGGCGGTGTGCATGCGGTCATACTAGGCGCACACCCTTTGAGGGAGTGGCCCAGGCCCGACCGGCTTTCCGGAGACACAGCGGCGGATGCCGTCGGTAGTCTCGTGCGCATGTGGATCTTGGTAGCTGGGTACCTGATCGCGGCCGTGTTGCCCATCATCGGATTTGCAAGGCTGCTCTGGCGAACTCAACGGGCGCTCGATAGAGAGAGCGCGGCAGCCGTTGCCGCTCATTCCGACGCAATGTCCTGGGATGCCTTCGATGCGCAGTTCGAGAGTCGGACGGATGGTCCGCGGAGAGATCGGAATGCCGTGCTGTGGGACATCGGTCTAGTTGGATCCGGCTTGGTGCTCGGCGCGGCGACGAGTATCGCTGCCTTGCCGTGGAACTGAGCGGTAACGTCATGCTCGCGGTGCTCGCTGCAGTCGTGCCGATCCTCGCGTCGACCTATGTCGCTGGGTCAGTGCTGCTTGAGCATGCGCGTGCTGCTCACGTGGCACGTGTGTACCCGCGGGTGTGGGGTAGGTACAACGCCGAGCTTGCGGATCTGAAGGCTGAGATGTCCATGCACGATCCGCGGTGGAACGCTCGGTCTCAGGCGCTCACTGCTCGTCGCATGCGACTGCTCGAGGCCAATGGGATTGACCCCTACGTCGGGACCATGAAGGCGATGAGTGACTCTGCAGTTCCCCAGGCTCCCAGCGCGATAGATCAGCGTCGTCAGTGGGTGCTTCTGTTCGGCTCGCTCGTGGGCGTCTTCTTCCTTGCGCTGTCGTTGCTGTGAGCCGCATCGGCCGCTCGGGGGTTGGCTGTCGGGTCGACAGTGGGTTGAGGAGAGTGCCAGGGGTACGCGGATTGTGCGTACCCCTGGCGGGGTCTCGCGCTGGTTGCCCCAGGGGAGCGCCTGACAACCAATCCCGCGTGCAGAAAGGAGAAAAAACGCGGGGACGCGAGTCTTGCCCGACTACTGGTTCTGCAGCAGTCGGAAGGCGCTGTCGTCGATGGAGTCCGCGCCCACGCGGGCCCACGCGAACCATCCGCGCTGACCGGTGGGGCGCCCGTTCGCACCGAAGATGTGCGGGACGAGCTCGATCCGCATACCGGCGCGCTGGGCGATGAGGTACTTGCGGAAGTCGCCGACAGCGAGAATGTTCGCAGCGCCGGTGGTGGCGGTGAACTCCGGCGCGTATCCGCTCGCGACGACGTCTCGCTCGCGGATGCGGAACTGTGCCTCGGTGAGGGTGACGGTTCGTCCGGAGTACTCGTCGTTGTCGAAGGTGCGGACGTGTTCCTTCGCGTCTTCGCTCATCAGCCAGGTGGCGTTCGGCTTGGCTCGATCCGGGAGCGCGGACCAGACCTTGCTGATGTCGGCCTTTCCGAATTCGCCATCGGTGGTGACCACGACCTCGACATTCGTGTTCGCGTCGAGTGCCGTGAAGATCCCGGTCGGCTGGCCAACACCGGATCCGGTGGCGAACGCCGCGGCGGTGAGCTCGGCATACCCCTCGCTGAGGAGCCCGGCCATCTCGTTGGCGAACTCGGGATAGTCCTGCTCGAGCTCGATCGAGTAGGGGATGAACCCGCGTGCGCTGTGCACCGGCACGGAAGGCTGAGCGAGCGTGGGCGAGTCATCGGAGACCTCGTCGGTCTCGGAGTCCCAGGACCATGTGACGCCTTGGGAGCTGACGCCCTTCCACTGATTCGTGGTGATCGTGACGACTCGAGAGATTCCGAGGAACGGGTTGGCGGACTGTTGCCCCGTGAGGATGATCGTTGGGTCGATCAGCACCGGCACGCCGTAGCCGCCGGCCGTCGGGGTTCCCTCGACCATGCCGCGGGTCTCGTGTGCGCGTCGGAATTCTTCGGCCGATCGCAGGGCGGCTGCCTCTGGGGCGGAGAGCACTGGATGCGGGTTCGTCATGACCTGCTGGAAGGCTGAACGGTACTCCGGGGACTCGGTCATCACCGTGAGTCGTGCGATGTAGTCACGGTCGACGTTGCGAGTGGACTCTCCACCTTCCAGGAGAGCCATGACGTGATCGCCCTGGTATGCCTCGAGGTGACGTGCGGAGTCGACGAGTCGTCGCGCTTCGTCTCGGGTTTCGAGGCTGCCCATTCGCGCGACCTCGCCGGCGCTGCGCGGCTTGCGCTGCCCGACGTCGAGCGAGTTCCAGCGCGCGCGGGACTCGGCGACTCGATCGGCTCGACCCTGGCGCTCTTCTGCCTCACGCAGCAGCTTGCGGACCTCGATCGCCTCGGTTTCGAGGTCGTCCCAGCGGGTCTGCTCGCCGCTGTCGAGTGCGCGGGTTCCCGCGCCGGTGTGGATGTCGGTGTGTTCGCTCTCGATCTCCTTGAGACGGTTCTGGAGAGCGCGGATTTCAGAGTCCATTGGGACACTCCTTGGATTCATGCCCATCGATGCGGAAAACGCGATCGGAAGGGTGCGCGTTAGCGGGATGAACCTCGGAGTGCTGCTCAACGTGCGGCTCGAAATGAGGGGAGAGGCCCCCCACCGAGTGCACGGACCCAGCGGCTCTGTGGTTGGTTGTCGTCCGGCTCAGGTCTTTGCTGAGTGGACATCTCCATCATACCGGCCGGGTCAGACATCTTCGGGTCCCTCGTCGCGCGTGTCGGAGAGACTGTGCAGGAATGCCTGGTCGGCTTCGCTGAGCGCCTGAGGGTGGTCCGCCAGGACGTGGTCCGCTGTGATGGCGAGCACGTTCCATAGCTCAGCGAGGTTGTAGGCGGTCATGTCGATCGACCGAGCTGTGTGGTCTCGGCAGATGCTCGCGAGCACTCGCAGCTCGTCGGGGCTGCATGTTCGGATGATGTCGATGATCATCTGGCCGGCGTTGATGCTGATGGAGGGCTGGTCGTTCATGCTGTCTCCTGTTCGGTTGCCCTGGTGGTGCGTTTGAGGGCGTTGCGTTCGCGTGGAGTCTTGCCGCCCCAGACGCCGTGGTCGATGCGTTCTCGGAGTGCGTATTCGAGGCATTCAGCGGCGACGTCGCAGGAGGCGCAGATGCGGCGAGCGTCTGTGGATGGTTCCCCTTGGTTGGGGAAGAAGATCTCGGGGTCGACTTGCGTGCAGAGCGCATCGGTCTGCCAGTCGAGTTCGTCTTCGGTCTCGGTCGCACCCCACGCCCTCACTGGCCCGCCCCCTCTGCAGTGATCTTTTCAGCAGAGAGCCCAGGCAGTAGGACGAGCCAGTAGCCCGGTCGCGACCCGATCGGCTCGTAGTACGCGTGGATCTCACCTTCGTAGACGAGCACCTCGGTGGGCACATTCGGTGCGTTCACGGTCATGCTGCATCGCCTTCGCGGTCGTACCTGGACGGGAGTGGGTTGATCATCCTGGTGTCTGGGGCTGGTATCGCTTCGGTGGGCCCATTGGCGAGATGTGTCGCCTCTTCCATCGCCCTCACGAGCCACGCCCTCGCGAACGGGGTCGATTCGTGTGCGACGGTGAGCGTGGGCGAGAGTGGGAATAGGCCCACAGAGGTTCGCAGTCCTCGGAGGCCGGCGGCGCGGTGTTGCCAGATGATGGTGTGTCCGATCGCGACGATGCTTACCGCGATCGCCGAGGCGGATCGGATCTCCTCGTCATCGAGCGCTTCGTCGTCGTCGCCGAATGCGACGAGCCTCGGGAAGCACGCAGTGACGCGCTCGTTGACCTCTTCCACCTCCCATTCAGTGAGTGTGTTCATGCGTGCACCGCCTCAGCGGGGCATCCGTATTCGCAGTACCGGTCGTCGAGCATTCGGTGACGGCACGCTCCGCGTTCGATCTTGTTCGCGGGTGGCGCGTCCGTAGCCTCTGCGGAGGCGCGTCGCCCGCTCCCTGTCCCTGTCCCTGTTAGGGACGGGCCGGGACGGGACGGGGTGGCGTTACTACCCCTGTTACGTAACGCGTTACGCTCCCGCGTGTTTTCGGGAGTTTTGCCCTCTAACTCGTTACGTGACGTGTTACGTGACGAGTTACAGAAGCGGGGGTCGCATTCTGAGTGGTCACCGACGTCGTGGAGCTCTCGCCGCTTCCTGAACTTGCGCTGGCGCTCCGCGTTGCGGTCCTGTCGTTCCCGCACCTCTTCGGCAGTCTCTTGGTCTGCCCAGTCGACTTGGAAGCCTTCGCTTTGCGCGGTCCAGAGATGCGCGTCGACGAGTTCGTCGATCGCAGTGGTCACGTCGATCTCGGGGAGGAGTCGTCGTGCTCGAGAGGTGGAGATTGCGCCGTTGGTGAGTTGCTTGTTGCACCACGTGAGCGCGTAGACGTGGAGGCGGAACGCTTCGTGCGAGAGCTCGGTGATGGCGTCGTCGTCGTGGAAGGTGTCAGAGAGTCGCGTCCATGTCATGACGTCTCCCAGAGGGTGCACCGGTTGCCCAGCGAGGTGAACGCCAGCGCCCCGCTATCCCGGACGACGCCTTCGCGGACGAGCGCGGCACGAGCGGTTCGGAGTCGTTGATCGGTGACCTTCGGGAAGCGGGGGTGACCGACGCGCACGTTGTAGCGCGTCGAGATCTCCTCGTCAGTGGCCGGGTGCTCGGAGAGGATCTCGATGATGCCGTCCTTGACTGCACCGATGGTGCTTCGTGAAGCTTTGGCGGCGGCCGCACTGGATGTGCCGGTGTCGAGCGCCATCGGTGCGGCGCGGTGGTCGTGTCGGTGGTCGGTCGTATCCTTGGGGGAGATCAGCCCGCCAGCCAGATCGTCGAGCGCCCCGTTCCCGCGGGGCGTTTCGTTCGCGGTCACAGTGCACCGCCTCCGGTGTACTGCAGCGGCGCGCCGATGGAGTCGAGCGCCGTGAGGTCGACGCGGATCATGCGTGCGCCGATGCGTCGCGCGGGTATCTCGCCGCGAGTGATCATGCGGCGGATGGTTCTTGTGCTGACCTGCAGTCGGTCAGCGGCCTCGGGGATCGTGCCCCAGGTGGGGTTCGACATGAGAAAACCTCTCAGGGATGGCTGAATAGCCCTCCGCTGAGAGGTTGGAATCGCGGTGACCTGTGTACCTCCCACCGCGAGGAGGTGGTTACAGACTAGAGCAGTCGGCTCATGTCCAGTTCAGACACACCGAGTTTCGCGACTTCGGCGAGCTTCGCATCGAGGTCCGCGATGGTGTAGGTCTGTCCACACCGAGGGCACTTCATGTGGCCCCGGTAGGACACGTCTTCGTGGTTGCGACGCAAATGCCGGGTTGCAGTCTGGTTCTCGGCCTGCAGACGCACCCCGTCGTCGGTGACAACGGTCTGTACGTTCTCACCACCCACCGGAAGGTGAAACGTCCACTTCCGGTGGGGGCGCACACCTTCTCCGGTGCACACTAGGGCGACCATGCGCCACTCCTTCCCTCGTTCTGGCTGGTGCGCGCGGCAGGATTCGAACCTGCGCCACGGGAGGTAGAAGCTCCCTGCTCCGTCCACTGAGCTACGCGCGGGGGAGGGGTACTCACAATGTGAGTACCCCAGAGGTGCTCACGCGTCGATCACCCGAGCGAGAAGCCGGGAGAGGGATTGGGCGTCCTCGATGCTAAGTGTCTCGAGGTCCTTCCCTCCGTTGTTGGTGGAGACGACCACGGGCGGCATGTCGGTGAGTGGTTCGTCGCCCGGTGTCGTGTTGACGAGCAGGATGCGCTGCAGCCGCGCACTGAAATCGCCTTCGTGGTGCTCTGGTCCATCAATCCACAGCGAGATCTCGTTGTAGCCGCCGCGGGTGACAGATACGCTCTCGAGCCATGCGGGCGGGTCCGGCATCGCGGGGAGGGCCGGCTGGAACGTCTCGAGCCACTTCCACACGCAATCGTCCAGATCCCACGGCGCACTCTGCTTCTCATACCAAGCCTGGAAGTCCGGGAGATCTTGAACTCGCGCGTACTCCACGCCGACGGCCAGGATGACGTCGTCAAGCCATTCGCGCATCGACTCGGTAATCTGTGTGGTGATCATTGCTTCCTCCATGTTGTGGTGGTCTCGCCCTCGTCGAGGTACCAGCTCGGCGGGGGCATTTTCTTGCCGGCGGATGCCGGAAGTCTTCACGCGAGGTCGGACATTCGCCTCGCAAGCTCTTCGTCACGCCCAGCGGTGTGCTGATATCTCATCGCGGCGGCGACGGTCGAGTGCCCGAGCCGGGCCTGCAACTCCTTCAGCGTCGCGCCGGCCAGGGCCGCTCTCGTCGCCCCGTAGTGGCGGAGGGCATGCCACGGCATGTCCGGGCGTCCAGCGGCCGTCCGGGCCGGGTTCCAGTGCTTGTAGAACGCCGACTGTGCCAGGTGCGTCGCACCGTCCGCGGCGGGGAACAGCAACGCCTCCGGGAACCGTGACGCGTGCTCCCGCAGGTGTGTCTCGATGATCGGGTTCACGTGCGGGGGGAGAACGATCGTCCGCACGCCGGCTTCGCTCTTCGTCTGTCCGACGATGAACCCTTGCCCGGTCACGTGTGTGACGGCGCGGGACACGTTCACCGCGATCACCTGCAGGGTGTCACCCTCCTTGACGAGCTCGAGGTCCTTCACGCGTAGCTCGGTGAGCTCCCCGTACCGGACACCTGCCCATGCGGCGAGGATCACCGCAGCTTTGTAGCGGGGCGTGATCGCGTCCACGATCTTCTGCAACTCCGCGGCGGTCGGTGGGAGTACCTTCTTGCCGGTCGACGCGGACGCCGCGCCGCGGATCTGGCACGGGTTCGTCTTGAGCCGCCCATCCGCGACGGCAGTCGACAGGATCGACTTGAGAAGCTCGTACGCTCGAGCCGCTTGCGTCTTGGTGCCGGCGGTGACGAGCGCGGAGTACCAGGCGCGGACAGCGTCGGGGGAGATCGCGGTGAGCCGCTGGTCAGCAAACGGGGCGAGCGCACCCTTCACGAGGCGACGGTATTCGGCGGCGGTGCGGGGGCGCAGGTGGTCGCCGTGACGGTTGGTGCGGGTCGCGATCCAGCTCTCGGCGTACTCCGCGAACGAGAGTCCACGGCCACGTCCTGCAGCCTCGGCGCGCGCGGTGTCGTGCGCGGACCAGGTGCCGTCAAGGATGCGGGCCTGCTGAATCGCAAGCCACCCTCGAGCGTCCGTGAGGGCGTCGAAGGTGCGGGGCGCGTTGTGTCGTTCGCCGTCCGGCCCGACGTAGGAGGCCTGGTAGCGGCCCGAGGGCAGCTTGCGGATCGCACCGAACGACTCGCGGCGCTTCCGCCTGGGGGTGGCCATCACGCTACCTCGCCGATCGTTGCGTACTCCCACGGCTCCCAACCGAGGCGACGCCATTCCGCTGGGTACATCTCCACTTGCTGTGCCTCATCCAGCCACATGCAGAAGCCTCCAGCGCGGTACGGGATCACACGCACGTCGCGAGTCAGGCCAGCCTCGCTACGGAGGGTGAGGACGTCCATGCGGAAGGCCTTTCGTGCGATACCGTGCAATATCTCGTGTCGTATCGTGTCCGGTTGTGTCTTCCAGTGACCTTAACAGGGTTACCCGCGATCCGCATCAGTCCGGGCGAAACTCGCGGAATCATGCGGATCCGCCCAGTGTCCTGTGTACTGTTTCGATCCCAGTATCGCGCACTCCAACCCCCGGTTCGACCGGGGGTTTTTCTTTTCGTCGTGAGGGGTCCGTCGTGGTGCCCGCCCCCGTCGCCGCACGGGCGACGGTTTCCGCCGGCGCGGACGGTAGCCTGGACGCGAGCCATTTTCTGGAGTGTTCCCTGTGACTGACGTTGCCCTTCCGTCGGATGTGTCGTACCCCGCCGACGGCTTCGCGCTGTTCCCCGATCGTGCCGTCATCGCCATGCGCGTGAACGGCGAGCTGAGAGATCTCGCCGCGACGGTCGAATCCACCGACGAGGTCGAGCCCGTCGAGATCACGAGCCCTGAGGGACTCGACATCCTCCGCCACTCGACGGCGCACGTCCTCGCCCAGGCCGTCCAGCGCATCCGCCCGCAGGCCGACCTGGGGATCGGCCCGCCCGTCACCGACGGCTTCTACTACGACTTCGGCGTCGACGAGCCGTTCACGCCCGAGGATCTCAAGGCCATCGAGAAGGAGATGCAGCGCATCGTCCGCGAGGGCCAGCGGTTCACCCGCCGCGTCGTGTCGGACGAGGAGGCTCGAGTCGAACTGGTGGACGAGCCGTTCAAGCTCGAGCTCATCGGGCTGAAAGGCGGCACCGCGTCGGGTCACGAGGCGGCGGAAGGCGCCGGGGTCGAGGTGGGGGCGGGGGAGCTGACCATCTACGACAACGTCGACCGCGACGGCGTCACCGTCTGGAAGGACCTCTGCCGCGGTCCGCACGTGCCGAGCACGCGCATCATCGGAAACGGGTGGGCGCTCCAGCGCGTGGCGGGCGCCTATTGGCGCGGGAGTGAGAAGAACCCGCAGCTGCAGCGCATCTACGGCACCGCGTGGCCGACCAAGGACGAACTGCGCGCATACCAGGCTCGTCTGGAGGAAGCCGCCAAGCGCGACCACCGCAAGCTCGGCAAGGAGCTCGATCTCTTCTCGTTCCCCGACGAGATCGGGTCGGGGCTGTCGGTGTGGCACCCCAAGGGCGGCATCATCCGCGGCGAGATGGAGCAGCACGCGCGCCGCCGTCACGTCGAGGGCGGGTACACCTACGTGTACACCCCGCACATCGCGAAGGAAGACCTCTTCCTCACGTCCAACCACCTCGTCACCTACAAGGACGGGATGTTCCCGCCGATCGTGATGGACGAGGAGCACGGCCCCGACGGCACCGTGACGAAGAAGGGCCAGGACTACTACCTCAAGCCCATGAACTGCCCGATGCACATCCTGATCTATCGGGAACGTGCGCGCAGCTACCGCGACCTGCCGATGAGGCTCGCCGAGAACGGCACCGTCTACCGCAACGAACTCTCCGGCGCCCTTCACGGCCTGACCCGCGTGCGCGGCTTCACACAGGACGACTCCCACCTGTTCGTGACTCCGGAGCAGCTCGAGTCCGAAGCGACCCGGGTGTTGGAGTTCGTCATCTCGATGCTGCGCGACTTCGGCCTGGACGACTTCGAACTCGAACTCTCCATGCGCGACGACGAGAAGTCGAAGTGGATCGGCACCGACGAGTTCTGGGAGTACTCGACGAACGCCCTGCGCAACGTGGCGGTGGCCAGCGGACTCAAGCTCACCGAGGTTCCGGGGGAGGCCGCGTTCTACGGCCCGAAGATCGACCTCAAGACACGCGACGCCATCGGACGCACCTGGCAGCTGTCGACCGTGCAGGTCGATCCGAACCTGCCCGAGCGCTTCGGCCTGGAGTACACCGGCCCCGACGGCGAGAAGCACCGGCCGATCATGATCCATCGGGCACTGTTCGGATCGATCGAACGCTTCTTCGCCATCCTCCTCGAGCACTACGCTGGCGCGTTCCCGGTGTGGCTGGCTCCGGTGCAGGTGGTCGGCATCCCGGTGGCCGAGGAGTACGCCGAGCACCTCGAGCAGATCGTGGCCCGACTGCGAGCAGCCGGCGTCCGTGCCGAGGTCGATCGATCCGATGACCGGATGCAGAAGAAGATCCGCACGCACACGGCGCAGAAGGTGCCGCTTCAGCTGATCGCGGGCGAGCAGGACCGCGCCGCCGACGCCGTCTCGTTCCGCTTCCGCGACGGCACCCAGGAGAACGCGATACCGGTCGATGTCGCGGTCGAGCGCATCATCGCGTCGATCCGGGACAAGGCGCTTGTCAACACCGCGGAGGATCTGGCGTGACCCACGCCGGTGAACCGGGCGACAGCGTCGACGCGGCCTCGCTCGCCGGCGTCCCCGACGCCTTTCAGCGCCTCTGGACGCCGCATCGGATGGCATACATCCAGGCCGGTCCCCAGGTGCTGCGGGATGATTGTCCGTTCTGCGCCGCCCCGGAGAAATCCGATGAAGACGGGCTGATCGTCGCTCGGGGCAAGAAGGCCTACGTGCTGCTGAACCTCTTCCCTTACAACTCTGGTCATCTTCTGGTCTGCCCGTACCGACACGTGGCCACCTACGATCAGGCGAGCGCTGACGAGGTCGCCGAGATCGGGGAACTCACGCAGATCGGCATGCGGGTTCTCCGCGAAGTCAGCCGGTGCGACGGGTTCAATCTCGGAATGAACCAGGGGGCGGTCGCGGGTGCCGGCGTGGATGAGCACCTTCACCAGCACATCGTGCCGCGGTGGCGTGCCGACGCGAACTTCTTCCCGATCATCGGGCGCACCAAGGCCCTGCCCCAGCTGCTCGGCGAGGTGCGCGCCGCTGTGAGTGCGGCCTGGCCGGCGTAGGACTCAGCGTACGCGCTGCACGTCGAACTGCATCTGCGGGGCGGCGTAGTGGTCCTGCGCCTGCACCAGCTGCAGCTCCCGCTGCCCGGACTCGTGGGTCATCGCCAGCAGCGCGAAGACGCTGGAGGTCGTTCGTGCAAGAGCGTCCGCCGCATCGCCCGACCTGTTCAGGTGTGCTGTGAAGAGTGCGGCGGTGACGTCGCCGGATCCGTTCGCCTTCATCGGGATCCGCGGTGTCTGCACGATCCACGCACCGTCGTCGGTGACAGCGAGCATCTCGATGGTGTCCTGAGGGCTGTCCGGCCGCTCGACGCTCGTGACGAGCACGGTACGCGGCCCCATCTCGCGCGCGGCGTCGGCGGCCGCAAGCGTGGAGTCGAGGTCCTCGGGTTCGGTGCCGGTCAGGAATCCCAGCTCGAACTGATTCGGAGTGATGATGTCGGCTGCCGGCACGACCCGCTCCCGGAGCAGGACGGGGATGGCGGGCGCGACGAAGCATCCGCTCCGGGCATTGCCCATCACGGGGTCGCACGCGTAGATCGCCGAAGGATTCGCCGCCTTCACGCGCGTGACGGTGTCGAGGATCACATCGGCGATGCCTTCCCCGCCCTGGTAGCCGGAGAGCACGACGTCGATGTCTGCGAAGGCGCCGCGCTCTTCGATACCGAGGATGACATCGCGCACGTCATCCGGGCTGATGAGCGGTCCCCGCCACGCGCCGTAGCCGGTGTGGTTGGAGAAGTTCACGGTGTAGACCGGCAGCACCTCCACTCCGATGCGCTGAAGCGGGAAGACGGCGGCGGAGTTGCCGACGTGGCCGTACGCGACCGCGGACTGGATGGAGAGGATCTTCACCCGTCCGATCATGCCACCCCGTCAGAGAGGCCCCGCACGCCCTCGACGGCGTCGGCGATGTCGCCTGCGAGACGATCCGCGTCGCGGTCGTCCAGCTCGTGGACGGTGAGCCGCAGCCGCTGGGACGGACGCGAGGCGGGGGACAGGACGAAGTCGTCCCCGGCCCTGGCGAGCCAGCCGCGACGCATGAGGCGGATCGTGACATCGGCCGCGGGCACTCCGACGTCGACCCAGAGATTGAGTCCGTCGGACTCGGTCGCGTCGATGCCCCGCGAGGTGAGCCGCCTGACGAACGCGGCGTTGCGCGCGGCGTAGTGCTCCGCGGCGTCCGCGATGGCGGCATGGACCTCCGGATCGATCATGAGGGCGTGCACGAGTCGTTGCAGCAGGTGGCTGACCCAGGTGGTCCCGGGGGTCAGGCGAAGAGCGAGCCGAGACGCGGTCTCGGGGTCGGAGGAGGTCACCGCCAGACACATGTCCGGGCCGAGGAACTTCGAGACCGAGCGCACGAGAGCCCATCGGCGGTGACCAGGCGGGACGACCGAGTGGAAGGTGCGGCGCGAAAGCATCGAGAAGTGATCGTCCTCGATCACCAGCAGGTAGGGGTGATCGGCGAGCAGCTCGCGCAGCTGATCGGCGCGCTCGGCCGTGAGGCTGGCGCCGGAGGGGTTCTGCGCGCGGGGGGTGCAGATGATGGCTCGTGCGCCCTCGGCGATCGCGGCGCGCAGTCCGTCGACGGTCATCCCGGAGTCGTCGCATGCGATCGCGATCGGTCGATAGCCTCCCAGCCGGACGGTGTGGATGCTCGTGAGAAAACAGGGATCCTCCAAGCCGACGGCGTCGTCGCGGGTGAGCGCCTGGGCGAGGAGTCGCTCGACGGCGTCGGCCGCGCCGCTGGTGATCGTGAGCCGCGATCGGGCGGCGCACGTCGCGTCGGACATCCACGCGTCGGCCCACGACTCCAGCCCGGGATCGATGACCGGCTCGCCGTAGAGCACGGGTCGCCCGGCGGCAGGGGCGAGCGCGCGGGAAGGATCGGGAATGCGCGCGGGATCGGGGTTCCCGGTGCCGACGTCGCGCAGCGCACTGTCGGGGGCGAAGCCCTCCTGTGCGACGAGGCGGCGAGCGGTCACGCGCGTGCCACCTCGCCCGCGGGCGATGACCAGACCGGACTGGGCCAGGTGCCGGTAGGCGGCCACAACCGTGTTGCGGTTGACGCCGAGGTCGGCCGCGAGCGACCGAACGGGCGGGAGGATCGCACCGGGCGGGAGAACACCGCTCTCGATCGCGGATCGCACGCTGTCCGCGATCTCGCTCGCGGTCGCGCCGACGATGTGAGCGTGCATGAGGTCGATCCTCTCGTGTTCGATGGTCGAACCCGACAATGCTATCGTTTGGCCTAGATCAAACGCCTGTCTTGTCTGCGTCGCAGCGAGCGGCATGTCGAAGGGACGACCGTGATGACGAATGCAACCGGATCAGACCGTGTGAAGCGCGGACTCGCGGAGATGCTGAAGGGCGGCGTCATCATGGACGTCGTCACGGCGGATCAGGCCAAGATCGCCGAGGACGCCGGCGCGGTCGCCGTCATGGCGCTCGAGCGCGTTCCCGCCGATATCCGCGCGCAGGGCGGTGTCGCGAGAATGAGCGACCCCGACCTCATCGACGACATCATCGCGTCGGTGTCGATCCCGGTCATGGCCAAGTCCCGCATCGGCCACTTCGTCGAAGCACAGGTGCTGCAGGAGCTCGGCGTCGACTACATCGACGAATCCGAGGTGCTCTCGCCGGCGGACTACGTCAACCACATCGACAAGTGGCGCTTCACGGTGCCGTTCGTGTGCGGCGCGACGAACCTCGGGGAGGCGCTGCGCCGCATCAACGAGGGCGCCGCGATGATCCGTTCCAAGGGCGAGGCCGGCACCGGAGACGTCTCGGAGGCGACCAAGCACATTCGCAAGATCACCTCGGAGATCAACGCCCTGCGTTCGATGACCCGGGACGAGCTCTATGTGGCGGCCAAGGACCTGCAGGCTCCGTACGAACTGGTCGCCGAGGTCGCCGAGACCGGCACCCTGCCCGTGGTGCTCTTCGTCGCCGGGGGAGTGGCGACCCCCGCGGACGCCGCGATGATGATGCAGATGGGTGCGGACGGCGTCTTCGTCGGCTCCGGCATTTTCAAGTCCGGCAATCCCGCCGAGCGAGCGGCGGCGATCGTCAAGGCCACCACCTTCTACGACGACCCGAAGGTCATCGCCGATGTCTCGCGCGGGCTCGGCGACGCCATGGTGGGCATCAATGTCGCAGACCTTCCCGCACCGCACCGCCTCGCCGAGCGTGGCTGGTAGCCCTCGCGTCGGCATCCTCGCGCTGCAGGGCGACGTGCGCGAGCACGGGCGCGTCCTGCGAAGTCTCGGTGCCGAGGTCGTGTCGATTCGCCGGCCCGATGAGCTGCTCGCCGTCGACGGGCTGGTGCTACCCGGCGGGGAATCCACCGTCATCGACAAGCTGGCGCGCGGGTTCGGTGTGGCGGAGCCGCTCTCGCGTGCGATCGCGGCCGGCCTTCCGGTGTACGGCACCTGTGCGGGCCTGATTCTGCTGGCCGACCGTCTGGAGGACGGGATCGAGGGGCAGCGCACGTTCGGTGGGCTCGACGTCACCGTGAGGCGAAACGCCTTCGGCGGACAGGTCGAGTCCTTCGAGGCATCGGTGACGGTGCCGGCGTTCGGCGGACCGCCCGTCGACGCCGCCTTCATCCGCGCCCCTCTCGTGGTGTCGACGGGGCCGGGTGTCGAGGTGCTCGCGGAGCTGGATGACGGGGGAATCGTCGCCGTTCGCCAAGGCAACGCGATCGGCACCGCCTTCCATCCCGAGGTCTCGGGAGAGCGGCGATTCCACGAGCTGTTCCTGTCGCTGGTGCGCGCCGCCTGACGTCGGCGCGGCGCGAGCGCCGCCCTCGATAGACTGGAGGGCATGTCCGGCCACTCCAAGTGGGCGACGACCAAGCACAAGAAGGCCGTCATCGACGCCCGACGTGCGAAGTCGTTCGCCAAGCTCATCAAGAACATCGAGGTCGCCGCCAAGATCGGCGGTGCGGATCTCGCAGGCAATCCGACGCTGTACGACGCCGTGCAGAAGGCGAAGAAGACGTCGGTCCCCAACGACAACATCGATCGCGCCATCAAGCGCGGTGCCGGCATCGGCGGGGATGCCGTCGAGTACCAGACGATCATGTACGAGGCGTACGGGCCCCATGGTGTCGCCCTCATGGTCGAGTGTCTGACCGACAACAAGAACCGCGCCGCGGCAGAGGTGCGCACCGCGCTCACCCGCAACAACGGAACGCTCGCCGACCCGGGAAGCGTCGCCTACAACTTCACGCGCAAGGGCGTCATCGTCGTCTCGGACGAGGGCACCACGGAAGATGACGTCATGCTCGCGGTCCTCGATGCGGGAGCAGAGGAGGTCGAGTCGCACCCGAAGGGCTTCGAGGTCCTCACCGAGGCCTCCGATGTCGTCGCCGTGCGGAAGGCCCTGCAGGATGCCGGCATCGATTACGAATCAGCCGACGTTGAGTTCGTGCCGAACCTGAAGGTCGAGGTCGACGCCGACACCGCGCGCAAGGTCTTCCGTCTGATCGACGCGCTCGAGGACAGCGATGACGTGCAGAACGTCTTCAGCAACGTCGACCTCACCCCCGAGGTCCAGGCCGAGCTCGAAGAGGACGACGACGAGTGACAGCAGGCGCGCCTTCCGGCGCGTAGGCGGATGCTCGCCTAGCGTGATCGCGTGACACTGCGTGTTCTCGGCATCGACCCGGGCCTGACCCGCTGCGGGATCGGTGTCGTCGACGTCGCACCGGATCGTTCTGCTTCCCTCGTTCACGTCGGCGTCGTGCGGTCGTCGACGGAGGCGCCCATCGAGGTGCGCCTGGCCGCCATCGCACGGGGCATCCGCGAGGTGATCCGGGAGCACGCCCCATCGGTGGTCGCCGTGGAACGGGTCTTCGCCCAGAATAACCGCAGCACCGTGATGGGCACCGCTCAGGCCAGCGGTGTCGCCCTGATGCTCGCTGCGGAAAGCGGACTGCCGGCGGCGACCCACACCCCGAGCGAGGTCAAGGCGGCGATCACCGGCTACGGCTCGGCCGACAAGCGCCAGGTGCAGGTCATGGTGGCTCGGGTGCTCCGCCTCGACGATCTGCCCAAGCCCGCCGACGCGGCGGACGCGCTGGCCCTCGCGCTGTGTCACGCCTGGCGTGGGTCGCCCATGACTGCTCCCGCGCGCACCGGCGGAACGCTCACTCCGGCGCAGCGAGCGTGGTCGCGGGCGGAGCGAGCGACCCGCCGCTAGCGTGTCGCTCGAACATAGATCCGAACCCGACCCTAGGCTCGACGCATGATCTCCTCTCTGCGCGGACGCGTGCTCCACACCGAACCCGACAGCGTCGTGATCGAGGTGGGTGGCGTCGGGTTCCAGGTCGCCGTCACGTCGCAGGTCGTGCGTGCCGCGCGCGTGGGGGAGGAACTCCGGCTCCACACGTCGCTCATCGTGAGGGAGGATGCGCTCGCACTGTTCGGGTTCACCGAACGGGAGGAGCTGATCGTCTTCTCGCAGCTGTTGAGCGTCACCGGCGTCGGCCCCAAGTCGGCCCTGGGCGTGCTGTCGACGCTCACCGTGCCGCAGATCGCCGACGCCGTCACCGCCGACGACGATGCCCCCTTCCGCCGGGTCTCGGGGATCGGACCGAAGACGGCCAAGCTGATCGTCGTGCAACTGGCCGGAAAGCTCGCCCCCTCCAAGCCCGCCGTCGGCGCGAGCAGCGGCGACTCCGGCCTGGATGTGCCCGCACAGGTGGTGGAAGCGCTCGTCGGACTGGGTTGGCCGGAGCGCCTCGCTGCCGAGACCACGGCCGCCGTGGCGGCGCGAACGGAGACGGAGGCGACGACCGTGGCGGGACTGCTGCGCGCCGCGCTGGCGGAGCTCGGCCCGGCTCGCAAGGAGCGTGCGCATGGATGACGAGAACGACCCGCGCGTGGCCGACGCTCAGATCGCCGATGATTCGGAGCTGGCGATCGAGGGGGCGCTGCGTCCGTCCTCGCTCGATGAGTTCATCGGACAGCACAAGGTCAGAGGTCAGCTCCAGCTGCTCCTCGAGGCCGCCCGCATCCAGCAGCGCCCCGCCGATCACATCCTCCTGGCCGGACCGCCCGGGCTCGGAAAGACCACCCTCGCGATGATCGTCGCTCACGAGAGCTCCCGTGCCCTCCGGCTTTCCAGCGGACCGGCGATCCAGCACGCCGGCGACCTGGCGGCACTCCTGTCGAGTCTGCTGCCGGGCGAGGTGCTGTTCATCGACGAGATCCATCGGATGGCGCGTTCGGCCGAAGAGATGCTGTACCTCGCGATGGAGGACTTCCGCATCGACATCATGGTCGGCAAGGGCGCCGGCGCGACGAGCATCCCGCTGGATCTGGCTCCGTTCACGCTGGTGGGGGCGACGACGCGGTCGGGGCTTCTGCCGAACCCGCTGCGGGACCGCTTCGGCTTCACCGCCCATCTGGAGTTCTACGACGCCGGGGAACTCGAAGAGGTCGTGGCGCGCTCCGCGCGAACACTCGAAGTGGCGCTGCCGCCGCAGGCTCGCGCTGAGATCGCACGACGGTCGCGCGGCACACCGCGCATCGCGAATCGGCTCCTGCGGCGGGTGCGTGACTACCTGATCGTCCACGGCCGCGGAACCGAGGCGGGGGTGCGCGACGTCGATGCGGCGCTCGAGCTGTACGACGTCGATCCGATCGGGCTCGATCGCCTCGACCGTGCGGTGCTGGATGCGCTGGTGCGCCGATTCCGCGGCGGTCCCGTGGGGCTCAACACGCTCGCCGTGACCGTGGGCGAGGAGGCGGACACGATCGAGGCCGTGGTGGAGCCGTATCTGGTGCGCATCGGGTTTATGGGACGCACCCCCCGCGGGCGCATCGCCACGCCCGAGGCCTACGCCCACCTCGGCGTGCCTCACGCAGAGGCGGCCCTGAGATTCGATGACCTATAATCTCTGGAGGCTCCGGCCCATCCCACCCCGATGATCCGCGCGTCCGCGCGCGCGACCGAAAGGCATCGCCTCGCCCATGGACTTCGCGCTCTTCTTCTCGAACTACGGCCTGATCATCCTCCTGGTCCTGCTCCTCGTCTTCATGTTCTGGAGCTCCCGCCGGCGGATGCAGAAGCAGAAGCTCGAGCAGGAGGAGAAGGCGCGCCAGACGGTCCCGGGCGCCGAGGTGCTGATGCAGGGCGGCCTGTACGGCACGATCGTGTCGTTCGACGGAGACAACCTCGATCAGCCCGCGGTGGTCGAGATCGCGCCGGGCGTGGAGATCAAGGTGCACAGCCAGGCCATCCTGCGTGTCGTGAACCCGACCGAGGGCGTCGTCACCGAAGACGAGTTCCTCGAGGCGGAGGCCAGACAGGAGGAGTACGCGGACGGTGTCGCCGATGGTGAGATCTCGTCCCTGAGCGACGACGCGCGAGAGGCCCGCGAGAACGACGACAAGAGCAAGCCCGACGCCTGAGTCCGCGTCCGCCCGCTCTGTAGAAAGCTGATCCTCCGTGGCGACACCCACCCCCGTCCGGCACGCCTGGCGCGCACTCATCGGACTGCTGGCGATCACCGGCGTCCTCTTCGGCATCAACGCGCTGGGGGTGTACGTCTTCCAGCAGAGCTCGTGGGCACCGGAACTGGCGCTCGACCTGCAGGGCGGCACGCAGATCGTCCTCGAAGCCCAGACCGAGGACGGCGTGGCTCCGTCCGACGAGCAGATGCAGCAGGCGGTCACCATCATCCGCCAACGCGTCGATGCGTCGGGCGTCGGTGAGGCCGACGTCACCACCGAGGGCGGCACGAACATCGTCGTCCAGATTCCCGGCGAAGCCGACGAGCAGACGCGTGAGCGCATCGAGGCCTCGGCGCAGCTTCAGCTGCGCGCGGTGCTGTTCGCAGGCTCGGCGCCCAACACCTACGTCGGCGAGGACGGCAACGCGACCCCCTATCCGACGCCGGACCCGACCCTCGAGGCGACGCCGAGCATCGAGCCCACCGACGGCAGCGACACCAACTGGATCACACCGGCGCTGCAGGCGGAGTTCCTCGCGTACGACTGCGCCGACCCCGCCAACGATCCGGCGAACGCCCCCGCCGATGAGCCCCTGATCACCTGCGACGCGGGCAACACGATCAAGTACATCCTGGGACCGGTGGAACTCGACGGCTCGTCGATCGACGACGCGACCTCCGGCCTGGAGCAGACCACCAACCGCTGGGCCGTGAATCTCGACTTCGATGACGAGGGCACGCAGATCTTCGGCGAGATCAGCCAACGTCTGTACGGGGCGACGTCGCCGCTGGATCAGTTCGCCTTCGTACTCGACGGTTACGTGCTCACCGCCCCGCAGATGAACTCCATCATCCTGGGCGGCAATCCGAGCATCACCGGTGATTTCACGCAGGAGAGCGCCCAGGTGCTCGCCGATCAGCTGAAGTACGGCGCGCTGCCGCTGAGCTTCGAGGTCGTCAGCTCCGACACGATCTCCGCCACCCTCGGGACGCAGCAGCTCCAAGCCGGTCTCATCGCGGGACTCATCGGTCTCGGGCTCGTGGCCGTCTATTCGCTGATCGTCTACCGAACGCTCGGCTTCGTCATCATCGCGAGCCTCGGCGTCATGGCGGTGCTCACCTACATCATGCTCGCCATCCTCGCGTGGCGTATGGGTTTCCGGCTGTCGCTGGCCGGTGTCGCCGGTCTGATCGTCGCGATCGGATTCACCGCCGACTCGTTCATCGTGTACTTCGAGCGCATCCGCGACGAGCTCCGCGACGGCAAAACGATCACCTCGGCCGTGGAAGACGGGTGGTCACGGGCCAAGCGGACGATCTACATCTCCAAGTCGATCAACATCCTGGCGGCGGTCGTCCTGTACGTCCTGGCGGATGCCACCGTGAAGGGGTTCGCCTTCACCCTCGGACTCACGACCGCGATCGACATCCTCATCTTCATCCTGTTCACCCACCCGGTGATGCAGCTGCTCGCCCGCACGAGGTTCTTCGGCTCGGGGCATCCGCTCTCCGGCATGGACCCCGCAGCGCTCGGCGCGGTCTACCGCGGTCGTGCGCAGTTCCGGGAGCCCGTGGCGGCCAGCGGTCGGGGCGGCTCGGCCAAGCGCGCCGGGCGCTCCCGCCACGAGGCCGAACGGCGACAGACGATCGCCGAACGCAAGCGCGCTGAACTGGCGGCCGCAGACGCCCCGGCTGCGAAGACGTCGAAGGAGGGAGACGACTGATGCGCTCCATGAGTCAGCTCGGAAACGACCTCTACACCGGCAAGACCTCCTTCCCGTTCGTCGGGCGTCGCCGGCTGTGGTTCATCATCGCGGCCCTTCTCGTCATCGGTTCCGCGCTCGTACCGCTGTTCCGCCCCATCCAGTTCTCGATCGAGTTCACGGGCGGATCGCAGTTCACGGTGTCGAGCCTGTCCGCGCCCGACCAGGCGTTGGCAGGAGACGCCGTGCAGACGGTGGTTCCGGATGCGACGGTGAAGGTCACGACCGTGGGCGACAGCGCCGTGCGTGTGCAGACCGACCAGATGACGGACACCGAGACACGCGAGGTGGCCACCGCACTCGCAACGGCCTACGACGTTCCGGAGTCGGAGGTGACGACCTCGTTCATCGGGCCGAGCTGGGGTCAGGACGTCACGCGTCAGTCGCTCTGGGGGCTCGCGATCTTCCTCGCCCTGACCTTCCTCATCCTCGCGCTGTACTTCCGCACCTGGAAGATGTCGGCGGCCGCGATCCTCGGCCTGGTCGACGTGCTCGTCATCACGATCGGCATCTACTCCCTCGCCGGGTTCGAGATCTCGCCGGCGGCGGTGATCGGATTCCTCACGATCCTCGCGTACTCGCTCTACGACACGACGGTCGTCTTCGACAAGATCCGTGAGAACACCCGCGAGGACGGGGAGATCTCCGGACGGACCTTCGGCGAGTCGGTGAACCTCGCGGTGAACCAGACGCTCGTGCGGTCGATCAACACCACGGTCGTGGCCATCCTCCCGGTCGGCGCCATCCTCTTCATCGGTCCGTGGCTCGGCGCCGAGACCTTGAGCGACATTTCGCTGTCGATCTTCGTCGGCATCATCGTCGCGGCGTATTCGACCCTCTTCGTCGCCGCGCCGCTGTACTCGCTGTTCCGCGAGAACGAACCGGGCATGAAGGCGCGAGACGAGAAGGTGCGGGAATCACGCGAGCGCGCGGGCGTTCCGGCCGACGCGTGAGTCGTGGCCGCGGGCGTAGGATGAGGGGATCCGGCGCGGGGGAGGAGGCTCGATGACCGAGGCCGCTCCTCCTGCGCAGTCGACCCTCCGACGCCTCGTGCCCAGAATCTTCTCCCGGGCGGCGCGTCGCGACGACGTCGAGACGCTCATCCGAACGGTCCGCACGCATCATCCGAAGAGCGACCTGACCGTCATCGAGCGGGCCTACGGCGTCGCCGAAGCCGCTCACGAAGGCCAGAAGCGCCAGAGCGGCGAGGCCTACATCACCCATCCGCTCGCGGTCGCGCAGATCCTCGCCGAACTCGGGCTGGGCCCGAAGGCGATCGCGGCGGCGCTTCTGCACGACACCGTCGAGGACACCGCGTACGGCCTCGAGGCGCTCAACGCGGAGTTCGGCGACGAAGTCTCCATGCTCGTCGACGGAGTCACCAAGCTCGACAAGGTCAAGTACGGCGAGAGCGCTCAGGCCGAGACGGTGCGCAAGATGATCGTGGCGATGTCCAAGGACATCCGGGTGCTGGTGATCAAGCTCGCCGATCGCCTGCACAACGCTCGCACGTGGGGATTCGTGCCCTCGCACAAAGCGGCCAAGAAGGCCACCGAGACGCTCGAGATCTACGCTCCGCTGGCGCATCGCCTGGGTATCCAGACCATCAAGTCGGAGCTGGAGGATCTCTCCTTCGCCGTCCTCCACCCGAAGCTCTACGCCGAGATCGACAGCCTCGTCAAGCAGCGCACGCCGCAGCGTGAGGAGTACGTCCAGAACGTCATCGATGCGGTCGACTCCGATCTGCGCGACCTCCGCATCCGCGGGCGGGTCATGGGCCGACCGAAGCAGCTCTACTCCGTCTACCAGAAGATGGTCGTCCGCGGGCGGGAGTTCGACGACATCTACGATCTGATCGGCATCCGCGTGCTCGTCGGCAGTGTGCGCGACTGCTACGCCGTCCTCGGGGCGATCCACGCGCGGTGGACACCTCTCCCGGGCCGGTTCAAGGACTACATCGCGACGCCGAAGTTCAATCTGTATCAGTCGCTGCACACCACCGTCATCGGTCCCGGCGGACGAACCGTCGAGATCCAGATCCGCACGCACGAGATGCACCAGCAGGCGGAGTACGGTGTCGCCGCGCACTGGAAGTACAAGGAGCAGATGGCTGGCGGCAAGGCGACCGGCAAGTCGGTCGACGCCGACATGGCCTGGCTCGCGCACATCTCCGACTGGCAGGCGGAGACCGCCGACCCCGGTGAGTTCCTCGACTCGCTCCGGTTCGAGATCGGCGCGAAGGAGGTCTACGTCTTCACGCCGAAGGGACGCGTGATCGGACTCCCCGCCGGTGCGACGACGGTCGATTTCGCGTACGCGGTGCACACGGAGATCGGCCACCGCACGATGGGGGCGAAGGTCAACGGGCGCCTGGTTCCCCTGGAGACCGAATTGACCAGCGGCGACGTCGTGGAGGTGTTCACCTCCAAGAACCCCGACGCGGGCCCCAGTCAGGACTGGCTCGGCTTCGTCAAGAGCACCCGTGCTCGCAACAAGATCCGCGGATGGTTCACGAAGGAGCGCCGCGAAGAGGCGATCGAGCAGGGGAAGGAGTCGATCGCGCGGGCGATGCGCCGCCAGAACCTGCCGTTGCAGAGACTCATGCGCCAGGACTCCTTCTCGGAGGTGGCTCAACAGCTGCGCTACGAAGACGTTTCCGCGCTCTACGCCGCTGTCGGCGAGGGGCACGTGTCGACCCAATCGGTCATCGAGAAGGTGACGGCCCTCGTCGCCGCCGAGGAGACGGCGACCGGGCCCATCGACATCCCGATCGTGGGACGGTCGAGGCAGCCCCGTGCCGGCGAGTCCGGGGTGCTCGTGCGCGGCGCTCCCGACATCCTGGTCAAGCTCGCGAAGTGCTGCACACCGGTGCCGGGAGACGACATCGTCGGTTTCATCACCCGCGGAAGCGGCGTCTCGGTGCACCGCGCCGACTGCACGAACGTCAAGGCGCTCATGAAGGACCCGGAGCGCCTCATCGACGTGGAGTGGGGATCGACCGGCAAGAGCGTTTTCCTGGTGCAGATCCAGGTCGAGGCCCTCGACCGCTCCGGCCTGCTCAGCGACATCACCCGCATGCTCAGCGAGCATCACGTCAACATCCTGTCGGCTTCGGTCTCGACGTCGAATGATCGGCTGGCGATCAGCAAGTTCGTCTTCGAGATGGGCGACATCGTTCACCTGGATCGCGTACTGAACGCGGTGCGCCGCGTCGACGCCGTCTACGACGTCTACCGCGTCACCTCGTCGTGAGCAGTGCCTCGGCCAGGCGTTCGAGAAGGGCTGTCGCCCGTCGGCGGTGAGGCATCCGTCCTCGTGCCGCGAACCACTGCAGCGCCTCGGGGATCGCATCCGGATGCAGCCGGGCGAGGGTGGCGGTGACCCCGCGCACATGCTCGTCGTCGGCGCGCGCGAGGTCTGCCAGCGTTCTCGCGGGGGTCGTGACCCACACGCCGGCGTAGCGCCGCCGGTCCACGCGATCCACGCCTCGATCGTGCACGACGATGCGTCGATCGAAGACGTGGTGCAGGCGTGCGTTCCCGGTGCGGCACAGCGTCAGTCTCGCGGGCGGGTCGTTCACGGCGCCGTGAACCCACGCAGCTGAGACGAGACTGACGGTGAGCGCATCCGGGGCGAGGAGGCGGAGCGACCCCGCTCTGATCTCCGTCGTCTCCACGGCGTCCGACGGCATCCAGGCGTCACCGACGTCGACGACGTCGCCATCCAGTCGCGCCGCCGTCAGCTCCGCGATCGAGAGCCGGTGCCCGGCGAAGTAGAGGAAGGCGTTGGTCACGTCGCCATTGTGTGCGCGACGCGACCGCTCGTGACGACTCCGGCCAAATCTGTGGAATCAGCCGCCGAGTGCGCGCAACCAAGCGCGGCGAGCTTCCAGTGCCTCTCGTGCCTCCGAGATCCTGCGCGCGTCACCGCCTGCCTCGGCATCGGCGAGATCCTCTTCCAGCTTGGCGATCGCGTCGTTCAGCTGGCGCGTCATGTCATTCGCCCGAGCCTTGGTCTCGGGGTTGTTGCGCTTCCAGTCGGCGTCTTCCCGAGCGCGGACGCTCTGCTCGATCTTGCGCAGGTCGTCATCGAGCGCCCGCTCGGTCTCCCGCGGGTGGATGCGCCCGATGTCGTCCCACTGGCGCTGAATCGCCGTCAGTGATGCCCGGGCCCGTGCGAGGTCCTTCTCGTCGACGATCGGAGCGGCCTGCGCGAGCAGCTCCTTCTTGGCCTCGATCTTCTCCTTCGACGCCTCGGCGTCGGCGGCGGCGCGCTCCGATCGGGCGTGGAAGAGGGCGTCGCCGGCCGCCTTGAAGCGCGCCCACAGCGCGTCATCGGCTTTCTTGCCGGCGCGTCCCGCCGCCTTCCACTCGTCCAGGAGCGATCGGTACGCAGCGATGCCGTCTTCACCCTGCGGGGCGAGAGCCTCGGCGCGCTCGACGAGCCGGTTCTTGCGCTGTCGGACGCCCTTGTGCGCCTCGTCGAGCTGCGCATAGAACTCGCGTCGGTGCTTGTCGACCGTCGAACGTGCGTCGCGGAATCGCTTCCAGAGCTGCTGCCCGGTGGACTTGGGCAGTCGCGGCCCGTCCTGCTGATGCTTCTGCCAGCGCTCGAACAGCGCCGACATCTCGGCCGAGGCCTGCTTCCATTGGACGGTCTGGGGATCGCGGGCGGCAAGCGCCTCGGCCTCTTCGACGATGGCGGTGCGTTCGGCGACGGCATCGTCGACGGCCTGCTTGGCGGCGGCGGCCTCCGTCGCGCTGGCCGCGCTCAGCTCGGTCACCAGCGCCTGAAGCCGGGAGGTGAGCGCGGCGAGGTCGCCGACGGCGGCGGCGCCGTCGACCTTGATCATGACTCCTGCTGCGGCGGCCCGCAGATCCGAGGCGGATGCTCCGCCGCGACGATGGCGCACCTCGAGCAGGGTCACTTCTCCGGCCAGGTCCGCGTACTTGCGCTCGAAGTACGCCAGCGCCTCGGCCGGCGACCCGTCGGGGAACTGGCCCACCACTCGCCACGCGTCGCCCTCGCGCACCGATACCGTGCCGTCGTCGTCGACGCGACCCCACGACCCGCTCTCCGCAGCGGGATCAGCGGCAGAAGCCGCACCCTCGGGGGAGGAGACCCCATGGTCGGTGGCCGGTGCGGTGGAGTCGCCCTCGTGCTCGGTCGACGGCGTCTCGGAGGTCTGGGGATCGACGGGGGAGTCTGCTGCGGCAGTCACGGATAGCACCTCATCACGGCACGCGGCCGTCTGCGGGGGATGGACGGTGACAGCCTAGTACGAGCGGCGCTCGGCGCCGATGTCGGTCACGGGCTCGTCGTCGGGCTCGGAGAGATACCCTCGGTCGGCTCCGTCGTCGGCGTCGGCGTGGCCGTCGGCTCAACGACCGTGGTCTCCGTGGGCTCCGGGATCGGCACGCCGGGACCGGCCGTGAAGTACACCGTCTGCAGGGCGATGACGCCGGCCAGCACGACACCGCCGATGACCCCCGCCAGCACGTTGTCGCGCGTGCGCCGCCGGATGCGCTCGTCGTGGAAGCGGCGGCGGGCCTCGTACAGCCTCGCCCGCTCGCGCATGTCGCGGGTCTTCCGGTCGTTCTTCGCCACCGATCCTCCTCACGGCCCACCGGCCGCGTCGATCCTATCCGCGTCGATCGAGGGCTGCTGATCGGGCCGAAGGACGCGACCGTGTCCGCTGGTGCGACTAGCCTTTCGGACGTGAGTTCGTCGGCGCTTTTCCAGGGGCAGACCCCGCTCGCGGTCCGCATGCGTCCGGCGAGTCTGGCCGAGGTGGCAGGGCAGGGGCATCTGCTGCGCAAGGGGTCGCCGCTTGTCGCTCTCGCCGACCCCGACGCCGCGACAGCCGGGTCGGCCTCGGTGATCCTGTGGGGTCCGCCCGGCACCGGGAAGACCACCCTCGCGCAGGCCATCGCGAGGTCATCGAACCGCCGGTTCGTCGAGCTCTCCGCCATCACCGCCGGCGTCAAGGATGTGCGCGAGGTGATGCAGGACGCCCTGACCCAGCGCGACCTGTACGGGCAGTCCACCATCCTCTTCCTCGACGAGATCCACCGCTTCACCAAGGCGCAGCAGGACGCCCTGCTTCCCGGGGTGGAGAACGGCTGGGTGGTGCTCATCGCCGCCACCACGGAGAACCCGTCGTTCTCCGTCATCTCGCCGCTGCTGTCGCGATCGCTGCTCCTCACACTGCGTCCGCTGACCGACGACGACCTCGGACTCCTCCTCGACCGGGCGGTCGAGGATCCCCGTGGTCTGGCGGCGACGGTGGCGGTCGACCCCGAAGCGCGCGCCGCGCTCATCCGCCTGGCGTCGGGCGACGCTCGCCGCGCTCTGACCGCGCTCGAGGCCGCGGCCGTGCTGGCTCGTCCCGAGCCCGCCGAAACCGAGCCCGCCGAAACCGAGACCTATGAGGCCGAGCGCGATGAGGCCGGGAGCGGTGCCGACGCGGGGGACTCCGCCGAGCCGCCGGTGCCGACCGTCACCGCGGATCACGTCGCGGCGGCGGTGGATCGCGCGCTGCTGCGATACGACCGCCAGGGCGACGAGCACTACGACGTCATCAGTGCGTTCATCAAGTCGATCCGCGGCTCCGATGCCGATGCGGCGATGCACTACCTCGCGCGCATGATCGAGGCGGGGGAGGATGCGCGGTTCATCGCGCGCCGGTTGATCATCTCCGCCGCGGAAGACATCGGTCTCGCTGACCCGCAAGCCCTCCCGATCGCGGTCGCCGCCGCCGATGCGGTGCAGTTCATCGGCATGCCGGAAGGGCGGATCCCGCTGGCGGAGGCGACGGCGTATCTCGCCACCGCCGCCAAGTCGAATGCGGCATACCTGGCGATCGACCGGGCGATCGCCGATGTGCGGGCGGGAGGTTTCGGCGGCGTGCCGATCCACCTGCGGGACGCGCACTACGCCGGGGCCAAGCGACTCGGCCACGGCAAGGGATACGTCTACCCGCACGACCTCGACGTGGGGGTCGCGCGCCAGCAGTATCTTCCCGACCATCTGAGGGGGCGGCGCTACTACGAGCCCACGGCGCGCGGGAACGAGCGGGAGATCGGCGCGCGCGTCGAGAAGATCCGTCGCATCCTCGATGACGGCGACCCCCGCTGAGGCGGCGTCTGAGCTCTGATAGACTTGGTCGGCTCGAAACGGCGTTTTCGGGCATCCCCTCTCCTCTTCGACAACCATTCGGCGTGTCCCGGCGTGCAGTCCGGATCGGGCGAGGAGGGGGAGATACGTCCGTGAGCCGCGAGAGACGCGGCCACGTCATCGGAAGGAAGTCTTCGTGGCTACGAAGTCCCAGGACCGCCGCAAGGTCCGCCTGTCGCGCGCGCTCGGCGTCGCGCTCACCCCCAAGGCCGCCCGCTACCTCGAGAAGCGTCCCTACGGTCCCGGTCCGCACGGTCGCAACAAGCGCAAGGCCGACAGCGACTACGCCGTTCGTCTGCGTGAGAAGCAGCGTCTGCGCGAGCAGTACGGCATCCGCGAGAAGCAGCTGCGCATCGCGTTCAACGAGGCCCGCCGCAAGGACGGCCTGACCGGTGAGAACCTGGTCGAGCTGCTCGAGATGCGTCTGGACGCCCTCGTCGTGCGCGCCGGCTTCGCCCGCACCACCGCGCAGGCCCGTCAGATGGTCGTGCACCGTCACATCATGGTCGAGGGCCAGACCGTCGACCGCCCGTCGTTCCGCGTGAAGCCGGGCCAGCTCATCCACGTCAAGCCCAAGAGCGAGGGCATGGAGCCGTTCCAGGTCGCCGCTCTCGGCGGTCACGCCGAGGTGCTGCCTCCCGTTCCCGGCTACCTCGAGGTCGAGCTCGACAAGCTCCAGGCCCGGCTCGTGCGTCGACCCAAGCGCGCCGAGGTGCCCGTGACCTGTGACGTCCAGCTCGTTGTCGAGTACTACGCAGCGCGCTGAGCGCTGCGTAGTACAGCGGCGGAGCCGTCAGCAGTACAGGTACGCAGCGCGCTGAGCGCTGCGGAGTACAGCGGCGGAGCCGTCAGCGGTACAGGTACGCAGCGCGCTGAGCGTTTCGTTCGAAGGGCGTCGGGGAGACCCGGCGCCCTTCGTCGTCCCCTGCACTCCCCGCCGACCGCCTACGATGGAGCGAGTCGTGTCTGGACACCGAAGGAGACCGTGACATGAAGAACGTCGTGTGGTTCCTGCTGGGCGTTGCGGGGGGATTCGTCGCCGCGCACGTGGTGAACAAAGACCCGCGTGGGCATGAGCTGCTCGCCGAGGTCGACTCCCACATCGGGGAGTTCACCGATCGGATGGGTGACGCCTACCGAGAACAGGAAGCCCGCATCACCGGCATCGTCGAGAGCGTGGCCGATGTCGCGGCCGAGGCCGTGGCGTCGACCAGGTCCGCCGCTTCGGAGGCGGCGGATCGCGTCACCGACAAGAACGCAGACTGAAACACCGACGCTGCCGGTCGTCGGCCGCGCGGCGTCTCACCACGAAGGACCGCATGAAGACCGCTGACATCGCCCAGCGCTATCTCGACTACTTCGAGAACAACGGCCACACGATCGTCCCGTCGGCCTCGCTCGTGACCAGCGACCCGTCGCTGCTGTTCACCGTCGCCGGCATGGTGCCGTTCATCCCGTATCTCACCGGTGTCGTCCCTGCCCCGTACCCCCGAGCGGCCGACGTGCAGAAGTGCATCCGCACCAATGACATCGAAGAGGTCGGCAAGACGCCGCGGCACGGCACCTTCTTCCAGATGCTCGGCAACTGGTCGTTCGGCGATTACTTCAAGGAAGGCGCGATCGGCTACGCGTGGGAGCTGCTCACCCGCAGCGACAGCGAGGGCGGTCTCGGTTTCGACGAGAAGGATCTCTGGGTCACCGTCTACGAGGACGACGACGAGGCGGAGTCGCTCTGGAGGTCGGTCGCAGGCGTGTCGCCCGACCGCATCCAGCGTCTGGGCAAGGACAGCAACTACTGGAGCACGGGTCAGCCGGGGCCGGCCGGACCGTGCTCGGAGATCTTCTTCGACCGAGGTTCCGCCTACGGCATCGACGGCGGACCGGCGACCGATGACGACCGGTACGTGGAGATCTGGAACCTCGTCTTCATGCAGTACGCCATCACGAACGTGCGCTCGAAGCTCGACTTCGACATCGTCGGCGACCTGCCGCAGAAGAACATCGACACGGGCATGGGGCTCGAGCGTGTCGCGTTCTTGAAGCAGGGTGTCGAGAACATGTATGAGACCGACCAGGTGCGGCCGGTGCTCGACCGGGCGGTGGAGCTCTCGGGCCGGAGATACGGCGCCGACCACGAGGACGACGTGCGGTTCCGCGTCATCGCCGACCACGTGCGCTCCTCGCTCATGCTCCTGTCGGATGGCGTGACGCCCTCCAACGAGGGCCGCGGCTACATCCTCCGGCGTCTGATGCGCCGCGCGATCCGTGCCATGCGTCTGCTCGGCGTCGAGGAAGCCACGTTCCCGGAGCTGTTCGCGGCGTCTCGTGACGCCATGAAGGCCTCCTACCCCGAGCTGCAGAGCGACTACGGACGGCTGTCCGCGTACGCCTTCGCGGAGGAGGAGACGTTCCTGCGCACCCTCGCGTCGGGATCGACCATCCTCGACCTCTCGGTCTCGAACACGAAGCACGCGGGCGGCACGACGCTGTCCGGCTCCGAGGCGTTCCTGCTGCACGACACCTACGGGTTCCCGATCGATCTGACCGTCGAGATCGCGCAGGAGGCCGGCCTCGAGGTGGATCGCTCGGCCTTCGACACGCTCATGCAGGAGCAGCGCCAGCGTGCGAAGGACGACGCCCGGAGCCGCAAGCGCGCGATCGCCGATCACAGTGTCTATCGCGACTTCCGCGCGAAGGGCGAGACGGTCTTCACCGGCTACACCGATCTCGAGACCGAGAGCACGGTGCTGGGTGTGCTGGTCGACGGTGTGTCGGTCGACAGGGCCTCTTCGGGCCAGGTCGCGGAGGTCATCCTCGCCGAGACGGCGCTGTACGCCGAGTCGGGCGGGCAGGTCGCCGACAAGGGGGTGATCGTCGGCCCCGGCTTCGAGCTCGACGTCATCGACGTGCAGCGGCCGGTCCCCGGCCTGATCAGCCACACGGTCGAGGTCGCCACCGGCGAGGTCGGGGTGGGTTCGGCGGCGACGACGGTCGTCGATGCCGCCAATCGGCGCGCCGCGCGTCAGGCCCACTCGGCCACGCACTTGGTCCACGCGGCGCTGCGGGACACCCTGGGCTCGTCGGCGACGCAGGCCGGGTCGCTGAACCGGGCGGGCTATATGCGATTCGACTTCACGTGGGCGCAGCAGCTGTCGGACGCGACCAAGTCCGAGATCGAGGAGATCGCGAACAACGCGGTGCGCGACAACCTCGAGGTGACCACACGCGTGCTCCCGCTGGATGAGGCGAAGGAGCTCGGGGCGATGGCGCTCTTCGGCGAGAAGTACGGTGACACCGTTCGCATGGTCGACATCGGCGGCCCCTGGTCGCGAGAGCTCTGTGGTGGCACCCACGTGTCCGCCAGCGCCGAGGTGGGGTTGATCAGCCTGGTCGGTGAAGCTTCGGTCGGTGCCTCGAACCGGCGCGTCGAAGCTCTGGTCGGGCAGGATGCCTTCCGGCAACTCGCCGCGGAGCGTGCGCTGGTCTCGCAGCTGTCGACGTCGCTCAAGACCCCACGGGAGCAGCTGCCGGCGCGGATCGCCGAACTCTCGGCGAGCCTGAAGGCGGCGGAGAAGAAGATCGCGGCGTTCGAGGCGAAGGCCCTGTCCGACCGTGCGCCGTCGCTCGTCGAGCAGACGCAGCAGGTGGGCGCGTTCCGTGTCGTCGCCGAAGCCATCGGTTCGGCCGGCTCGGCCGACGACGTTCGCACCCTCGCGCTCCAGGTTCGAGACCGTCTCGGTTCGACGCCTGCCGTGGTGGCCCTCGCCGCGACCGTCGGCGAACGGGTGACGATCGTCGTCGCCACCAACGACGCCGCGCGAGCGGATGGTGCGAAGGCCGGCTCGCTCGCGAAGGGCGCAGCGGCGATCCTCGGTGGCGGAGGCGGCGGTCGGGACGACGTCGCGCAGGGGGGCGGCACGAACGTCGCGGTGGTCCCAGCCGCGCTCGCGTCCGTCGTCGAGGCGCTGCGCAGCGCATGACCTCGTTCCGGCGTGGCGTGCGGCTCGGCATCGATGTCGGCCGTGCACGCGTCGGCGTCGCGCGCTGCGACCCGGACGGCATGCTCGCGACTCCGGTCGAGACGGTCGCCCGAGACGACCGAGCGGTCGCCCGTGTGCGGGAGATCGCGACCGAGCTCGAGGCCCTGGAGATCCTGGTCGGTCTGCCCCTGAACCTGCGCGGTGAGGACACCGCTTCGACGGTGGACGCGCGGGAGTTCGCCGCGGCCATCGCCGCCGCCGACGCACCACCGGTGAGGCTCGTCGACGAGCGGTTGAGCACTGTCTCGGCGCACGCCGCCCTGCGGCTTTCCGGGCGGTCGCAGAAAAGGTCTCGTACGATAGTGGATCAAGTCGCCGCGGTGGTCCTGCTTCAGCAGGCCCTCGAGGTCGAGAAGAGCACCGGTCGCCCCCCAGGCTCACCCGTCCCCCCGGTGCAGGAGCCCATCTGATGCCACAGTCGTCGTCTTTCGATGATCCGTTCGCGGACCTGTTCGACAAGCTTCCCGACCCGCGTCGACGCGAGTCCGCGGCGGGCGCGGATGACCTCGCGACGGCGCCTGACCCATCCCGCGCCACCGCGGACTCACCGTCGGAACCGACGTCTCCTCCGCCCACCTCTCGTCGTGCCGCTCGCGAGGCGGCAGCCCGGCAGTCGGGCACTCCGCAGCCATCGCAGGCCCCGTCGGCGGTGGCAGAGCCTCCGAAACAGGCTCCCACGAATGCCCCGGCGCCCCGGGAGACTCTCGACGATCTCTTCGCGGGCAAGGGGAGCACGGAAGACTTCGGATCCACACCACCGCCGCCGAACAGGCGCCGTCGCCGGATCGGAGGATGGATCGCTTTCGGCGTCGTCCTGGTGCTCCTCGGCGGCCTGGCGGGAACCGGCTACTACGTCTGGACGACCTACGAAGAGCAGATCCGCGACGTGATGGGGTGGCAGGAGCCGACGGACTACGAGCCGGGCATGGCCACCGGCGAAGCGCTCGTCACGATCTCGACCGGCGACACCGGCGGGCCGATCTCCCAAACGCTCTACGACGCGGGCGTGACGAAGACACCCGATGCGTTCTACGACATGCTCGTGGACACCGGCCAGAACCCGACGTTTTATCCGGGTGTCTACCAGTTGCAGCAGATGATGACCTCTGAGGCGGCCCTCGAGGCGCTCGAGAACCCCGAGAACAAGCTCGAGAACTCCGCACTCCTGCCCGAAGGGCTGACGGTGGATCAGTCGCTCCCGCTCCTCGCGGAGGGAACGGGCATCCCGCTGGAGGACTTCGAGGCGGCCATCGCCGATCCTTCGCAGTACGGTGTCTCCGCGGACAGCCTGGAGGGCTGGCTGTTTCCGGCGATGTACACATTCGACCCCGACACCTCGGCGACCGAGGTCATCCAGACGATGGTGGACCGGACCGTCGCCTCGCTGGACACCGCCGGGGTGCCCGAGGCCGATCGCGAGGAGATCCTCACCATCGCCTCGATCATTCAGCGCGAAGCCCGCGAGGAGGAGGACTTCTACAAGGTGTCGCGAGTGATCCAGAACCGTCTCGCTCCGGACAACCAGGAGACCTTCGGTCGGCTCGAGATGGATTCGACGGCGCAATACGGGATCGGTGAGGACGACGGGACCGTCAGCTCGTCGGAGGAGGCGCTGACCGACGACAACCCGTGGAACACCTATGTCCACCCCGGGCTGCCGATCGGTCCCATCGCCAACCCCGGCGACGTCGCGATCGACGCCGCCATGCATCCCGCGGAAGGCCCGTGGCTGTACTTCGTGACGGTCAATCTGGACACCGGTGAGACGGTCTTCACCAACACGTACGCCGATCATCTCGCCGCGGTTGATCAGTGGCGGGCCTGGTGCAGCGAGAACCCGGACTCGGGGTGCTGACCGCACACCGCCTGGCCGTGTGGGGCGATCCGATCGCGCACAGTCGATCGCCGCAGATGCACCGTGCGGCCTACGACGCGCTCGGGCTGGCGTGGGAGTACGACCGATGCCGAGTGGATGACGCCGGATTCGCTGCCGCGGTCGCGTCGCTGGACGCGACCTGGCGAGGACTGTCGCTGACGATGCCGCTGAAGCAGGTGGCGTTCGCCGCTGCGGACCGGGTCGACCGCGGAGCGCGCCTCACCGGTGCGGTGAACACATATCTGCTCGAGGCGTCGGGCCCGGTCGGCTTCAACACCGACATCGGCGGAATCGTCGCCGCGCTGGCAGAGATCGGGTGCGGCGGCGTCGACCATGCTCGGATCATCGGCGCGGGGGCGACTGCGACGTCGGCGCTGGTGGCCCTGAGCGATGCCGGCGTCGAGCGGGTCGAGGTGCTCGCACGGCGACCGCAATCCGTTGCGCCGATGGTCGAGCTCGGTGATCGCGTCGGCGTGCGGGTGCGTCCGGGACCCCTGGACGACCCCGACGGGGACGTGCCGCTGACGGTGGCGACGCTGCCCGGCGGCGCCGTCGTCGATGCGGCGCCGGCAGCGCGCCTGGCCGCGACCGGAGGCACGCTCTTCGACGCCGTGTACGGTCAGTGGCCGACCGCCCTGGCACGCGCGTGGCAGGACGCCGACCTCCCCGCCCACTCCGGACTCGGGATGCTGCTGCACCAGGCGGTTCGGCAGGTCCGCATCTTCCGCGACGGCGATCCCGAGGCGGTGCTCCCCGACGAACCGGTCGTGGTCGCCGCGATGCGGCGCGCGGTCGTGGGAGACTAGTCGCATGCTCCGCGTGCTCACGGCCGGCGAATCGCACGGCCCCGAACTCGTCGCGATGATGGAAGGACTCCCCGCCGGCGTCCCCATATCCCGTGATGCGATCCAGACCGATCTCGCCCGCCGCAAACTCGGCTACGGACGCGGCTCTCGCATGAAATTCGAGGCGGACGAGCTGAACATCTCCGCGGGAGTGCGGCACGGGCTCAGTCTCGGATCCCCCATCGCGCTCCGGATCGGCAACACCGAGTGGCCGAAGTGGGTCGAGGTGATGAGCGCCGAACCGGTCGAGCTCACCGAGCGCTCCCGCGGCCGCGGTGCGGCCCTCACGCGCCCTCGCCCGGGGCACGCCGACCTCGTCGGCATGCAGAAGTACGGCTTCGACGAGGCCCGGCCGATCCTGGAGCGGGCGAGCGCCCGCGAGACCGCCGCACGCGTCGCGCTCGGAGCCGTCGCCCGGTCGTTCCTGTCCGAGCTCGGCATCCGGCTCGTCAGCCATACCCTCTCGATCGGCCCCGTTCGCGTGCCCGAGGACGCTCCGGTGCCCGGACCCGATGACGTCGAGGCCCTCGACGCCGATCCGCTGAGGTGCTTCGACGCCGAGACGAGCCGACGGATGGTCGAGGAAGTCGACGCCGCCAAGAAGGACGGCGACACCCTGGGCGGCATCGTGGAGGTGCTCGCCTACGGGCTTCCCCCGGGGCTCGGCTCCCACGTGCAGTGGGACCGGAAGCTCGATGCGAAGCTGGCCCAGGCCCTGATGAGCATCCAGGCCATCAAGGGCGTCGAGGTCGGCGACGGGTTCGAGACCACGCGCCGGCGCGGCTCGCAGGCGCACGACGAGCTCTTCGTCGCCGATGACGGCATCACGCGGTCGAGCGACCGGGCCGGAGGGACCGAGGGCGGCATGTCCACAGGGACCGCCCTGCGGGTGCGGGCCGGCATGAAGCCCATCGCCACGGTTCCGCGCGCGCTGCGCACGGTGGATGTGAGCACGGGCGACACGGCGTCGGCTCACCATCAGCGCTCCGACGTGTGCGCGGTTCCGGCAGCGGGCGTGGTCGCGGAGGCGATGGTGGCGATCGTGCTGGCCGAATCGGTTCTGGAGAAGTTCGGCGGCGACAGCGTGGCCGAGACGCGCCGGAACCTGCAGGCCTTCGTCGCGGCGATCCCCGCGACGCTTCGCACGACCGCGGTCAGCGACGGCGCGCTGCTGGACGTATGACGCGCTGCGCCCTCGTGCTCATCGGTCCGATGGGCGCCGGCAAGACGAGCGTCGGTCGCCGGGTGGCGAAGGCTCTCGGACGACGCTTCTACGACAGCGACATCGCCGTCGTCCGTGAGCACGGGCCCATGGACACGATCTTCGCGGAGCACGGCGAGCCCGCGTTCCGCGCATGGGAGCGGGAGGCCGTCGCCACCGGACTTGCGCGCGGCGGCGTCGTCTCGCTCGGCGGCGGCGCGGTGCTGAACCCCGACACGCAGCGCGACCTCGCACGTCATCGCGTCGCGCTGCTGACGGTGGAGCCCCGCGTGGTCGCGGCGCGCGTGGCGGGCACCGACCGGCCGCTGCTCGGCGGCGACGACGCGCTGGCGCGCTGGGAGCAGATCTTTCGCGAACGGGAACCGGTCTATCGGCAGCTCGCCGATCGCACCTTCGACACGTCGCACGGGCCGTTGCAGCATGTCGTGGACGCGATCGTGACATGGGCGCGCGAGGAGGAAAACGAATGAGCGATGTGACGACGATCTCCGTGTCCGGCGACGCCGGGTACGACGTGACCGTGGGGCGCGGGGTGCTGTCCCGGCTCGGCGAGACCCTGCCCTCCGCTGCCCGCAAGGTGCTGATCGTGCACCCGCCGACGCTCGCCGCGCAGGCGGAGCGGCTCCGCGGGCAGCTCATGGGCGATCGTGAGGTTCTGCTGGCCGAGATCCCCGACGCCGAACAGGGCAAGCGGATCGAGGTGGCGGCGTTCTGCTGGCAGGTGCTCGGGCAGGCGGACTTCACCCGCACCGACGCCGTCGTGGGGTTCGGCGGGGGAGCGGTCACGGATCTCGCGGGCTTCGTCGCGGCCACCTGGCTGCGAGGCGTGCCCGTCGTGCAGGTGCCGACCACCGTGCTCGGCATGGTCGATGCGGCCGTGGGCGGCAAGACGGGCGTCAACACCGCCGAAGGCAAGAATCTCGTCGGCGCCTTCTGGCCACCGCACGCGGTGTTGTGCGATCTCGATCTACTGGAGTCGCTGTCCGAGCACGAACGGGTCGCAGGGTACGCCGAGGTCGTCAAGGCGGGCTTCATCTGGGCACCGGAGATCCTGGACCTGATCGAGGCAGACCCCCGGGCGGTCGTCGACCCCGGCAGCGCGGCCTTTCGGCGCACGATCGAACTGGCGATCGAGATGAAGGCGCGCGTCGTATCGAGCGATCTGCGCGAAGCTGGACTGCGCGAGATCCTCAACTACGGTCACACCGTCGGTCATGCGATCGAGCACGCCGAGCGCTACCGGTGGCGCCACGGCGCCGCGATATCGGTCGGCATGGTGTTCGCCGCCGAGCTGTCCCGTCTGGCCGGGCGACTCCCGGATGCCGCGGTGCAGCGTCACCGCGACATCCTCGGTTCCCTCGGTCTGCCCATGAGCTATCGCGCCGGCGCCTGGAGCCAGCTGCTGGCGACGATGCAGCGGGACAAGAAGAGCCGCGCCGGGATGCTGCGCTTCATCGTGCTGGATGACATCGCGAAGCCCACCGTGCTGCAGGCGCCGGACGAGTCGCTGCTGTTCGCCGCCTACCAGGAGGTCGGCGAATGAGCGCAGCCGGACGCGCCCGCCGCCTTCTGATCGTGAACGGACCGAACCTCAACCTGCTCGGCACCCGCGAACCTGAGATCTACGGCTCCGCGACGCTCGCCGACGCCGAACGGCTCGCCGCCGACGCCGCGGCCGAATCGGGTTTCGAGGTGCGCGCGGTGCAGAGCAATCACGAGGGCGTGCTGATCGACGCCATCCACGACGCGCGGGAGGACTGCGCCGGAATCGTCATCAACCCCGGCGGACTCACCCACACCTCCATCGTCCTGCGCGACGCGCTCTCCGGCGTCGCCCTGCCGGTCGCCGAGGTGCACATCTCCGACGTGCGCACCCGCGAGCCCTTCCGCCACCACTCCTATGTCGCCGATGTCGCCGTGATCCACGTGATCGGCGAAGGTGTGGATGGATACGCCACCGCCGTGCGCCGCCTGATCGCCGTGATCGCCGGCCAGGCGGACGGCTGACCGGCGCCGCGCGCCGCCATCCTCTAGAATCGAACGTCGGACCAGCGCCCCGCGCGCCCCGCGACCTCTCAACGAACGGACTCTCCTCCTCATGGCATCCACCGCAGACATCAAGAACGGCGTCGTGCTCAGCATCGACGGACAGCTCTGGAGCGTGGTCGAGTTCCAGCACGTCAAGCCCGGCAAGGGCGGCGCGTTCGTGCGGACCAAGCTGAAGAACGTCGTCTCGGGAAAGGTCGTGGACCGCACCTACAACGCGGGCGCGAAGATCGATATCCAGAACGTCGATCGCCGGGACTACACGTACCTCTACAACGACGGCGAGAGCTTCGTGTTCATGGACATGGCCGACTACGACCAGATCAACGTGCCCGCCGCGACGGTCGGTGACGCGGCCAACTTCATGCTGGAGAACCAGCAGGTCACCATCGCACTGCACGACGGCACGCCGCTGTATCTCGACCTGCCCGCCTCGGTCGTGCTCGAGATCACCTACACCGAGCCCGGTCTGCAAGGCGACCGCTCCTCGGCGGGCACGAAGGCCGCCACGGTGGAGACCGGATACGAGATCCAGGTGCCGCTGTTCCTCGAAACCGGCACGAAGGTCAAGGTGGACACCCGCACGGGTGACTACCTGGGCCGCGTGAACTGATCGCGGATGAGCGCACGCACCAAAGCCCGCAAGCGCGCGCTGGACATCCTGTTCCAGAGCGATGTCCGCGGAGACGACCTGCCCGCGATGCTCGCCGTGGAAGCGCGTCGAGCCGCGAATGAGCCGGCTCGAGAGTCGTCGTGGCTGTATGCGCGTGACATCGTCGACGGCATCATCGACAACCGCGACGAGATCGACGAGCAGATCACGACGCACGCGCGCGACTGGTCGCTGGCGCGCATGCCCGCCGTCGACCGGGCCCTTCTGCGCATCGGCGTGTGGGAGATCCTCTACAACGACGAGGTGCCCACGGCCGTGGCGATCGACGAAGCCGTCGAGCTGGCGAAGGAGTACTCCACCGACGACTCCGGATCCTTCGTCCACGGCATCCTCGCGCGGGTGGCCCGTTCGTCCTGACCGGTGTCCGTGCCTCGGGAGAGGATGATGCGGTGTCCTCCGCCGTCGAACCGTCGCCTGCCGGGGAACAGCCCGGGTCGAACTGGCGAAGGGTCGTCGCGCCCGCGGACGAGATCTCGGACGGGACCCGGCTGGCTCTGTTCGTCGACCTGAAGCTGCGCACTCGGACGGGGCAGTGGGGACCGAGCAGACTCGAGCCGGCCACCGCCGGAGGCCTGCTGCGACGCGCGAACGACGTCGCGGTCGGCCTTCGGCCGGCCGTTCGTGGCGCGGCGGCCGGATCGTGGATCCGCGGCGACGTGAGCTGGGAATCGCTCCGACGACCGGGGGGACCGTGGTCGGCGGTCCAGGCGAGGTGGTTCGCCGAGCTTCACAGCATCGCGCGGGAGGTGCGTACCCTCGCCACCTACTCCGATCTCGGGGAGTGGCTGGTGCTGGACACGATCGAATCCGGCCTGCTGTGGCCGCACCTGGCCTCGGCGGATGACCTCGGCATCCCGCTCGTCGGGACGGCCGCAGATCGCCGGGTGATGCTCGCGCGGCAGACGGCTGCCGCCCTGCGCATCGAACGCGTCGAAGACGGCGGCCTGCGGCTGTGCGCCGACATCTCGATCGACGGGGAGTCCTTCACGGGCGAAGCCATCCGCGCCGTGGCGGCCTCCGGTCTCTACGGCTACCGTGTGATCGACGGCGCCCCTCTCCTCGTGCTGGCGCCCGCGCACCTCGACGACGTGACACGTCGTCTCCTCACCGACGGTGGCTCTGTGCACGTGCCGCCGGCGGAGGCGGGCGAGTTCCTCCGCGACCACGCGCCGCTCATCGCGCGCCGCCTTCCGGTGCACGCCGGAGCCGGCGTCGAGGTGCCTCCTCCACGTCCGCCCCAACTCCGCGTTCGTGTCGACGCGCGATCCGTCGATCGTATCGTCGTCGCGTGCGCGTGGATCTACCCGGGGCGGCCGCCACGGGGCTTCGCGAGCGTTCCCGACGACCCGGAGCGCGACATCTCGTTCGAAGCGCAGGTGCGCGCCGCGCTCGCGACGGCGTGGGGCGCGGTGACCGATGTCGTCCCGGCGGCACAGGCCGAGTTCCGCGATGTCGAAGCGGCGGAGTTCACCACGCGGCTGCTGCCGGCCCTGCGTGAGATCGAGGGCGTGCGCGTGGAGGTCATGGGTGACGCCGGGCGACACCGCGAACTCTCGGGCGATCCGCGCATTCGGATCAGCACCGTCGACTCGACCGATCCGGACTGGTTCGACCTGGGCGTCCAGGTCACGATCGACGGACGTCGCATCCCCTTCACACCCCTCTTCACGGCCCTCGCGCTGCGACGTTCCAAGATGATGCTCGCCGACGGCGCGTACTTCTCGCTCCGTCATCCCGCGCTGGATCGCCTGCGGGACCTCATCGACGAGGCGGTGGAGATGTCCGAGTGGGAGACGGGGCCGAAGATCTCCCGATATCAGCTCGCCCTCTGGAGCGACTTCGAGGATCTCGCCGACGAATCCGAGGCCGCTGTGTCGTGGCGGGCCGCGGTGCACACCCTGCAGGACGTCGAGCGCGTCCCGGAGACGATCGTTCCGGACCGTGTCCGCGCGACGCTCCGGCCGTATCAGAAGCACGGCGTCTCCTGGCTGTGCTTCCTCGCCGACCATCGCCTCGGCGGGATCCTCGCCGATGACATGGGTCTCGGCAAGACGCTGCAGGTGCTCGCTGCGCTGGCGGCGCGTCGTGAGGGCGCCGGCGGCCGCACCGCGCTCGTGATCGCCCCGACGAGCGTGATCGGCACCTGGCAGGAGGAATCGGCGGCGTTCGTGCCCGACCTGCGAGTGGCGGTGGTCTCCAGCACCGGCGGTCTCGCCGCTGTGGGCGAGGCGGATGTCGTCGTGACGTCGTACGCCGTGCTTCGTCTCGATGAGACCGCCTTCGCCGAGCGCGAGTGGGGCTGGCTGATCCTCGACGAGGCGCAATTCGTGAAGAACCCCGCCACACGCATCCACCGTGCGGTCGCCGCACTGCGTGCGGAGGTGCGCTTCGCGCTCAGCGGCACGCCCTTCGAGAACTCGCTCATCGAGTTGCATGCGCTGCTTTCGATCACCTCACCCGGACTCTTCCCATCCGCCCGGCGATTCCGCGACGAGTACGTCGGCCCCATCGAGAAGGGCAAGGTGCCTGACAACGTCGAAGGCGGTGCGTACCGCCGGGCACGGTTGGAGAAGCTGCGCAGACGCGTGCGACCGTTGATGCTCCGTCGCACGAAGGCTCAGGTCGCCGCCGATCTGCCACCGCGGCAGGAGCAGGTGCTCCACGTCGAGCTGTCAGACGCGCATCGCGCGGTGTACGACATCGCCCTCCAGCGGGAGCGGCAGAAGATCCTGGGGTTGCTGGATGACCTCGACCGCAACCGGTTCATCGTGTTCCGTTCGCTGACGCTCCTGCGCATGCTCAGCCTCGCCCCGCGGCTGATCGACCCCGAGGCGTCGGGGGATTCGAGCAAGCTCGACGCGCTCGTCGCGCAGCTCGAGGAGGTGATCGCCGAGGGTCGTCGGGCGCTCGTGTTCAGTCAGTTCACGTCTTTCCTCGACCTCTCCGAGCTGGCGCTCGGAAGGGCGGGCATCGGCTTCACGCGTCTGGACGGCTCCACCGCCGACCGGTCGGGTGTGGTCTCGGCCTTCCGGGCGGGCGAGACGCCCGTCTTCCTCATCAGTCTGAAGGCGGGCGGCTTCGGGCTGAACCTCACCGACGCCGACGTCGTCATTCTGCTCGATCCGTGGTGGAACCCGGCCGCGGAAGCACAGGCGGTCGACCGCGCCCATCGCCTCGGTCAGACCCGACCGGTGATGGTCTATCGCCTGATCGCCTCGGACACCATCGAGGACAAGGTGCGCGCCCTCCAGCAGCGCAAGGCCCGCCTCTTCGACGCGGTGCTCGACGATGACGATCTGTTCGCCCGCTCCCTGGACGCGTCCGACATCCGCGGACTGCTGGAGACCTGATCGGCCCGGACGGAGCGTGCACACAGCGACGCCGGCATCGCGCGCCGTAGAATCGTTGGGCGTTCGACACAGGAGGAACTCATGCGGATCACGGGCCTCGGCCACGCCGGGATGTTCATCGAGACGGCCGGCGGCAGCATCCTCTGCGACCCCGTCATCGGCCCGAGCTTCTACGGTTCGTGGTTCCCGTTCCCCGACAACCGCGCTCTGGACTGGCAGCGATTCGGGCGGGCGGACTTCCTCTACGTCTCGCACCGTCACCGCGACCACTTCGACCCGGCGCTGCTGCAGCAGTACGTGCCGAAAGACATCCGCGTGCTGCTGCCGGAGTACCCGACGGACGATCTCGAGCGGGACCTGCGGCGTCTGGGATACGAGAACATCGTCTATACGCGGTCCGGTGAGACGCTGCGCTACGGCGATCTCAAGATCATGGTGACCCCCCTCCGCGCCCCCTCCGACGGCCCCATCGGGGACTCCTCGCTGTCGGTCGACGACGGCACGGCCAGCATCCTCAATCAGAACGACTCGCACCCGCTCGACCTCGACGCGCTCATGTCGTTCTCCCGCCCGGAGGCCTACTTCACACAGGTATCGGGCGCCATCTGGTGGCCGATGGTCTACGACCTGCCCCAGGACGCGAAGCAGAACTTCGCGAAGCTCAAGCGGGATGCGCAGAACAAGCGAGCGATGTACTACATCGAGAAGGTCGATGCTCCGCACGTGTTCCCGATGGCCGGTCCGCCGATGTTCCTCCGGGAGGAGCTCTTCCGCTACAACGGCACGGGCCTCCACGATGACGCGATCTTCACCGACCAGCGGGAGTTCCTCCGGCACATGAGAGAACAGCGGCCGGACCAGAAGGGCTACGAGTTCGTACCCGGCACGGTGGTCGAACTGGTGGACGGCGAGCTGTCGGTGACGCAGTCGCTCTACACCGACGACGAGATCGACCGGATCTTCGACGACAAGTGGGCCTATCTCGCCGAGCAGCGCGACGCCCGCCAGGACGAGATCCGAGCGGAGGTCGACTCGCGGGCCGAGGTGCTCCCGCCCGAGGAGATGCTCGCCGCGATCAAGGCCTGGTGGGAGCCGCTGCTGCGCCGTGCGCGCACGATCCGCAACGGGGTGGGCGGCAACGTCCGGTTCCGGATCGGCGAGCTGGACATGGTCGTCGATTTCCCCAAGGCCAAGGTGCGGGAGTACGCGGGTGAGGAGTGCGTGTATTGGTACACCATCCCCGCCGACCTCGTCTCGACCAACATCGCCGACCACGAGATCGACTGGTCCAATTCGATCTTCCTGTCGATGCAGTTCGAGGTCGGCCGCAGCGGAAAGTTCAACGAGTTCCTCACGACCTTCCTCAAGTGCCTCTCCCGCGACCGGATCGAGTACGTCGAGAACTGGTATGCCGAGCAGTCCGACCAGACCGAGGACGTGCAGCTGGAGGACTGGGTCGTGCAGCGACGGTGTCCCCACCTCCGCGCGGATCTGACCAAGACCGGCAAGATCGAGGACGGCGTGCTGACCTGCTCGCTCCACGACTGGAAGTGGGATCTCGCGACGGGCCGATGCCTGACGACGCAGGGGCACCCCATCCGTGCCGGGCGTGCCGACGAACAGGCGGACGCCCCGGCCGCCTGACCGGCCGGGGCGTCGCGCTCTCGCTCAGTCCCGCGTGTACCGGCGGGCGCGGCCGGAGATCCCCGCGAAGTGGAATTCGCCCGCGGACACCGGGTCGACGGCGAGGTCCGTCGATGTGTCGCGGGGGACCCGGCGATGCAGCTCGCGGTACTCCTCGACACCGATCGGCATGCGCGCATCCAGCAGCGCCTCGGTGCGCTCCCGGCGCGCGGCCGCGCGGTAGCCGGGCCGCACCAGGCCGGTGAAGAACTCTCCCACCGCTCCCGAGCCGTAGCTGAACAGGCCGATCCTGCAGCCGGTGAGATCGTCGTCCGAGTCGAGGACCGCCGCGAGGGCGAGGTAGAGCGACGCGGTGTAGCTGTTGCCGATGCGTCGGTTGTAGCGCGTGGAGGGCAGGAAGGTGTCGAGGCCGAGCTCGACCCCGGTGTGCTCGGCGAGCTTGCGATGCGCCTTCTCTGCCATGCGCGTGAACGGCTGGTGGTGGCAGAAGGCGTCGATCTCGCTCGCCGCCACGCCGCCTTGAGCGCGGTAGTCGTCCCATGCCCCTGTGAACGCGTCGAGGTACGCGTCGATGGAGAGCTTGCCCTCGACCATCGCGATGTCGCTGTCGTTCGGGCGCCAGAAGTCGTCGATGTCGGCGGTCCAGATGCCCGTGGGCGTCGGGATCTCCACAAGATCGGGGTCGGCGGCGACGAGCATCGCGACCGCACCCGCGCCCTGCGTGGGTTCGGCTGCTGTGTCGATCCCGTATCGGGCGATGTCGCTGCTGATGATCAGGACGCGTTCCCGGGGGTCGCGGGTGACGATGCCGATCGCCATCTGGAGCGCGGCCGTTCCGCCGTAGCAGGCCTGCTTGAGCTCGACGACACGACAGGCGGGAGGCAGCCCGAGGAGCCGGTGTGTGAAGATGCCCGCAGCTTTGGACTGGTCGACGCCGGTCTCGGTCGCGAAAAGCAGCGTGCGGATGCCTGCGGCGCCGTGGCGGTCGAGGATCGGCGCGGCTGCGGCGGCGCCCATCGTGACGATGTCCTCGTCGGGGCCCGGGACGCTCATCTGGTCCTGGCCGAGCCCTTTGTGGAACTTCGCCGGTTCCACCCCGATCGCGCGTGCGAGATCGGCGAGATCGAGCACGCGACTCCCGGTGGCGACGGCGAGATCGTGGATTCCGATGACGGGCGGGGTGTTCATGCTCGGCCTCCTGCGCGGCGTTCCATCAGCACATGCGATTGCATCAGTTCACCGGGGTTGGTCTGCGCCGCCAGCAGCGACAGCTCGCCGCACAGGACCGTGGCGGCGATGAGTCCGGCCAGCCGTCGCGCGCCGGCACCCGACTCCTCCAGCCCTCGGCAGCCCAACCGCTCGAGGGCCGCATCGACTCCGGGCAGATCCTTGCCGTTGCCGACCGTTCCGACGATGAGGTTGGGGAGGGTGCACGAGAACAGCAGATCGCCGTCTCCGCGCCGTTCGGCATAGGTGATGCCCTGTGAGCCTTCGACGATGTTCGCGGCGTCCTGACCGGTCGCGAGATAGAAGGCCAGGAGCATGTTCGCGTAGTGCGCGTTCGCCGAGCGCAGGGCGCCGGCGACCGTCGATCCGACGAGGTTCTTGCGCACGTTGAGATCGACCATGCGGGTGGCGGTGGTCCGCAGCTGAGCGTCGACCAGATCGGCCGGGATGAGGATCTCGGCGACGACGCTGCGACCGCGACCGAGCAGACCATTCACCGCCGTGGCCTTCTTGTCGGAGCAGAAGTTGCCGGAGATCGATCCGTACGACAGCTCCGGGTGCCATGCCAGGATCGCGTCCATGAGCGACTGCGCGGCGAGGGTGACCATGTTGTGGCCGGACGCGTCGCCCGTCGTGAGCGCGAAGCGCACGAACAGCAGGTGACCGACGATCTCGGTGTCGAGCTCGATGAGCTTGGCGTGGCGACTCTGGCCGGCGACGATGGCCGCCAGGTCGTCGAACCGGGCGTCGAGGGCGCGTGACGCTGCGACGGCCTCGGCGGCCGACGCAGCGACGAACAGACTCGAGCGGGTCATCCGCTCATCGACGACCGACACGCGGATGCCGTCGTCGACGAGTCGGGAGACGCGTGCGCCGCGGCCCACGGACGGCCACAGCGGCGTCTCGTACGTGGCCAGCGGCACGCTCTGCTCACCGGCGACGTCTCCGCTGAGCTTCAGGGGACCGACCCACCGGGTAGGGATCGGTGTGACGAGATCATCGGGCATTGCTGCTCCTTCCGAGGGATCGCTGCGCCAGAGTCGTGAGGTCGACGCCACGCGCGGCGCAGAACTGCGCCGTGGCGCCGCTGACGACGACGTCGGTGGTGCGCAGGGCGGTGAGGTCCTCGGCTCCGAGAAGGGCGAGGAGAGAACCGAGATGCATGGTCCACTCCTGGATGCGGTCGCGCAGCGCCTCGGCGCCCCCGTCGAGGACGACCGAGAGGAACGACCCGGAGACGCCCACGGCATGCGCACCGAGGGCGAGAGCGCGCGCGACGTCGAGGGGGGAGCGGACGCCGCCCGAAGCAAGAAGGGTCGGGGCGCCGGCCGGAGCCTCCAGCAGGCACGCGACGGTCGACTGCCCCCACCCTTCGAGGTAGCCGTAGTCACGCTGCGGGCGACGCTCGTTCTCGACTCGCACGAAGTCGGTCCCGCCGTTGCCGGAGACGTCCGCGTACGCCACACCCATGTCGGCGAGCCGCCGCAGCGTGCCCGAACTCAGACCGAAACCGACCTCCTTGACGATGACCGGCACGTCGACGGCGGCGATGATGCGCTCGAGAGAGGACGGCCAGGTCGAGAAGGAGCGGCTGCCTTCCGGCATGACCGTCTCCTGCACGGCGTTCACGTGCACCTGCAGCGCGTTCGCCTCGAGGAGTTCCACGGCGCGGCGGGCATCGTCGGCGCTGCGCTCCACACCGAGATTGGCCATGACGAACCCGTCGGGGTTCTCCTCCCGCAGCACACGGAACGTGGGGGCGACCGACGGGTCGCCGAGCGCGATGCTGACCGATCCCGAGGCGATCGCCGCGCCGGTCTCGCGCGCGGCGATCGCGAGATCGCGGTTGACTGCGCCGGTCATGTCGCTGCCGCCGGTCATGGCGTTGATGTAGAAGGGAAGCGGCCACGGGGCATCGGCCACCTCGGTGGACAGCGTCACCCGATCGACGTCGATCCCGTCGAGCGCGTGATGCACGAAGGCGACATCGTCGTAGCCGTTTCGTCGCGGGCCCGACGCCTGCTGCTCCGCCGCGAGGCGGACGTGGTCGTCCTTGCGGTCACCCGACACGGTGGTCTCCCTCGGTCGCTGTCACGGAGAGCGCCAGTGGCACGACACCGAGGTCGCGCCACGCACGCTCGAGCGCATCGCGCTCCACCGTCGGGTGCACGAGCGCGACGCCGCAGTCGCCGCCACCCGCGCCGGACGCCTTCGCGGCCGCGCCCATCCCTTCGATGATGTCGCACATCTCACGCAGGTCGGCCGTTTCGATCTCCACGCCCGAGGCCGCTGCCAGATCCCGCAGCACCCTCCGAGCCTGGCGGAGCGCCGCTTGGGCGGCGGTGGCGTCGTCGGCGGCGAAGGCATCCCGAAGAGAGAGCACGGCGCTGCAGGAGTCGGAGAGGAACGCCGGGTGGTCGACGTCGCCGCGTTCGACGGCCGCTTGGACGGCGGAGACGAGCGACCGGGTCGATGCCGGTGCGCCGGTCCACCCCACGACGAGGTCGAGATCGGTCGGCGGCTCGATCGGGACGATCTCGCCGACCTCCCACGCGGGAAGCCGCAGGCGGCGCTCCACCTCGAGCGCACCGGCGGCCGCGAGCGCCTCGCGATCGGGGCTCCGATAGAAGATCCAGCCGCCGTGCGTGCTCGCCGCGACATCGCCGCCGCTCGCATCGGGCGACACGCTGAGCGTCGCCAGCATGGCCAGGCGGTACTCCTCGTCGGGTGTCAGGGCGAGCCCGAGATGACCTCCGACCGCCCGGACGACGCCGACGGTGACGGCGGCGGAAGAGCCGAGACCGAACTTGCGTCCGGTGCCGTCGTCGAGGCCGCTGTCGATGTCGAGGGCGAACACACCGTCGGGGATCGATCGCTCCCGCCGCAGATCCTCCATCACGGTGAGCGCCGCGACCACGTAGTCGAGCCCGTGCTCCTCATCCGACACGTCGATGCCCGGCGAAGCGGGGGTCCATGTCAGCGTCTTGTAGCCGGTGGAGGTCACCACGCGTGCCGGAGCGGCCGCGTCCAACGTCACGGTGACCGCGAGGTCGACCGCCGCCAGCACGGCGGGCTGCCCCGGCGTGACGACGGCGTACTCGCCCGCGATGAACAGTTTCCCGGGGATGCGGACGACGATCCGCTCGGGCGAGGGATGGGTCACGCGGATCTCTCCCGCAGGGTCGCGCCGGGCCCCGGTCGGGCGACCACCGTGTCTGCGAGGGTGCTGATGCGACGTGACACCGCCGGAGTGTCCGCCGGTGCGCAGACGATGCAGACGTTCGGGCCGGCATCGGCGGTGGCCCAGGCGCGCACGCCCTCGCGGCGCAGTGTCTCGACCGCGTCGAAGATGGACCAGCTCGTCGGCGTGAGGTAACGGATCGACGGATCACTGCCCTGGATGACCGCGTGCATCCGCAGCGCATTCGTCTCGGTGATGCGGCCCAGCCGCTCCAGGTCTCCGGCGCGGCACGCCTCCTGTGCCGCAGCCAGCGACTGAGCCGTCGAGGTCACCCAGGCGGGATAGTACGGCGAGGTCAGCGCGGTGCGCCGCATCGCCTCGCGACTGGAGACGGCCTTCTCGCCCGCGTCGACGGTCGCGATGACCATCTCGATCTCGGGCGCATCGATGTGCTCGGCGAACGAATGCTCATCGTCGCCCGCATGCCAGATCGCGAACCGCGAGATGATCGATCGCGATGCCGATCCGGAGCCGCGTCGGGCGAGCCGGCTGAGCGCACGGGTGTCGAGGTCGAGTCCGTATGCGGTCGACGCCGCGAGTGCCAGCGCGGCGAAACCCGACGCGGACGAGGCGAGTCCGGCCGCGGACGGGACGGTGTTCCGCGTCACCACCTCGGCGGCGGCATCGCTGCCGGCGAGGTGCCGCACGTGATCGAGGAACCTGACCACGCGCTCCCGCACGACGCCCTCGCGCTCGGAGCCGTTCATCACGACGCGGTCGACTGCCGCCCCGGTGTCGGTGCGCACGGTCGTCGTGGTCGGGAAGACGTCCAGAGTCATCGACAGACTCCCCGTCGCGGGCAGATTCTGCGTGGTGTCCGCCTTGCCCCAGTACTTCACCAGGGCGATGTTGGGATGCGCCTGCGCCGTGGCGGTGGTCACGCGACCTCCATGTGAGTCGTCCAGGCCGCGGGGGCGCCCGCCGTGCGCATCCGTCTCACGACGGTGGCGGCATGCTCGGGATCGTGGGCGAGCGCGATCACGCACCCGCCGCGACCACCGCCGGTGAGCTTGGCCCCGGCGGCACCCGCAGCGCGGGCGGCGGCCGCGAGGTGGTCCAGGGCCGGGTCACCGACGCCGAGGGTGCCCAGATGGCGATGGGCGGCATCCATCGCGGAACCGAGTCCGTCCAGGTCGCCGTGCGAGATGTCGGCACGAGCCTGCGCCGTCAGCTCCGCGAGCGCGCCGACGGCACGGTCGAACACCTCGGGCGATGACTCGCGCAGCGAGCGGACGGCGCCCACGGCCTCGCGCGTGCGGCCGCGCACCCCCGAGTCCGCGACGACGAAGTGCAGAGCGGTCCCGACGGTGATCGGCTCGACGCTGCCGCGCCGGAACCAGATCGGGCCGGGTGCGCAGACGGCGCGGGCATCGAGACCGCTCGGCGCCCCGTGCGCGGCGCGCTCTGCGTCCTGGATGAGCGCGAATCGCTCGTCGGGGTCGAGGTCGCGGCCGAGGGCGCCCGAGACGGCCGTGACGACAGCGGCGGCGACCGCCGCGCTGGAGCCCACACCGCGCTCGGACGGGATGTCGCTGTGGATGCGCACATGAAGCCTCGCATCCGGCGCGCCCGCCGACGCGAGGGCGGTGCGAACGGCCGTGACGGTGGGAAGCAGGCGAGCAGGTGCCGCATCGAGCGGGCCGTGGAACAGCTCGCTGTCGATGCGCGAGGCCCGGGACGTGGCGGCGGCCTCCGCGCGGGCGGCGATGGACGTGATCGGCAGAGCGATCGCCGGGTGGCCGTAGACCACCGAGTGCTCGCCGATGAGGATGGCCTTGCCGGTGGCCTCGCCGATCCCGTTCCCCGGCTCGGGGTCGCCGACGAGCGCGTCGACGGTGCCGGTCGCGCGGGGCTGTGGGGGAGCGTCCCCGCGGAGGGCGCTCGCGTCGGTCTTCGGGGTCATAGCGGGCTGGCCAAGCCTAACAGTCGACGATCCGCACGGGCCGTGGACGACCGGCGCCACCGGTTCCGATAGAGTGACCGTGATCGCATCCTTTAATCCCGTCCCGTGAGACGGAGAAGGGAGCGCCGATGAGCACGCGCACCGTGCTGCACGACGCCGACATCGCCCGGGCACTGACCCGCATCGCCCACGAGATCCTCGAGTCGAACAAGGGCCCCGACGGTCTCGTGATCCTCGGAATCCCCACTCGCGGAGTCACCCTCGCCGCCCGGATCGCCGGGCTGGTCTCGCGCTTCGGCGGCGCGCCCGTTCCCGCGGGAGCCCTCGACGTGACCATGTACCGCGACGATCTGCACCGCAACCCGACGCGGGCGCCGCATCGCACCGAGATTCCTCCCGGCGGCATCGATGCACGAACGGTGATCCTGGTCGATGACGTGCTCTTCTCCGGTCGCAGCATCCGCGCGGCCCTCGACGCCCTCCAGGACATCGGCCGACCGGCGGCGGTGAGGCTCGCGATCCTCGTCGACCGAGGCCACCGCGAGCTGCCGATCCGTCCCGACTTCGTCGGCAAGAACCTCCCCAGCGCACGCGACGAGCGCGTGAACGTGCGGCTCGTCGAGATCGACGGCGTCGACGAGGTGGCGATCGGTTCATGAGACACCTTCTCGACACGCGCACGCTCACCCGCGAGGACGCCATTCGCGTCCTCGACGTCGCCGAGGACATGGCCGACACGCAGCGCCGGGAGGTCAAGAAGCTGCCGACGCTTCGCGGCAAGACCGTCGTGAACCTGTTCTTCGAGGACTCCACCCGCACTCGCATCTCGTTCGAAGCTGCCGCCAAGCGGCTCTCGGCCGACGTCATCAACTTCTCGGCGAAGGGGTCGAGCGTGTCCAAGGGCGAATCCCTCCAGGACACCGCCCAGACTCTGCAGGCCATGGGCGCCGACGCCGTGGTGATCCGTCACGGCGCATCCGGGGCCCCCCAGACGCTCGCGACGAGCGGATGGATCAGCGCCGGCGTCGTCAACGCCGGCGACGGCACGCACGAGCACCCCACGCAGGCGCTCCTCGACGCGTACACGATCCGCAAGCGCACTCATGGCTCGGCCAGCCGTGGTCGCGGTCTGGACGGTCTTCACGTCGCGATCGTGGGCGACATCCTCCACTCCCGGGTCGCGCGATCGAACGTATGGCTGCTGACGACGCTCGGCGCCCGCGTCACCCTCGTCGCGCCGCCCACCCTGGTGCCGCAGGACGTGACCGCCTGGCCGGTGACGGTGCGATACGACCTGGACGATGCGATCGCCGACGCGCCGGACGCGCTCATGATGCTCCGCATCCAGCTGGAGCGCATGAACGCCGCATATTTCCCCACTGAGCGGGAGTATTCCCGTCGCTGGGGCCTGGACCCACTGCGGCTGGAGGCTCTCCCGCCCGGTAGCATGGTGCTGCATCCGGGACCGATGAACCGCGGCCTGGAGATCTCGGCGGCCGCCGCCGATTCCCCCCGTGCAACCGTGCTGGAGCAGGTCGCGAACGGCGTGTCCGTGCGCATGGCCGTGCTCTACCTCCTGCTGGCGGGGGACCATTCGAGCGCGAACGCAAAGGAGGAAGGCCGATGAGCATCCCTCACATCGGCGCAGAGCCCGTCGTCTACCGCGGCGTGCGGATCTCCGGCGGCGACGCCCGTGACCTCGTCGTCGACGGGGGAGTCATCACGGCTCTCGACGGGGAGGCGCCGGGAGGCGCGCGCATCGTCGACGCCGACGGACTCATCGCCCTCCCCGGCCTCGTCGATCTGCACACCCACCTGCGCGAACCTGGATTCGAGGCGTCCGAGACGATCCTCACGGGATCGCGCGCGGCGGCGGCCGGCGGCTACACCACGGTCTTCGCGATGCCCAACACGTCCCCGGTCGCCGACACCGCCGGCGTCGTCGAGCAGGAGCTCGCACTCGGCGAGGCGGCCGGCTACGTGCACGTGCAGCCGATCGGCGCGGTCACGGTCGGCCAGCGCGGTGAGCGCCTCGCGGAACTGGGCGCGATGGCGAGCTCTCGCGCACGCGTGCGCGTGTTCAGCGACGACGGCTTCTGCGTCTGGGATCCGCTCATCATGCGTCGTGCCCTCGAGTACGTGAAGTCCTTCGGCGGCGTGATCGCCCAACATGCGCAGGATCCCCGGCTGACCGAGGGCGCCCAGATGAACGAGGGCACGGTATCCGCGGAGCTCGGACTCGCGGGATGGCCCGCCGTCGCCGAGGAATCGATCATCGCCCGCGACGTGCTCCTGGCTGAGCACGTGGGCTCCCGCCTGCACGTCTGCCACCTCTCCACCGCCGGGTCGGTCGAGATCATCCGCTGGGCGAAGGCCCGAGGCGTCGCGGTGACGGCGGAAGTGACGCCGCACCACCTCCTGCTGACCGAGGAGCTCGTGCGCGGATACGACCCGCGTTTCAAGGTCAATCCGCCCCTTCGCCGTGATGATGACGTGCGAGCCGTGCGGGAGGGCCTCGCCGACGGCACCATCGACATCGTGGCGACCGATCACGCACCGCACCCGGCGGAGGCGAAGTCGTGCGAATGGCAGGCAGCCGCACACGGAATGGTGGGCCTCGAGAGCGCACTCCGGGTCGTGCAGCAGACGATGGTCGACACCGGGATGCTCGATTGGGCCGATGTCGCGCGAGTGATGTCCGCGGTTCCCGCGCGCATCGGGCGCCTGACGCCGCCGGCGCTCGAGGTCGGCGCGCCGGCCGCGTTCGTGCTCTACGACCCGCGTCCGGCACGCACCTTCACGCGTGACGACCTCCACGGTCGCAGCGTCAACTCGCCCTACCTCGGTCGCGATCTGCCCGGTGAGGTGAGGTGGACCGTCAACGGCGGGTTCGTCACGGTCGCCGACGGCGAGCTGGTCGATCGGGAGGGTGTCGCGTGAGCCGCGAAGCCGCACTGCTGGTGATCATGGCGGTCGCCGTCGGCCTGCTCGTGCTGGCAGCCGTCGGCTGGTGGCGCCGGACGCGCCGCGACCGTGCACTCGAGCCGCCGGTGGGGGAGATCCCCGCCGGGGCGATGGAGCGCGACCGCTTCGCGGTTCTGTACGTCGCGACCACGCGCCCCGATCAGCCGCTGGAGCGCCTGGCCATCCGGGGGATGGGATTCCGCTCGGCCGCCGAGGTCATCCTCACCGATCGCGGCATCGCGCTCGAGCTCGCCGGTGAGAGACCGCTGTTCCTCGCCCGGGGGCGGCTCCTCGCCGTCGACCAGTCCACCGTCGCCATCGACCGCGTGGTCGAGAAGGACGGCCTGGTCCGCCTCACCTGGCGGATCAGCGACGACACCGTCGTCGATACCTACCTCCGGCCGCAGGATTCCTCGGCCCGCGCACTCGCCGACGCCCTCGGCGCATCCATCACCTCGACAGGAGCAGACGCATGACCTCGCTGCTGACCACCGACCCCGCGGTCCTCGTCCTGGAGGACGGGTCCCGCCACACCGGGCGCGCCTACGGCGCGCGGGGGACCACTCTGGGAGAAGTCGTCTTCGCCACCGGCATGACCGGGTACCAGGAGACGCTCACCGATCCGTCGTACGCCGGCCAGATCGTGCTTCAGACGGCGCCGCACATCGGCAACACCGGCATGAACGCGGAGGACCGGGAGTCCCGGCGCATCTGGGTCTCCGGCTACGTCGTGCGCGATCCGTCGCGCGTGGTGTCGAACTGGCGCTCGGAGGAATCCCTCGACCAGTCCCTGGCCGCCGACGGCATCGTCGGGATCAGCGGCATCGACACCCGTGCGGTGACACGCCGCATCCGTTCGGCCGGCAGCATGCGCGGCGGCGTGTTCTCGGGAGAGACCGCGGCGCTCGACGCCGAGGAGCAGCTGCGCATCGTGCGCGAGGCCCCGGAGATGTCCGGGCGCAACCTGTCCGCTTCGGTGTCCGTCGAGGACGTCGAGGTCACGCGCGCACAGGGGGAGCGCGTCGGCAACCTCGCGGTGCTCGACCTCGGTGTCAAGCAGTCCACGATCGTCAACCTCGCGGCGCGCGGGTTCGATGTGCACGTGTTCCCGCAGAGCGCGACGGTGGCGCAGATCATGGAGATCGAGCCGGTCGCCGCCTTCTACTCCAACGGTCCGGGGGATCCCGCGGCCAGTGACGCGCACGTGGAGCTCCTGCGCGGCATCCTCGATGCGCGGGTGCCCTTCTTCGGCATCTGCTTCGGAAACCAGCTCCTCGGCCGCGCGCTCGGATTCGGCACGTACAAGCTGCCCTTCGGACACCGCGGCATCAACCAGCCCGTCCTCGACAAGGCCACCGGGCGCGTCGAGATCACGTCGCAGAATCACGGATTCGCCGTCGATGCCCCGGTCGAGGGGACGGTGGACAGCCCCCACGGTTACGGTCGCGTGGAGGTGAGCCACGTCGGTCTCAACGACAACGTCGTCGAGGGTCTCCGCGCCCTCGACATCCCCGCGTTCAGCGTGCAGTACCACCCCGAGGCGGCCGCCGGTCCGCACGATGCGAACTATCTGTTCGATCGCTTCCGCGACATGGTGCTCGACACCCTGTCCGCCCGCAGCAACGACTCCCAGGAGGGTGGCCTCTGATGCCCAAGCGCGACGACATCCGATCCGTCCTCGTCATCGGCTCCGGCCCGATCGTCATCGGTCAGGCGTGCGAGTTCGACTATTCCGGCACCCAGGCGTGCCGCGTGCTCCGTGAAGAGGGGGTGCGCGTGATCCTCGTCAACTCCAATCCGGCGACGATCATGACCGACCCGGACTTCGCCGACGCCACATACATCGAGCCGATCTCGCCCGAGGTGATCGAGACGATCCTGGCGAAGGAGAAGCCCGACGCGATCCTGCCGACCCTCGGTGGGCAGACGGCGCTGAACGCCGCGATGGCGTTGCACGATCGCGGCATCCTCGACGCCTACGGGGTCGAGCTCATCGGCGCGAACGTCGACGCCATCCGCAAGGGCGAGGACCGTCAGGTCTTCAAGGAACTCGTCATCGAGTCGGGGGCCGATGTGGCCGAGAGTCGCATCTGCCACTCGATGGACGAGGTGCTCGCCGGCGCCGCCGACCTCGGCTATCCGCTCGTCGTGCGTCCGTCGTTCACGATGGGCGGCCTCGGCAGCGGATTCGCGTTCGACGAAGCCGACCTGCGGCGCATCGCCGGCGCCGGTCTGCGCGATTCGCCCACGCACGAGGTTCTCCTGGAGGAGTCGATCCTCGGTTGGAAAGAATACGAGCTCGAGCTCATGCGCGACTCCGCAGACAACACCGTCGTGGTGTGCTCGATCGAGAACGTCGACCCGGTCGGCGTGCACACGGGCGACTCCATCACCGTCGCGCCGTCGCTGACGCTGACCGACCGCGAGTACCAGAAGATGCGCGACATCGGCATCGACATCATCCGTGCGGTGGGCGTCGACACGGGCGGGTGCAACATCCAGTTCGCCGTCAATCCCGACACCGGCCGCATCATCGTCATCGAGATGAACCCCCGCGTGTCGCGGTCGTCGGCGCTCGCGTCGAAGGCGACGGGCTTCCCCATCGCGAAGATCGCCGCGAAGCTGGCCATCGGCTACCGCCTGGACGAGATCCCGAACGACATCACCAAGGTCACCCCCGCGAGCTTCGAGCCCACGCTCGACTACGTCGTGGTCAAGGTGCCTCGCTTCAACTTCGAGAAGTTCCCCAACGCCGACACCACGCTGACCACGACCATGAAGTCGGTGGGAGAGGCCATGGCGATCGGCCGGAACTACACGACGGCGCTGCAGAAGGCGCTGCGCTCGCTCGAGAAGCGCGGTTCGAGCTTCCACTGGGGCGACGAGGATCGCACGGTCGACGAGCTCCTGGAGATCGCCCGCACGCCCACCGACGGCCGCATCGTCGTGCTCCAGCAGGCGATGCGCAAGGGCGCGACCGTCGAGCAGGCGTTCGAGGCGACGAGCATCGACCGCTGGTTCCTCGACCAGATGCTTCTCATCAACGAGGTCGCCGAGGAGATCCGCGGCGCCGAGGAGCTCGACGCGGCCGCCCTCCGGCTCGCGAAGGATCACGGATTCTCGGATGCGCAGATCGCGCAGCTGCGGGGCCTCGACGAGGCCGAGGTCCGCGGCATCCGACACGGTCTGGACATCCGCCCGGTGTACAAGACGGTCGACACGTGCGCCGGCGAGTTCCCGGCCCTCACGCCGTACCACTACTCCAGCTACGACAGCGAGACCGAAGTCACCCCGTCGGAGCGCACGAAGGTCGTGATCATCGGATCCGGTCCCAACCGCATCGGCCAGGGCGTCGAGTTCGACTACTCGTGCGTCCACGCCTCGTTCGCGCTGAGCGACGCCGGGTACGAGACGATCATGGTCAACTGCAACCCGGAGACGGTGTCGACGGATTACGACACGTCGGACCGGCTCTACTTCGAGCCGCTGACGCTCGAGGACGTGCTCGAGGTGCTGCACGCCGAAGCGCAGTCCGGCAAGATCCTCGGCGTCGTCTGCCAGCTCGGCGGGCAGACTCCGCTGGGCCTCGCCAAGGGGATCGAAGAAGCCGGGTACACCATCCTCGGGACGAGCCCGGCGGCGATCGACCTCGCCGAGGAGCGCGGGCTCTTCAGCGGGATCCTCGACGCGGCCGGACTCGTCGCGCCCCGGCACGGCACGGCGATCGACGTCGACGAGGCTGTCGCGGTCGCGGAGGACATCGGATACCCGGTCCTGGTCCGCCCGAGCTTCGTGCTCGGCGGACGCGGCATGGAGATCGTGTACGACACCGACAGCCTCCGCGACTACTTCGTGCGGATCGCCGACCAGGCGATCATCGGCCCCGGACTCCCGCTGCTGGTCGACCGCTTCCTCGACGATGCCATCGAGATCGACGTCGATGCCCTCTTCGACGGCGAGCAGCTGTACGTCGGCGGGGTCATGGAGCACCTGGAGGAGGCGGGCATCCACTCCGGCGACTCCAGCTGCACGCTTCCGCCGATCTCGCTCGGCCGCAGCGACGTGGACCGGGTGCGCACCGCGACGCTCGCCATCGCGCAGGGCATCGGCGTGCGGGGGCTGCTGAACGTGCAGTTCGCCATCAGCGCCGGCGTGCTCTACGTCATCGAGGCGAACCCGCGCGCGAGCCGTACCGTCCCCTTCGTCTCGAAGGCACTCGGGATCCCGCTCGCCAAGGCCGCCTCGCGCGTCATGGCCGGTGCGACGATCGGGGAGCTCATCTCGGAGGGCCTGCTCCCGGCCGCGGACGGCTCGCGCGTTCCGCTGGACGCCCCGGTGTCGGTCAAGGAGGCGGTGCTCCCCTTCAAGCGCTTCCGCACGAAGGACGGCGAGACGGTGGATTCCATCCTCGGCCCCGAGATGCGCTCCACCGGTGAGGTGATGGGTATCGACCGCGACTTCCCGACGGCGTTCGCCAAGAGCCAGCAGGCAGCCTACGGGGGCATGCCGACCACGGGCACGGTCTTCATCTCCGTCGCCGACGACGACAAGCGCGCCGTCATCCTCCCGGCGCACCGACTGCGGGAGCTCGGCTTCGACCTCGTCGCCACGGAGGGCACGGCCGAGATCCTCGCCCGCAACGGCATCGCGGTGAAGGTCGTCGCGAAATACTCCGAGACGCAGGAGTCGGGCGAGCCGAACGTGGTCGATCTGATCAACGCCGGCGAGATCGACATGGTCGTGAACACCCCGTCGGGAGGGATGGCTCGCGCCGACGGCTACGAGATCCGCGCCGCGGCGGTGGCTGCCGACAAGGCGCTGTTCACCACCATCGCGCTCCTGGGCGCCGCCGTCAGCGCTCTCCCCGCGCTCCGCGAGGGGTTCGAGGTGCGAAGCCTTCAGGAATACGCGGTGGACCGCGCCTCGCGCTCATGACCGGATTCGGCGAGCGGGTGCGGTCGACCCTGGCGCAGCGGGGTCCGCTGTGCGTCGGGGTCGACCCGCACCCGAGCCTTCTCGTCGACTGGGGTCTGCCGGAGACGGCCGCCGGCGCACGGGAGTTCGGACTCCGCGTGGTGGATGCCGCAGCGACCGCCGGGGTCGGCGTCGTCAAGCCGCAGGTCTCGTTCTTCGAGCGCTTCGGATCGGCCGGGTACCGCGCCCTCGAGGACGTGCTGCGGACGGCCCGGGAGTCGGAGCTGCTCGTCATCGCCGATGCCAAGCGCGGTGACATCGGGTCGACGATGGATGCCTACGCCGAAGCGTGGCTGCGCGCCGGATCCCCCCTCGAGGCCGACGCGCTGACGGTGAGCCCGTACCTCGGAGTCGGGGTCCTCGCATCGGCTGCGAGCCTGGCCTATGCCGGCGACAAGGGACTGTTCGTGCTGGTCGCGACGAGCAATCCCGAGGGGGTGGACCTGCAGCGCTCCCGCGACGCGAGCCGGCGGACGGTCGCGCGGCGGGTCCTCGACGAGGTCACGCAGATCAACGCCGCCCACGTGGATGACGGACGATGGGGGAGTGTCGGCGTCGTGATCGGCGCGACGGTCGGGTGGGCGGATGCGGGGCTGGCTCCGGTGTCTCCGCCGGCGCCGATCCTCGCCCCCGGTTTCGGATTCCAGGGCGCGCAGCCGGGCGACCTCGGCGCGGCGTTCGGCGACAGCGCGCAGACCGTGATCGCCAGCGAGAGTCGGAGCCTTCTCTCCGCCGGTCCGGGGCGGCTCGCGGAGACCATCAGAGACCGCTCAGAGCACTACAGGAGCAGGGAATGACCGAACCACACCGCCCTCCCGAGGTCGACCGCGTCGCGGCGTCGCGCCGTGCCGTCGAGGCCCGCCGGGCACGAGCGTCGCTGAAGAGGGACATCGCGATGCGGGTCGTGACGCCCCAGGACGTGCTCGCTCGGAGCACCGACGCCACGGATTCCGCCGCGGCGACGCTGCGCGTGACGGAGTTCCTGACCGCGCTGCCGGCCATCGGTGCGGGCAAGCGCGATCGCGTGCTGCAGTCGCTCGGGATTTCACCGGTCAAGCGCCTTGGCGGGCTGGGTGGCCGTCAGCGGAACGCCCTGTCGACGTGGCTCGACGAGCGTTTCCCGCCCATCCGACCCCGCGCCGGACGCAGCCGTCTCCTCGTGCTGGCCGGACCGACGGCGGTGGGCAAGGGGACGGTCGCCGCGCACATCGCCGCGCACCATCCGGAGATCCTCCTCTCGGTCTCGGCGACGACCCGGCCGCCCCGTCCGGGCGAGATCGACGGTGCGCACTACTTCTTCGTCGACGACGAGGCGTTCGACCGCATGGTGGATGCCGGCGACCTGCTCGAGCACGCCACCGTGCACAACCGTCACCGCTACGGCACACCCCGGCGCCCCATCGAAGAGGCGCTGGCCGAAGGACGGACCGTGCTGCTCGAGATCGATCTGCAGGGCGCACGCCAGGTGCGCGCGGCCGACCCCGCCGCCACGCTCGTGTTCCTGCTGCCGCCGAGCTGGGACGAACTGGTTCAGCGGCTCGTCGGGCGCGGGACCGAGGATGCCGAAGAGCGCGCGCGCCGCCTGCGCACGGCGAAGGTCGAGTTGGCCGCTCAGAGCGAATTCGACCACCGCGTCGTCAACGACGACGTCGCCGAGGCGGCCCGCAAGGTCGTAGAATTGTCCGAAGCGCCCGCGCGCTACTCGTCGCGCGGCTGACGCGATCGACTCACCGCCACCATCCGAACCAGGAGGTTCCCCATGGCCGGAACGAACCAGGGCATCATCGAGCCCCCCATCGACGCACTCCTCGAGAAGGTCGACTCCAAGTACCAGCTGGTCATCTACGCATCCAAGCGCGCGCGCCAGATCAACGACTACTACTCGGATCTGCACGAGGGGAACCTGTTCGACAACGTCGGGCCGCTCGTGGACTCCACGGTCGAGGACAAGCCGCTGACCATCGCGATGCACGAGATCCACGAGGACAAGCTGCGCCTTCGCGCCGCCGAGTGAGCTCGCCGCACATCACCGGCCGCATGATCCGTCATGTCGGCCGGTGATGTCATACTGCCTCCGTCCGTGACCGCTGTCTTCCTGGAGCTCCGATGAGCGATCTTCGCCTGTTCACGTCCGAGTCCGTCACCGAGGGGCATCCCGACAAGATCTGCGACCAGATCTCCGACAGCATCCTCGACGCGATCCTCGCCGAGGATCCGGAGGGACGCGTGGCCGTCGAGACGCTCGTGACGACCGGTCTCGTGCATGTCGCGGGGGAGGTGTCCACCAGTGCATACGTCGAGATCCCCGCGATCGTGCGCGACGTGGTCAACCGCATCGGCTACACCAGCAGCGAGACGGGTTTCGACGGTGACTCCTGCGGTGTGAGCGTCTCCATCGGCGCACAGTCCTCGGACATCGCCGCCGGGGTGAACAAGGCGTTCGAGCAGCGTGAGCGCGGATCGGTCGACCCGGCCGATGAGCAGGGCGCCGGCGACCAGGGCATCATGTTCGGCTACGCCACCGACGAGACGCCGCAGTTCATGCCGATCGCTGCATGGACGGCGCACCGCATGGCCGAGCGCCTCGCCGACCTCCGCCGGGACGGTCAGCTGCCCTTCCTTCGCCCGGACGGCAAGACGCAGGTGACGCTGGGCTTCGACGGGGGCGTGCCCAAGACCGTCGAGTCGGTGGTGCTCTCGACTCAGCACCACCCCGACATCTCTCAGGCCGACCTTCGCGACCGCGTGCGCGCGGAGGTCATCGACCCCGTACTGCACGCCACCGGCCTCGATCTGCCCGGCGTGCAGTACTTCATCAACCCGGCCGGGCCCTTCGTCGTCGGCGGCCCGAAGGGCGACGCTGGTCTGACGGGTCGCAAGATCATCATCGACACTTACGGCGGCGCGTCGCGCCACGGTGGCGGTGCATTCAGCGGAAAGGACCCGTCGAAGGTGGACCGGTCCGCCGCCTATGCGATGCGCTGGGTCGCGAAGAACGCCGTCGCCGCGGGCCTCGCCGATCGCCTCGAGGTGCAGGTGGCCTACGCCATCGGCAAGGCGAGCCCCGTCGGACTCTACGTGGAGACCTTCGGAACGGGCCACGTCGCCGACGAGATGATCACGCGGGCGATCCGCGATGTCTTCGATCTCCGGCCCAAGGCGATCATCGATCGGCTCGATCTCCAGCGGCCCATCTACGCAGACACGGCCGCCTACGGCCACTTCGGCCGCGAGCTGCCGAGCTTCACCTGGGAACGCACCGATCGCGTCGACGAGCTCCGCTCCGCCGCCGGTCTCTGACATGTCCGCCCGCCGCGTCGCGCGGGTGCTCGTCGACTCCCCGCTGCCGCAGCTGGACCGCCTGCTCGACTATGCGGTCCCCGTCCCGCTCGTCGACCACGCGCTCGCCGGGGTGAGGGTGAAGGTGCCGCTGCGGACCGCGGGCCGCACGGTGGAGGGATGGATCGTCGAGATCGCCGACGAGGAGCCTGGCGACCGACCCCTGTCCGACCTGGAGGATGTCGTCTCGCCCGTGCCGGTCCTGCCTCCCGGGCTGTATGCGCTCGCGCGGCGGGCCGCCGACCGCGCGTCCGGTTCCGCGAGCGGCGTGTTGAAGGTGGCGATTCCGCGCCGAATGGTGCGCGCCGAGAGGGCGCACCTCGCCGCCGCCCCGCCGACACCGGTGACCGTCGTCCCGGAAGCCGCGGAGTGGGCCGCGGCGAGGCTCGCCGAATTCCCCGGGCTTCGTCCCGTCATCGAGGAAGCGCGCCGAGGGGCACTCCTCGCCCCGCCCGGTGTCGGCCCCGCCTCCGACGCGGAGGGCGCCACCGACGTCGGCGTGTGGGCTCTCCTGCTCGCGGCCGTCGCCGTCGATACGCTCGCCGCCGGTCGGAGCGCGATCCTCGTCGTGCCGGATCATCGTGACCAAGCGCAGCTCGAGCAGGTGCTCCGCGAGCGGCTCCCCGAAAGCGCCCTCGTCCGCCTGGATGCGCGGCAGAGCGGGCCGTCGCGATACGCGGCGTATCTGAGGACGCTGGCGGATGCCCCCTGCGTCGTCGTCGGAAACCGCTCCGCCGTCTACGCCCCCGCCGCCTCGGTCGGCGCCGTGATCGTGTGGGACGACGGCGACCCGCTGCTCGCGGAGCCGCTCAGTCCCGGTGTCCACGCCCGCGATGCGGCGCTGCTGCGACAGGAGATGGAAGGGTCCGCGCTGCTGTTCGCCGGTCACACCCGCACGACGGACGTCGAGAGACTCGTCGCGCTGGGGTGGCTCGACGACATCGCACCGGCCCGCCGCGTCATGCCCAAGACCATGCTGAGCGCCACGCGCGAGGGGGAGGGGCGAGGTCAGCGCATCCCGTCGGCGGCGTTCGCGGCGGCCCGTGATGCGCTCGCGTCCGGCCCGGTGCTGGTTCAGGTCGCACGCCCGGGATACGCTCCCGTGCTCGTGTGCGCCTCGTGCCGGCATCCCGCCCGCTGCGCGCACTGCGGCGGGCCGCTGCGAGCCGCGCACCACGGAGCCGTTCCCACGTGCGGGTGGTGCGGCAGGTCCGCTCCCGCGTGGGGGTGCACCGAGTGCGGGGGAACGCGGCTGCGGATGGCCTCCTCGGGAAGCGAGAGGACCGCCGACGAGCTCGGGCGCGCCTTTCCCGAGATCCGGGTGATCGTCGCCGATGGGGACCACCCGGTTCCCCATGTCGACGCGCGTCCGGCGCTCGTGGTGGCGACGCGGGGCGCGGAGCCGATCGCCGCCGGCGGCTATCGCGCGATCATCCTGCTCGACGCGGACCGGATGCTCCTCGCCGAGGACCTGCGCATCGGCGAAGCCTGCCTGCGCTGGTGGTCGAACGCCGCCGCGCTCGCGGCGCCCGGGGCCCCGGTGCATCTCGTGGGCGTCGCGGGGCCCGTGGCGCGCGCATTCGCGACCTGGAACCACCCCGCGTACGCGCGCATCGAACTGGCAGAACGTGCGCCGCTGCGCATGCCGCCCACAGTGCGCGTCGCCGCCCTCGAGGGGGATCGACGCACCGTCACGGAGGCTCTGGTGCGACTGCGCGAGGATGCCCCGGACCTCGATGCCCGGGCGATCCTGGGGCCCGTCGACACGGAGGGTGGCGTGCGTGCGCTGGTGCGGTTCGAGTACGCCCACGGTGCATCGGTGACCCGCAGTCTGCGTTCGTCGATCATCACCGCCGCTCTTCGGTCGCGCAGGCCCGCCAAAGGGCGCCAGCGCCCACCCGCCCCTACACTCAGAATCCGGGTCGATGTGCCCGATCTCGATCTGTGAGGAGTCCATGCGTCTCGTCTTCGCCGGCACACCCGCACCGGCCGTACCCGCCCTTCGTGAGCTCGCGGAGAGCCGACACCAGATCGCGGCGGTGGTGACCCGCCCGGACGCACCGCTCGGACGCAAGCGGGTGCTCACCCCGTCGCCGGTTGCCGCGGCGGCCGAGCAGGTCGGCGCACCGGTCATCAAGACGGCGCGTCTGGACGCCGACGCAACCGAGCGGATCGCGGCGCTCGAGCCCGATCTCGGTGTCATCGTCGCCTACGGCGGGCTCGTGCGGGAACCTCTGCTGAGCACTCCCGCACACGGATGGATCAACCTCCACTTCAGCCTGCTGCCGAAGTGGCGCGGCGCGGCACCGGTGCAGCACGCGCTCATCGCGGGCGACGATGTCACCGGCGCCGCCGTGTTCCGCCTCGTGGCGGAGCTCGACGCCGGCGACGTCTTCGCCGACCGACGGGTCGAGATCGAGCCGAGGGAGACCGCAGGGGAGCTGCTGTCTCGGCTCGCCGACGTGGGAGCGGGTCTGCTCCACGAGGTCGTCGACGCCGTCGCCGCAGGAGACGCCGTCGCACGCGCCCAGACGGGTGAGCCCACGTTCGCTCCGAAGCTCACCATCGATGACGGTCGCATCCGCTGGGAGGAAGCTGCGGAGCGGATCCTCGATCGCGTGCGTGGCACGACCCCCGAACCCGGCGCGCACACGACGGTCGCCGGCGAGCGATTGAAGCTGCATCGTGTCGACCTCGTCGACGACGCGCCACCGCTGGCACCGGGACAGGTCGGATGGGATCGCGGGCGCGTCTTGGTCGGCAGCGGCGACGGTGCCATCGCCCTGCGAGAGGTGCAACCGGCCGGGCGCGGCGTGATGCCGGCGCCCGATTGGTGGCGAGGGCGCCGGCAGGATGATGTGAGGCTGGGTTCATGACCGGTGCACGCGAGGTGGCCTACGAGACGCTCCGAGCGGTCCACGAGTCGGACGCCTACGCGAACCTGCTGCTCCCGGCTGCGATCGAGCGTGCCGGCCTGAGCGCCGGCGACGCGGCGCTCGCGACCGAGCTCACCTACGGAACCCTCCGGCGTCGCGGCACCTACGACGCCATCATCGGGATCGCGGCGGACCGTGCACCATCGAGCATCGATCCGGAGATTCTGGATGCCCTTCGCCTGGGTGTGCACCAGCTCGTCGCGACCCGTGTCGCCTCGCACGCCGCCGTGAACGAGTCCGTGACGCTCGCACGTCGCGCCGGCGGGCGCGGCGCCGCCGGGTTCACCAACGCCGTGCTGCGGCGCGTGTCGCGGGACACCCCCGGTGAATGGGCGGATCGGGTCGCCGAGACTGCGAGATCCGACGATGAGGCGATCGCCCTGTCGTCATCCCACCCCGTGTGGGTGATCCGCGCCTTTCGTCGTGCCCTCACGGCAGAGGGTCGCGCCGACGAACTCGGCGCGCTGCTGACCGCCGACAACACGGCCCCTCGCGTCACCTTCGCGGCGCTCCCCGGCCTCGCGGAGCCCGGTGCCGATGCGCGCCGCACCCCCTTCTCGCCGCTGGGATTCCGTCTCGCCGGCGGTGCTCCCGAAGCCGTCGTGAGCGCATCCGACGGCCGCATCCGCGTGCAGGACGAGGGCTCGCAGCTCGCAGCGCTCGCCCTCACCCGGGCCCGTGCCGTCCAGACCGGTGAGAGGTGGCTCGACCTGTGCGCCGGCCCCGGAGGCAAGACGGCGGTCCTCGCCGCCGAAGCCCTCGCTCACGGCGCGCGGCTCGACGCGAACGAGATCTCACCCGCACGGGCCGGGCTGGTGCGACGGTCGATCGCGGGGGTGCCGCTGGAGGTGGAGGTGACCGAGCGCGACGGGCGGGACCTGACCGCCGAGCGTCCCGGCATCTACGACCGCATCCTGGTCGATGCCCCGTGCACGGGCCTCGGCGCCCTGAGACGGCGCCCCGAGGCGCGCTGGCGCAAAGCACCGGGCGACGTTGCGGAACTGACGGCGCTGCAGGGCGAGCTGCTGGGTGGTGCGATCGAAGCGCTCGCGCCCGGCGGAATCGTCGCCTACGTCACGTGCTCGCCCCATCTCGCGGAGACGACCGGCGTGGTCGCCGAGGCCCGTCGTCGCTTCGGCGACGCCGTCGAGGAGCTCGACGCCCGTGCCGTCGTGCGCGAGGTCGCCCTGTCGTCGCCCGACCTTCCCGCGCAGACCGACGGCTCCGGTCGCGCCCAGCTGTGGCCGCACCGCCACAACACCGATGCGATGTCGATCACGCTGCTGCGGCGCACGTGATGACGCGCGGGAGCCGGAATAATGAACGGGTGAGCGACATCCGCATCAACCCCAGCATCCTCGCCGCAGACTTCGTGAACATGCAGACCGAGCTCGGCCGCATCGCGTCGGCGGATTACGTGCACGTGGACGTCATGGACAACCACTTCGTCCCGAACCTCACGTTCGGTCCGCAGATGGTGGAGCGCATCCAGGCGACGTCGCCGGTGCCGTTGGACGTGCACCTGATGATCGACGATCCGGAGCGATGGGCACCGGGCTACGCCGAGATCGGCGCGGCGTCGGTCACCTTTCACCTCGAGGCCGCCGCAGAGCCGATCGCGCTGGCTCGTCGGCTGCGGCAGATCGGAGCGCGAGCGGGCGTGGCCGTCAAGCCGGGCACACCCGTCGAGGGGCTCCTCGACGTGCTCGACGAGTTCGACCAGGTGCTCGTGATGACCGTGGAGCCGGGCTTCGGCGGGCAGTCCTTCATGCCCGAGACCATGCCGAAGCTGCGAGCGCTCTCCGACCACGCTCGCGCCGTCGGATCGACGGTGTGGCTGCAGGTCGACGGCGGAATCGGGGAGTCGACCATCGCCCAGGCGGCGGAGGCCGGTGCGGACACGTTCGTGGCGGGTTCGGCCGTCTTCGGCGCCGACAGCCCGGACGCCGCGATCGCCGCGCTCCGCAGCCGGGCGGCGCACGCACACCGCCACTGAAGCCCCACCGGGCGCGGCCGGTGCCGCGCGCGGAGTTCGGTACGCTGGAGAAGTGAAGACCTTCGACGGCCTGTTCGGCGAGCTGACGGCCACGGCCGAGCGACGACCCGAGGGGTCGGGAACGGTGGCGCAGCTCGACGCCGGAGTGCACGCGATCGGCAAGAAGATCGTGGAAGAGGCCGCAGAGGTCTGGATGGCGGCCGAGTACGAGTCCGACGAGGCCGCCGCCGAGGAGATCTCCCAGCTCCTCTACCACCTGCAGGTGCTCATGCTCGCGAAGGGTCTGACACTGCAGGACGTCTACCGACATCTCTGAGCGCCGCCCGGACCGTCGCCAGAAGAAGAAGGACATCCCCATATGCTGCGCATCGCCGTGCCCAACAAGGGCTCGCTCGCCGAGACCTCGGCGGCCATGCTCGCCGAGGCCGGATACAGCGGCCGCCGCGACTCGAAGGACCTCCACAAGGCGGACCCCGCCAACGGCGTGGAGTTCTTCTACCTCCGCCCGAAGGACATCGCGACCTACGTCGGATCCGGCGCGCTCGACGTGGGCATCACCGGCCGCGATCTGCTGAGAGACGCGCGCATGCCCGGTGCTCGAGAGATCGAAGCGCTCGGCTTCGCCGGCTCGACATTCCGGTTCGCCGCCCCGCCCGGACGCTTCGCCGAACTCACCGATCTCGACGGCTGCCGCATCGCCACCTCCTATCCGGGACTGGTCGATTCCTTCTTGGACGAGCACGGAGTCGCGGTCGATCTGGTCCCGCTCGACGGCGCCGTCGAATCCGCCGTCCGGCTGGGCGTCGCGGACGCGGTGGCTGACGTCGTCGAGACCGGCACCACCCTCCGGCAGGCGGGCCTCGAAGTGTTCGGTCCGCCCCTGCTCCACTCCGAGGCCGTCCTCATCTCCGGCCCCGACGATGCACCGGGCACGGAGACCCTGCTTCGCCGGCTGCGTGGCGTGATGGTCGCTCGCCGATACGTGATGGTGGACTACGACCTGCCCGTGTCGCTGGTAGACCGGGCCGTCGAGATCGCCGGGGGCATCGAGTCGCCGACGATCTCGCCACTGCGCGACCCCGAGTGGGTGGCCGTTCGGGTGATGGTGGCGCGGTCGAGCGTGAACCGCGTCATGGACGACCTGTACGAGCTGGGCGCGCGGGCGATCCTCGTCACCGCCATCCACAACGCGAGGCTCTGACATGTCGGTCGTATGCCGCGTCATCCCGTGCCTCGATGTGGCAGCGGGTCGCGTCGTCAAGGGCGTCAACTTCGAGAACCTCCGCGACATGGGCGACCCCGTCGAGCTCGCGCGCCTGTACTTCGCGCAGGGGGCCGACGAGCTCACCTTCCTCGATGTGACGGCGACGGTCGACGAGCGGGCGACGACCTACGAGATGGTGCAGCGCACCGCGGAACAGGTCTTCATCCCGCTGACCGTCGGCGGGGGAGTGCGCACCGACGACGACGTGGCTCGCCTGCTCGGCGTCGGCGCCGACAAGGTCGGCGTCAACTCCGCTGCCATCCGACGGCCGGCGCTGGTCGATGAGATCGCCGATCGTTTCGGGGCACAGGTTCTGGTCCTCTCGCTGGACGTGAAGCGATCTCCGCGCACCCCGTCGGGCTTCGTCGTGACCACGCACGGCGGTCGCACCGAGACCGACCGCGACGCGCTGGCGTGGGCGCGCGAGGCGATCGAGCGGGGAGCGGGGGAGCTGCTGGTCAACTCCATCGACGCGGACGGGACGAAGCAGGGATTCGACCTCGAACTGGTCTCCCTCATGCGCGAGGTCTCGTCCGTGCCCGTCATCGCCTCCGGCGGCGCCGGCGCCGTGGAGCACTTCGCACCGGCGGTGGGCGCCGGTGCCGATGCGGTGCTGGCCGCGTCGGTGTTCCACTCGGCCCAGCTGACCGTCGGTGACGTCAAGCGCGCGATGCTCGCCGACGGCATCGCGGTCCGCGAGGGCGACTTCCTGCGAGGCGACGACTCGTGAACGACACCGACCAGCGCATCGCCCGTGTCGCCTTCAACGGCGACGGACTCGTCGCCGCGATCGTGCAGCAGTGGGACACCCGCGAGGTCCTGATGCTCGGCTGGATGGACGCGGAGGCCCTTCGCCGCACGCTCACCGAGGGGCGCGTCACCTACTGGTCGCGTTCCCGCCGGGAGTATTGGCGCAAGGGCGACACGTCGGGCAACTTCCAGGAGGTGCGAGGGGTTCGCCTCGACTGCGACGGCGACGCCATCCTCGTGAGCGTGGAACAGCACGGTCCCGCGTGCCACACCGGCACGCGCAGCTGCTTCGACGCCGATGACCTGGCACCCGTGGTCGCGGGATGACGCGGCGGCCCCGCACCTTCGCCGTCGTCCTGGTGCTGATCGGCGGCGCCGTCGGCCTGATCTCGTCGACGCAGACCTGGCTGACGGTGACCCTGGCCTCCGTCGAGGGAGACCAGCTCACCGTCGCCGGCGCCGACGCCGTGCCGGTCCTCGCACCCTTGAGCCTCGCGGCACTCGCGCTCGGGGCAGCCCTCACGATCGTCGGCCGCGTGCTCACGTATGCATTCGGCGCGCTCACGACGCTCATCGGGGCCGCCCTCGCGATGCTGTCGGCGCGAGTGGGTCTGGACGCCCCCGTGGAGTCCTACGCCTCGACCGTGACCGAGGCCACCGGCATCACCGGCGCCGATGCGGTGCACGATCTCGTCGCGAGCTCCGCAGTCACCCCGTGGGTCGTGGTCACCGTGGCCGCCGCAGTCGTCATGGTCGCCGCAGGGCTGCTCACCCTCGGGGGAGCCCATCGGTGGTCCGGCACATCAGGGCGTCGGTTCCGCACCGACGCTGAACCCGCCGGAGGATCGCGCCCCCACGACGCGATCGACTCCTGGGATGAGCTGTCGCGGGGCGAAGACCCGACGGCCTGAACCGATAGACTTGAGCGACCCGCGCAATCGGAGGAGATCCATGAGCCACACCAACGGCGATCCCGGCCACGGCCACTCACCCGCAGCATGGACCGCTGTCGTCATCATGCTCGTCGGCTTCGCCGTGGGCACGACGGCGTTCTTCCTGGACATCCCCTGGCTCGTGTGGAGCTCGGCCGCTCTCGTGGTCGTCGGTCTCATCGTCGGATGGGCCATGGCCAGAGCCGGCTACGGCGTCAACGGCCCGAAGCACATCGCGAAAGAGCACTGACGTGCTCGCCGACCTGACGGCCGGCGCGGTGGCGGATGCGGAGGCGCGCATGCTCGAGCGTCCCTTCGCGGACGTGGAGAAGGCAGCGCTGGCGCAGCGGCCCGCGAGGGATGCTCTGTCCGCGCTCGCGCCGGCGGACCGCGTGAAGATCATCGCCGAGGTCAAGCGCGCGAGTCCGTCGCGGGGTGACCTCGCGGACATCCCCGATCCCGCACACCAGGCCTCCCTGTACGAGGCCGGGGGAGCGTCGGCGATCTCCGTCCTCACCGAAGGGCGTCGCTTCAAGGGGAGCCTCGCCGACCTCGAGGCCGTCCGGGCGCGCGTCGATGTGCCCGTTCTGCGCAAAGACTTCATCGCGACCGACTACCAGGTGTGGGAGGCGCGCGCCGCCGGAGCCGATCTCGTGCTGCTGATCGTCGCCGCGCTGGAGCAGAACGACCTGCGACGCCTGCACGATCTGACCGTCGAACTCGGGATGACGCCGCTGATCGAGACGCACAGCGCCGACGAGGTCGATCGTGCCGCCGATCTCGGCGCGCGGCTGGTCGGCGTCAATGCGCGCAACCTGTCGACCTTCGAGCTCGACAAGGATCTGTTCGGCCGCCTCGCACCGCGTCTGCCCGAGGACGCCGTCAAGATCGCCGAGTCGGCCGTGCTCAGTCCGGCCGACGTCGCGCACTACCGCAGTGCCGGTGCCGATGTGGTTCTCGTGGGGGAGGCGCTGGTGACCGGCGATCCGGTGGCGACTCTCGCGTCCTTCCTCGACGCCGCACCCGACCGTCGGACGATCGAGAGGAGCCGAGCGTGAGTCTGCGCGACGCCCACGGACCCTTCTTCGGTGACTTCGGGGGTCGTTACATGCCCGAGTCGCTGATCGCTGCGATCGATGAGCTCACGGCCGCCTACGAGGCGGCCATGGCCGACGAGGGCTTCGTCGGCGAGTTCCACCGCCTGCTGCACACCTACGCCGGTCGGCCGTCGGTCCTCACCGAGGTGCCCCGATTCGCCGCCCACGCCGGCGGAGCGCGAATCTTCCTCAAGCGCGAGGACCTGAACCACACCGGTTCGCACAAGATCAACAACGTCCTCGGGCAGGCCCTGCTCACGCAGCGCCTGGGCAAGACGCGCGTGATCGCGGAGACCGGTGCCGGCCAGCACGGGGTGGCGACGGCGACGGCCGCGGCGCTGTTCGGCTTCGACTGCACGATCTACATGGGTGAGGTCGACACGGAGCGCCAGGCGCTCAACGTGGCGCGTATGCGACTCCTCGGCGCGGAGGTGATTCCGGTCACGACCGGATCGCGCACCCTCAAGGACGCGATCAACGACGCCTACCGCGACTGGGTGGCGTCGGTCGAGACGACCAACTACATCTTCGGGACCGCGGCGGGCCCGCACCCCTTCCCCGCAATGGTCCGCGACTTCCAGAAGGTCATCGGCGACGAGGCCCGAGCCCAGCTGCTCGAGGAGACCGGCCGGCTCCCGGACGCGGTTCTGGCCTGCGTCGGCGGCGGCTCGAATGCGATCGGCATGTTCGACGCCTTCCTCGACGACCCGGACGTGATGCTCTATGGCGTCGAGGCGGCCGGCGACGGGGTCGACACACCGCGACACGCGGCATCGATCGGGCGCGGCCGACCTGGCGTCCTCCACGGCGCGAAGACCTTCGTGCTGCAGGACGAGGACGGCCAGACGATCGAGTCCCACTCCATCTCGGCCGGCCTCGACTATCCCGGGGTGGGACCGGAGCACGCGTGGCTGTCCGACATCGGTCGCGCCGCGTACATCCCTGCGACGGACGACGAGGCCATGCAGGCCCTCCGGCTGCTCTCGCGCACCGAAGGGATCATCCCCGCGATCGAGTCCGCACACGCTCTGGCCGGCGCGCTGCGCATCGGTCGCGAGCTGGGTCCCGACGCCATCCTCGCGGTCAATCTCTCCGGTCGCGGCGACAAGGACATGGACACCGCCGCCCGCTACTTCGACCTGTACGACGCCGGGGTCGACGCCGCTGCCGCTGCGTCCGCGCCGACGGCGGATGCCGCCAAGGGCGAGGGGGAGAAGCTGTGACCTCGCGCGTCGCAGCCGCGGTGAACGCCGCGGCGGAGCAGGGACGCGGGGCCTTCGTCGGCTACCTTCCCCTCGGTTTCCCCGATCTCCAGACGAGCATCGACGCCGCCGTGGCCCTGGCCGAGAACGGCGCGGACATCCTGGAGCTCGGGCCGCCCTACTCCGACCCCGTCATGGACGGAACCGTCATCCAGGAGGCCACGCAAGCGGCGCTGGCCGGGGGGTTCCGGCTTCGCGACACCTTCACGGCCATTCGCGAGATCACCCGACGAGTGGATGTGCCGGTACTCGTGATGACCTACTGGAACCCGGTCGTCCAGTACGGTGTGGACCGCTACGCGGACGACCTGCTCGCCGCCGGCGGAGCGGGCCTGATCACGCCCGACATCACCCCCGAAGCCGGCCAGGAGTGGATCGACGCGAGCCGGCGCACCGGCCTCGACCGCATCTTCCTGGCGGCGCCGACGTCCTCGGACGAGCGGCTCCGGCTCATCGTGGAGAACTCCACCGGCTTCGTCTACACGGTCTCGACCATGGGGATCACGGGCGAGCGTGCCGAGCTCGACGCCGCAGCGCGCATCCTCGTCGGCAGGCTCCGGGCTCAGGGTGCCCGGCACGCGTGCGTCGGCATCGGCATCTCCAGCGCCGACCAGGTCGCCGGCGTTCTCGGGTACGCGGACGGGGCCATCGTCGGCACCGCACTCGTGCGTGCGCTGCGCGACGGCGGCCTCGAGGGCCTCGCGCGCACCACGCGTGCCCTCGTCGCCGGCACGCGCCCGAGCACCGGGTCGAACTAGACTCAGACACCTCGGGCCGTCTCACGACGCCACACCTCTCGAGAAGGACGATCCGCCCCTATGATGAACGCCGCCCTCAGCGTGGTCGCCAGCATCCCCAGCCCGACCGTCAGCTACATCGACCTCGGACCGCTGCGCATCCACTTCTACGCGCTGTGCATCATCGCCGGCATCGTCATCGCCGTGCTGATGACCAATCATCGGCTGACCAGGCGCGGTGCCGAGCCCTGGGTCGTCATCGACATCGCCCTCATCGCGGTGCCGCTCGCCATCATCGCCGCGCGCATCTACCACGTCGCCACGCACCCCGGATTCTACTTCGGGGAGGGGGCGGACTTCTGGGCCGTCTTCCGCATCTGGGAGGGCGGTATCGCGATCTACGGCGCGCTCATCGGCGGTGCGGTCGGGGCGTGGCTGGGATGCCGCTGGACCGGCATCCGATTCTGGAGCTTCGCCGACGCACTCGCTCCGGGTCTGCTGCTCGCGCAAGCCATCGGACGCTTCGGCAACTGGTTCAACCAGGAGCTGTTCGGTCTGCCCACCGATCTGCCGTGGGGGCTGGAGATCGACCCGGAGAATTCGGCCTTCCCCCCGGGTCTGGCAGCCGACACCCTCTTCCACCCCACGTTCCTCTACGAAGTGCTCTGGAACGGGCTCGGCGTGCTGTTCCTGCTGTGGGTCGGACGCCGTTTCGGGCTGCAGTGGGGTCGCCTGTTCGCGCTCTACCTGATCTGGTACAGCGCCGGCCGCATCGTGTGGGAGTCGATCCGCATCGATCCGAGCGAGATCTATCTCGGCCTGCGCACCAACGTGTGGGCCGCCATCGCCGGTGTGCTCCTCGGCCTCGTCATCTTCTTCGTGCAGAAGCGCCGCCACCCCGGCCGGGAACGTTCTCCCTACGTGCCGGGACGCGAGTGGTCGCCCCCCGGCGCTGTACAATCGGCCGAAGACTTCGTCGACACCAGCGCACCCCCGTCAGCCGGAGTCGATGACCACAAAGACGCCACAAGCGCACTCCCCACGAAATAAGCACGCCGCAACGCGTGCATCCCGGGCCGACGTCGTCCCAACCTTGAGTATCAACGTGAGGACGGTAGATATGGCATCGAGCCCCCGTCACAGCGCCGCTACGGCAGGCGTGTCTTCAGCCCTGCCCGGCGGCTTCCCCGCACGTCAGGGCATGTACAACCCCGCGTTCGAGAAGGACGCCTGCGGCCTGGCCATGGTCGCGACCCTGCGGGGCGAGCCCGGACACGACATCGTGGACCTCGCGCTGACCGCGCTCCGGAACCTCGAGCACCGCGGTGCGATCGGGTCGGACGCCGGCACCGGCGACGGTGCCGGGATCCTCACGCAGATGCCCGACGTCTTCTTCCGCGACGTCGTCCCCTTCGCGCTCCCGCCGATGGGCGAGTACGCCGCCGGCCTGGCCTTCCTTCCCCCGGACGCCGAGACGCGCTCGGGTCAGAAGGCGACGATCGAGAAGATCGCCGACGAGGAGGGTCTGGTCGTGCTCGGCTGGCGCGAGGTCCCCACGGCGGCGGACAATCTCGGCCGACTCGCCTTCGAGGCGCGCCCGGTGTTCGAGCAGCTCTTCGTCGCCGCACGCGCCACCGACGGCGCGCCCGTGGCGGGCATCGCGCTGGACCGCCTGACCTACCGCCTGCGCAAGCGCTCCCGCAGCGAGGCCGGTGCGTACTTCGTGTCGCTGTCCTCGCGCACCATCGGCTACAAGGGCATGGTCACGACCCTCCAGCTCGAACCGTTCTACCCCGATCTGCAGGACGAGCGCTTCGCCACCGAGCTGGCGGTCGTGCACTCGCGGTACTCGACCAACACGTTCCCCTCATGGCCTCTCGCGCAGCCGCTCCGGATGCTCGCGCACAACGGTGAGATCAACACGGTCAACGGCAACCGCAACTGGATGCGCGCCCGGCAGTCGCAGCTCGAGTCCGACCTCATCGGCGACGTGCGTCCGCTGCTGCCCATCTGCACCGACGGCGCGAGCGATTCGGCCTCGTTCGACGAGGTCCTGGAGCTTCTCACGCTCACCGGTCGCTCGCTCCCGCACGCGATCCTCATGATGGTGCCAGAGGCGTATGAGAAGCAGTCCGACATGGACCCGCAACTCCGCGCGTTCTACGACTACCACTCCATCCAGATGGAGCCGTGGGACGGGCCTGCGGCCCTGATCTTCACCGACGGCACGGTCGTCGGCTCCACGCTCGACCGCAACGGTCTGCGCCCCGGCCGTTGGACGGAGACGACCGACGGACTCGTCGTGATCGGCAGCGAGACGGGCGTGCTCGACTTCGAGCCCGAGCGCATCAAGCGTCGCGGCCGCCTCCAGCCCGGTCATATGTTCCTCGTGGACACGGCGCAGGGCCGCATCATCGAGGACGAGGAGATCAAGGCGGAGCTCGCCGGTCTCCACCCCTGGCAGGAGTGGCTCGACGCCGGACGCGTGCGGCTGTCCGAGCTTCCCGAGCGCGAGCACATCGTGCACCCGATCGCCTCGATCACACGTCGTCAGCGCACGTTCGGCTACACCGAGGAGGAAGTGCGCATCCTGCTGACCCCGATGGGGCAGAACGGTGCCGAGCCGCTCGGCGCCATGGGCTCGGACACGCCGGTCGCCGTGCTCAGCGACCGCCCGCGTCTGCTGTTCGACTACTTCACCCAGCAGTTCGCCCAGGTGACGAACCCGCCGCTCGACTCGATCCGCGAAGAGGTCGTCACGTCGTTGTCGCTCGGGCTGGGACCGGAGCGGAACCTGCTGTCGTGGGGACCCGACCACACCCACACCGTCACCCTCGACTTCCCGGTGATCGACAACGACGAGCTGGCCAAGATCCAGCACATCGACACGGCCATGCCCGGACGCAGCTCCGTCACCATCCGCGGCCTCTACCGGGTCGAGGCGGGGGAGAAGGGCATGCGCAAGCGCCTCGAGCAGATGTGCGCCGAAGCCGATCGCGCGATCGAGGACGGCGCGGAGTACATCGTGCTGAGCGACCGTGACTCCAACAAGGACCTCGCGCCCATCCCGTCCCTGCTGATGCTGGCCGCCGTGCACCACCACCTCATCCGCAAGGAGACGCGCATGAAGGCGGGCCTCGTCGTCGAGGCGGGAGACGTGCGCGAGGTGCATCACGTCGCGACCCTCATCGGATACGGCGCCTCGGCGGTCAATCCCTATCTGGCGATGGAGACCGTCGAGTACCTCGTGCGCGCCGGCTACATCACCGGCATCACCCCCGCCAAGGCGGTCGCGAACCTCATCAAGGCCCTCGGCAAGGGCGTGCTGAAGATCATGTCCAAGATGGGC
>NZ_DCMW01000003.1:196601-295984 GCF_002321605.1 Microbacterium sp. UBA1612
TCATGTCCAAGATGGGCATCTCGACGGTGTCCTCCTACGCCGGCGCACAGGTGTTCGAGGCCGTCGGCCTCTCGCAGGAGTTCGTCGACAAGTATTTCACCGGCACCGAGACCAAGCTCGGGGGCGTCGGACTCGAGGTCATCGCGACCGAGAACTCGTCGCGACACGAGTACGCCTATCCCGAGGACGGAGCGGTGCGCGCCCACGAGCGGCTGTGGACGGGCGGTGAGTACCAGTGGCGCCGAGACGGCTCCCCTCACCTGTTCAACCCCGACACCGTGTTCCGGCTGCAGCACGCGACCCGGACCGGTCGATACGACATCTTCCGCGAGTACACGAAGCTCGTCGACGACCAGGCCGCCGAGCTGAAGACGCTGCGAGGCCTCTTCCGGCTGCGCACGGACGAGCGCACGCCCGTTCCGATCGATGAGGTCGAGCCGGTCTCGTCGATCGTCAAGCGCTTCCAGACCGGCGCGATGAGCTACGGCTCGATTTCGAAGGAAGCGCACGAGACGCTGGCGATCGCGATGAACCGCATCGGCGGCAAGTCCAACACCGGCGAGGGCGGCGAAGACGTCGACCGTCTCATGGACCCGGAACGGCGCAGTTCGATCAAGCAGGTGGCATCGGGTCGCTTCGGGGTCACGAGCCTCTACCTCACGGAGTCCGACGACATCCAGATCAAGCTCGCGCAGGGTGCGAAGCCCGGTGAGGGCGGCCAGCTGCCGCCCACGAAGGTGTATCCGTGGGTGGCTCGCACGCGTCACGCGACCGCCGGGGTGGGGCTGATCTCGCCTCCGCCGCACCACGACATCTACTCCATCGAGGACCTCAAGCAGCTCATCTTCGACCTCAAGCGCGCCAACCCGAAGGCGCGCATCCACGTCAAGCTCGTGAGCCAGTCGGGAATCGGCGCGGTGGCGGCGGGTACGGCGAAGGCACTCGCGGACGTGATCCTCGTATCGGGTCATGACGGCGGGACCGGAGCGAGCCCGATGAACTCGCTCAAGCACGCCGGCACGCCGTGGGAGCTGGGGCTCGCCGAGACGCAGCAGACGCTCATGCTCAACAACATGCGCGACCGCGTCGTGGTGCAGGTCGACGGGCAGATCAAGACCGGTCGCGACGTCATCATCGGCGCGCTGCTGGGCGCCGAGGAGTTCGGCTTCGCCACAGCACCGCTGGTGGTCTCGGGCTGCATCATGATGCGCGTGTGCCACCTGGACACGTGCCCGGTGGGAGTGGCGACGCAGAACCCGGTGCTCCGCTCGCGGTTCACCGGCAAGCCCGAGTTCGTCGTCAACTTCATGGAGTTCATCGCGCAGGAGGTGCGTGAATACCTCGCGGCCCTCGGCTTCCGCACGCTGGATGAGGCGATTGGCCACAACGAGCTGCTCGACATCGACCGCGCGATCCAGCACTGGAAGGCGAGCGGCATGGATCTCGCTCCCGTCCTCGAGGGCCCGGCGTTCGCCGACGACCTCGCACGGCGTCAGACGCGCAGCCAGGATCATGAGCTCGACGACCACTTCGACGTGCAGCTCATCGAGCGCGCTCGCGAGGTCATCGAGGGCGGGGGAGAAATCTCGATCGACCTCCCGGTGCGCAACACGGCGCGCGCGGTGGGGACGCTGCTCGGTCATCACGTGACCGTCGCCCACGGCGAAAACGGCCTGACGAGCGGGTCGATCCAGGTCAATCTCACCGGCTCCGCCGGTCAGTCCTTCGGTGCGTTCCTGCCCGCCGGGATCACGCTGCGCCTGGAGGGCGACTCGAACGACTACGTCGGCAAGGGCCTGTCGGGTGGCAAGGTGGTCGTGCGTCCGCCTCGCGCCGCGACCTTCGACCCGTCGCAGAACGTCATCGCCGGCAACGTCATCGGCTACGGCGCCACCCGCGGATCGCTCTTCCTCGGCGGTGTCGTCGGAGAGAGATTCCTCGTGCGCAACTCCGGTGCGTCCGCGGTCGTGGAAGGCGTGGGCGACCACGCGCTGGAGTACATGACCGGCGGGCTGGCGGTGATCCTCGGCACCACGGGACGCAACCTCGGCGCTGGGATGTCCGGCGGCACCGCCTACGTCTACCGGCTCGATGAGTCGCAGGTGAACCGCGACGCGCTGGCGACCGGTGAGCTGCAACTGGGCGAACTCGGCTCCGGTGACGCCGAGATCCTGCGCGACCTGCTCGAGCAGCACGTCGCCGAGACCGGATCCGCGCTCGCGAAGGCGATGCTCGACGACTTCGACAACGAAATCTCCCACTTCGTCCGGGTGCTGCCGCGCGACTACGCCGCGGTGCTGCAGACCCGACAGGACGCCGTCGACCAGGGGCTCGACCCCGACGGCGACATCGTGTGGAGCCGCATTCTGGAGGTGACAGGTGGCTGACCCCAAGGGATTCCTCAAGACGACCGAGCGCGAGCTTCCCGCCCGCCGGCCGGTCCCCGTGCGCATCCTCGACTGGAAGGAAGTGTACGAACCCGGTGACTCGGCAGTGCTCCGGCGTCAGGCCGGACGCTGCATGGACTGCGGGGTGCCGTTCTGTCACAAGGGCTGCCCGCTCGGCAACCTCATCCCGGAGTGGAACGATCTGATGTGGCGCGGCGAGGGCCGCGCCGCGATCGAGCGGCTCCACGCGACGAACAACTTCCCGGAGTTCACCGGGCGGCTGTGCCCCGCTCCGTGCGAGAGCTCCTGCGTGCTCGGGATCAACCAGCCCGCCGTCACGATCAAGCAGATCGAGGTCGCCACCATCGACGACGCCGTCGCGAACGGCTGGGTCGAGCCGGAGCCGCCCGAGCGTCTCACGGGCAAGACCGTCGCGGTCGTCGGATCCGGTCCCGCCGGACTGGCCGCCGCTCAGCAGCTGACCCGTGCAGGTCACACGGTCGCGGTCTACGAGCGCGACGACCGCATCGGCGGGCTGCTGCGCTACGGCATCCCCGACTTCAAGATGGAGAAGCGTCACATCGAGATGCGTCTGCGTCAGATGCAGGATGAGGGCACGCGGTTCCGTGCCGGTGTCGAGATCGGAGTCGACATCACGTGGGCGGACCTGCGCGCGCGATACGACGCCGTGCTGATCGCCACGGGCGCGACCGTTCCCCGCGATCTGCCGATCCCGGGTCGGGACCTCGCCGGCGTTCATTACGCCATGGAGTATCTCGTCGAATCGAACAAGGCCGTCGCCGGCGACGCGGTCGCCAACCAGATCAGCGCCGAAGGCAAGCACGTCGTGGTCATCGGCGGCGGCGACACCGGAGCCGACTGCATCGGCACCGCACACCGGCAGGGCGCACTCAGCGTCACGAACCTCGCGATCGGCAAGCAGCCTCCCGAGGAGCGGCCAGAGCATCAGCCGTGGCCGATGACGCCGACGCTCTTCGAGGTGGCCAGCGCTCACGAGGAGGGAGGAGAGCGCTCCTACCTCGCCTCGACGGTGGAGTTCCTCTCGAACGATGTCGGCGAGGTGCGCGCCCTCGTGGTCGCCGAGACCGAGTTCGTCGACGGCCGTCGCGTGCCGAAGAAGGGCACCGAGCGGGAGATCCCCGCGGATCTGGTGCTCATCGCCATGGGCTTCACCGGTCCCGAGCAGGAGGCCTTGGACAGCCAGATCGGCACGGCCTTCACGTCGCGAGGCAACGTGGAGCGCGCGAGCGATTACCAGACCGAGGTTGCGGGGGTCTTCGTCGCCGGAGACGCCGGTCGCGGTCAGTCCCTCATCGTGTGGGCGATCGCCGAGGGTCGCGCCGCCGCATCGGCGATCGACGAGCACCTCATGGGCGTCACCTCGCTCCCGGCACCGGTCACCCCGACCGATGTCGCGATCGGACTGCAGCCTGCGTAGTCTGGTCACGGCCATCAGGCCGACCTCACCCCCAGCACCCGGAGAAGACATCGGATGAGACGTGCCAAGATCGTCGCCACGCTGGGTCCCGCCACATCGTCGTATGAGATGGTCCGCGCGATCATCGACGCCGGTGTGGACGTGGCCCGCCTGAACCTGAGCCACGGCGACTACTCGGTCCACGACAACAACTTCGCCAACGTCCGCAAAGCGGCCGACGACGCAGGGCGCGCGGTCGCCGTGCTCGTCGACCTCCAGGGACCCAAGATCCGCCTCGGCCGCTTCGCCGACGGACCCCACGAGCTCGCCGAGGGCGACATCTTCAAGATCACCGTCGACGACATCCCCGGCACCAAGGAGATCGTCTCGACGACCTTCAAGGGTCTGCCGCAGGACGTCAAGGCCGGCGACTTCCTTCTGATCGACGACGGCAAGGTTCGCGTCAAGGTCCTCGAGACCGACGGCACGACCGTGACCACCGAGGTCATCGTCGGCGGCCCGGTCTCCAACAACAAGGGCATCAACCTTCCCGGCGTCGCCGTGAACGTTCCCGCCCTGTCCGAGAAGGACGAGGACGACCTCCGTTGGGCGCTGCGCACCGGAGCGGACCTGATCGCCCTCTCCTTCGTCCGCTCCGCGAAAGACGTGCGCCGCGTGCACGTGATCATGTCGGAGGAGGGGCGCCACATCCCGATCATCGCGAAGATCGAGAAGCCCCAGGCGGTGGACAACCTCGAGGAGATCATCGACGCGTTCGACGGCATCATGGTCGCCCGTGGCGACCTGGGCGTCGAACTGCCGCTGGAGGCGGTTCCGATCGTGCAGAAGCGCGCCGTGGAGCTGTGCCGCCGCATGGCGAAGCCCGTCATCGTGGCGACGCAGATGCTCGAATCGATGATCAACAGCCCGGTTCCGACCCGCGCCGAGACGAGCGACGTCGCCAACGCGGTGCTCGACGGCGCCGACGCGGTCATGCTCTCGGGCGAGACCAGCGTGGGTGACTACCCGGTCGTCGTGGTGGAGACGATGGCCCGCATCGTCGACTCGACGGAGGTGCACGGACTCGAGCGCATCGCGCCGCTGCGGTCCAAGCCGCGCACGCAGGGCGGCGCCATCACTCTTGCCGCACTCGAGGTCGCCGCTTTCGTCGAAGCGAAGTACCTCTGCACATTCACCGAGTCCGGCGACACCGCGCGACGTCTCTCGCGTCTGCGTCCGGGCATACCGATGCTCGCCTTCACGCCGGATCCCGCTATCCGTCGACGGATGGCCGTCACGTGGGGTATCCAGTCCAGCCTCGTCGAGCATGTGCCGCACACCGACCGGATGTTCATCCAGGTCGACGACTACCTGCTGTCCAACGACCTGGCCAAGGTCGGCGACAAGGTCGTCGTGATCTCCGGTTCGCCTCCCGGGATCACCGGATCGACCAACGACATCCGCATCCACAAGGTGGGCGACGCGGTGCACGGCGCCGCGCCGATCTATCAGTCACGCGAATAGTCATCGCTCGGACCGGAACGGTCGCGCTATCCTGAGCGCGACCGTTCCGTCGTCCGTGAGGAGATCATCATGATCTGGGACATCTTCTGGTTCATGCTGATGGCGTTCTACGTCATCGCGTACATCTTCGTGGTGGCCCTGGTGATCGTGGATCTTTTCCGCGACCACCAGCTCGCCGGCGGGTGGAAGGCGCTCTGGATCGTCTTCCTTGTCTTCGTTCCGATGCTGACCGCCCTGGTCTACGTGATAGCTCGAGGACGCGGTATGGCCGAGCGGTCCGCGCGGCGGGAGCGCCCGGGTGCTCCGGAGGCCGATGACTACCGCCCTGCTGCATCGTCCGACCCTTCCGGCGACATCGCCAAGGCCAAGGAGCTCCTCGACGCCGGCGTGATCACGCGGGGCGAGTTCGACGCTCTGAAGAGCAAGGCACTCGGCAACCAGTACTTCGGCTGAGCGACGCTGTCACCCCCGCCAGGGCGTGACAGGGTGGTGGCATGCAGCTTCTTCGCAAGGGATGGTTTGCCGGGAGAGTCCGTGCTCGAACGGTCGAGATCGCTCGTGACCTCGACGCCGACGGCTATGTCGTGCGGGGTTCGAAACCGGAGGACGCCGCCGGAGTGACCGCCCTCGTGCGTGCGCACCTGGCCGGCGCGCCTTCGTTCGAGTACGCGCGTTCCGACGGTGCGGTGATCGTGACCGCCGAGGGTGGGGAGATCGCCGGGATCGCCGTCGTGCGCGCTTCCCTGTCGCCGCAGCAGAACGTGGTCGTGCACGTGCGCGCCCTCGTCACGGCACCGGAGCATCGTGGACGAGGAATCGCCTCCCTCGCTCTGGCCGTGATCCCTCAGGTGCTCGGCGCTGACCTGTCGCCCGAGGTGATCTTCGGTGCCGCGGCGAGTGAGCACGCCGTCTTCTTCCAGCGCAACGGGTTCGATGTGCTGCAGCCGGGGGAGCGGCTCGACCTGGGTGCCCACACCGAGGTTCTCGTGGACGCCGCGGCGGCGCCGCTGGACACCTGGTTCGTCAGAGCGACGTGACGAGGGTGTGCCGGTGGTGGGAGTCGAACCCACACGCCCTCTCGGGCAACCGAGTTTGAGTCGGTCGCGTCTGCCATTCCGCCACACCGGCCGGTGCGGAGATGACGATACCGTAGGATTCAATGGTGACAGAGCAAGATCAGTCCGCGTCTGCGGCCAGCGCCCCCCGTCGAGTCGTCGTCGCCGAAGATGAGTCCCTCATCCGCCTCGACATCGTGGAGATCCTGCGCGACAACGGATTCGACGTCGTCGGAGAAGCAGGTGACGGCGAGACCGCCGTGCAGCTGGCGACCGAGCTTCGGCCCGACCTCGTCGTGATGGACGTGAAGATGCCGCAGCTGGACGGCATCTCCGCCGCCGAGAAGCTGAGCAAGAACAACATCGCGCCCGTGGTGCTGCTGACCGCCTTCAGCCAGAAGGAACTTGTCGAGCGAGCGAGCGAGGCCGGTGCGCTCGCGTACGTCGTCAAGCCGTTCACGCCCAATGACCTGCTGCCCGCCATCGAGATCGCCCTCGCGCGCCACGAGCAGATCATCACCCTCGAAGCCGAGGTCGCCGACATGGTGGAGCGCTTCGAGACCCGCAAGCTCGTGGATCGCGCCAAGGGCCTGCTCAACGAGAAGATGGGTCTGTCCGAGCCTGAGGCGTTCCGCTGGATCCAGAAGGCGTCGATGGACCGCCGCCTCACGATGCAGGATGTCGCCAAGGCCATCATCGAGCAGCTGGCGCCCAAGAAGGACTGACGCCCTCGAACCCTCGGATCTCCCCGTCTTCGCCGGCACCGCCGTCAGGAGGCGGGGAGATCCGTTATGTGGTTGGTGATGCGCACCGTCGAGCAGCGTCGGCCGTCCTCGTCGGTGACCACGATCTCGTGCACCGTCATGCTGCGCCCGAGGTGGACGGGGGTGCACACGCCGGTCACGAGGCCGGATCGCGCCGATCGCGTGTGCGTGGCGTTGATGTCGACGCCGACCGCGAGCCGGCCCGGTCCGGCGTGCAGATTGGCCGCCATCGAGCCGAGGGATTCACCCAGGACCACGTAGGCTCCGCCGTGAAGGAGCCCCACCGGCTGGGTGTTCCCGTCGACCGGCATCGTGGCGACGGCGCGCTCCACGGTGAACTCCGTGAAGCGGATGCCCATCTTCTCGGCCAGGGCGCCCATCCCGCGCTCGGTGGCCCAGTCGAGTGCGTCGACGGTCGTCGCATCGGTCATGGCGGGAGCCTCCCTCGGAGCGGTTCGGGGGTGTCGGCACCCGCGTCTAGGCTTGCAGGGTGACGGACTCCGCAAAGCCTACCCTTCTGGTCGTCGACGGACATTCGCTCGCGTACCGCGCGTTCTACGCCCTCCCGGTCGACAACTTCTCCACGCGCGACGGGCAGCACACCAACGGCGTGTATGGCTTCCTCGCGATGCTGATCAATCTGATCAAGGCCGAGAAGCCGACCCATATGGCCGTCGCCTTCGACACCTCGCGGCAGTCCTTCCGCACTCGCGAGTACACCGAGTACAAGGCCAACCGGTCAGAGACACCGCCGGAGTTCAAGGGCCAGATCCCGCTGTTGAAGGACTGCCTCGCCGCCATGAGCATCACGGTGCTCGAACAGGAGGACATCGAGGCGGACGACATTCTGGCCACCCTCGCCACGCAGGGCTCCGCCGCCGGCTTCGACGTGCTGGTGTGCTCCGGCGACCGCGACACCATCCAGCTCGTCGACGACAACGTCACCCTGCTCTACCCGAACGTGCAGGGTGTGTCGCAGCTCAAGCGCTACGACCGCGAGGCGGTGCTGGAGCGCTACAAGGTGCCACCGGAGCAGTACCCCGATGTCGCGGCGCTGGTCGGTGAGACGAGCGACAACCTGCCCGGGGTTCCGAAGGTGGGGGAGAAGACCGCCGTCAAATGGCTCACGCAGTTCGGCACGCTCGATGACCTTCTCGCGCAGGCCGACACCATCAAGGGCGTCGTCGGCAACAACCTCCGTGACCACATCGACGATGTGCGCCGAAATCGCTCGCTCAACCGCCTGCTGCGTGACGTCGAGCTTCCTGTCGTGCCCGGCGACCTGGCCGTGCGGCCGATCGATGCCCAGGCGGTGCGCGACATCTTCGCGCGTCTGGAGTTCCGGACCCTCCTGCCACGCGTTTTCGAAGCGGCCGGCGTCGACGGTGCGATGGCCGCCGCTTCTGCACCTGTCGCGGAGGCCCCGACGCCGTCGGAGCCCGATGCCGCCGCGCTCTCGGAATGGTTGCAGGCCACGTCGGGCGAGGTGGGGGTGACCGTGTCGACCCTCGGCGAGCTGCCCCGCCGCGTCGGCCTGGCCACATCCGACGCGGCCGTCGAAGTGACCTGGGACGACGCGACCGCCGACATCCTGCTCCCGTGGCTCTCTTCGGATGCACCCAAGGTCTTCTGCGACGCGAAGGCGCAGGTGAAGGCCCTTCGCCGAGCCGGGGCGGTCGTCGACACCGTCGTCTTCGACGTGCTCATAGCCGGCTGGCTGCTGCGCCCCAGCCTTCCCGACAAGTCGCTCGCCGACCTCGTCGAGAGCTACCTCGATGAGAAGCTCCCCACCTCCGACCCGACGCAGCTCGTGCCGGAGGAGGAGGGGGCCACCCCCGGCCAGCTCTCGTGGTACGCCCTGAGAGTCGCCGATGCCCTCCGTGACAAGCTTCCCGCGCGCGTCGCCGACGTCCTCGTCGACATCGAGCTGCCCACGCTGCTGACTCTCGCGGACATGGAGCTGGCGGGTGTCGCCGTCTCGCACGAGAAGTTGGCGGCGTTCTCCGGTGATCTCGGTTCGCGCGCCGACGCCATCGCACAGGAGGCGTACGCGACGATCGGTCGCGAGGTCAACCTGGGCTCGCCGAAGCAGCTTCAGCAGGTGCTCTTCGAGGAGCTGGAGCTGCCGAAGACGCGCAAGACCAAGACCGGCTTTTCCACCGACGCGGCGGTTCTGGCGGATCTGCAGGAGTCGAGCCCGCATCCGTTCCTGCGTCTTCTGCTGCAGCACCGGGAGGCGACGAAGCTGCGGCAGATCGTCGAGTCGCTCGATGCGGCCATCGGAGACGACGGCCGCATCCACACGACGTACGTGCAGACCGGCAGCCAGACCGGTCGACTCTCGAGCACGGACCCGAACCTGCAGAACATCCCCATCCGCACCGAAGAGAGCCGGCTCATCCGCGCGGCCTTCGAGGTCGGGAACGGGTACGAGACCCTCCTGACCGCCGACTACTCGCAGATCGAGATGCGCATCATGGCGCACCTCTCGGGCGATGAGGGTCTGATCGAGGCGTTCAACACCGGCGAGGACCTGCACCGCTTCGTCGGTGCGCGAGTGTTCGGCGTCGAACCTGCCGAGGTCAGCCCCGCCATGCGCACGAAGGTCAAAGCGATGTCGTACGGACTGGTCTACGGCCTCTCGGCGTTCGGTCTGTCGAAGCAGCTGCGGATCGAGCAGTCCGAGGCGAAGGAACTCATGCGAGAGTACTTCGCCCGTTTCGGTGCCGTGCGTGACTACCTGCGGTCATCGGTCGAGCAGGCTCGCATCGACGGATACACCGAGACGATCTTCGGCCGTCGTCGTCCTTTCCCCGATCTCGCCAGCCCGAATCGCGTGCTGCGCGAGAACGCCGAGCGCGCAGCGCTCAACGCCCCCATCCAGGGAAGTGCGGCAGACATCATGAAGATCGCGCTGCTGAACATCCACGCGGAACTCGGTGATGCCGATCTGTCGTCGCGCGTGCTGCTGCAGATCCACGACGAACTCGTGGTCGAGGTCGCCGCCGGCGAGTGGGATGCCGTCGAGCGGATCGTCACGGCTCGCATGGGTGATGCCGCGAGCCTCACCGTTCCGCTGGACGTGCAGATCGGCCGCGGCGCGGACTGGAGTGTGGCCGGACACTGACGCCCGCCTGAGCGGGCCCGGGATCTTCTAGGCTCGGAGCATGACAACGCCTGAACGCACCCCCACGCCGATCGACACGATCGCGGAGGCGTGGGTCGACACGGTCGCGGACCTCGATCCGATCGTCGCGACGTACATCGGCCGCTTCGAGCACAACCATCGCTTCGCGGACTATTCGCCCGCGGGCGTCGCGGCCGGCGCCGATGCCGCTCGTCGCGCCCTCGCCGATCTGTCCGTTGCCGAGGTGACGGACGCGGTCGACGCCGTGACCAAGGAGGATCTCTCGCGAACGCTCGAGCTGGAACTCGAGCTCCACGATGCGCAGTGGCCCCTCCGCGACCTCAACGTGATCGCCTCGCCCGCACAGGACATCCGTTCCGTGTTCGACCTCATGCCTACCGAGACGATCGAGGACTGGTCGACCGTCTCCACGCGGATGTCGGCGCTGCCGGAAGCCGTCGCGGGATATACGCAGACCCTCCGCGAGGGCCTGTCGCAAGGCGTGGTACCGGCCCGGCGCCAGGTCGCCGAGGTCCTCGGCCAGATCGCGCGGTATACCGCCGACAACGGGTTCTTCGCCTCGTTCGTCGCGGAGGCCGCGCCCGGAGACGGCCATCTTCCCGCATCCCTCGCACGCGATCTGACCGACAACGCCAACGCGGCCCGCGTCGCCTACGACCGCTTGGCCGCCTTCCTCTCGAACGAGCTGGCGCCGGTCGCCGGCGAGAAGGACGCGGTGGGTCGCGAGCTCTACGGGCTCCACTCGCGACGCTTCCTCGGCGCGACGATCGACCTCGACGAGACGTACGAGTGGGGTCTGGAAGAGCTCGCGCGCATGGTCGCCGAGCAGGAGGCCATCGCGAAGGAGATCCTGCCCGGTGGCTCCGTCGAGGATGCCGTCGCCTTCCTCGAACAGGACGAGTCGCGGAAGTTGCACGGCACCGACGCCCTGCAGCGCTGGATGCAGGAGACGAGCGATCGCGCCGTCGAGGAGCTCGGCCGCACGCACTTCGACATCCCTGAGCCCATCCGACGCCTGCAGTGCATGATCGCGCCGACGAGAGAGGGCGGCATCTACTACACCGGGCCGACCGACGACTTCTCGCGGCCCGGCCGCATGTGGTGGTCGGTTCCGGAAGGCGTCGAGTCGTTCGACACGTGGCGCGAGCTCACGACGGTGTACCACGAGGGCGTTCCGGGTCATCATCTGCAGATCGCGCAGGCGGTGTTCAACCGCGCGACGCTCAACTCGTGGCGGCGGCTGCTCGCCGGCACTTCGGGGCACGCGGAAGGGTGGGCGCTGTACGCGGAGCGTCTCATGGAGCAGCTGGGCTACCTCGATGACCCTGCCGACCGGTTGGGAATGCTCGACGGGCAGCGCATGCGGGCCGCCCGCGTGGTCCTCGACATCGGCGTGCACCTGGAGAAGCCGCGACCCGACGGCAACGGCACCTGGGACGCCGATTACGCCCTCGACTTCATGATGCGCAACGTCAACATGCCGCCCGAGTTCGTGCGTTTCGAGGTGAACCGCTATCTGGGATGGCCGGGTCAGGCACCGTCCTACAAGGTCGGGCAGCGCATCTGGGAGAACCTGCGCGACGACTTTGCGACGGCGCAGGGGGGCGCGTTCTCCATCACGGACTTCCACAAGCGTGCTCTCGACGTCGGGGGAGTGGGCCTGGACACGCTCCGTTCGGCCCTCGTCTGACCGGAGCGGGAATAGCCCGGCGCCTGCGGCGTTCTCATGCATGTGAATACAAGCGATCTGTCCGGCGTCCACCTCGGCCTCGACACCTTCGGAGACATCACCGTCGATTCCGACGATCGTCCCTTGACCGCTGCACAGACGATCCGCAACGTGGTCGACCAGGCCGTCCTCGCCGACGAGGTGGGCCTGTCGTTCTTCGGTGTCGGGGAGCACCATCGCCCCGATTTCGCCGTCTCGAGTCCGGAGATCGTGCTCGCCGCCGCTGCGGCTCGCACCCGCGACATCCATCTCGGCACCGCGGTGACCGTGCTGTCGTCCGATGATCCGGTGCGGGTCTACGAGCGGTTCGCCACCCTGGATGCCGTGTCGGGCGGTCGAGCGGAGGTGATCCTCGGGCGCGGCTCGTTCATCGAGTCCTTCCCGCTGTTCGGCTATGAGCTGAGCGACTACGAGGTGCTGTTCGAGGAGAAGCTGGAGCTCTTCTCACGTCTGCGCGACGAACGTCCCGTCACGTGGCAGGGGAGCACGCGCGCACCGCTCGTCGAGGCGGATGTGCATCCGAAGACCGAATCGGGACGTCTGACCGCGTGGGTCGGCGTCGGCGGCTCGCCCGAATCCGTGGTGCGCGCCGCGCGCCACGGTTACGGACTGATGCTCGCGATCATCGGCGGTCCTGCCGGCAGGTTCCGCCCCTTCGCCGATCTCTACCGCCGCTCACTCGATCAGCTGGGCCGTCCGCAGCTCCCCATCGGCGTGCACTCGCCCGGCCACGTGGCCGAGACCGACGAGCAGGCGTGGGAAGAGGCCTACGCCGGCTTCCAGGCGATGCACGACACCATCGGCCGAGAGCGCGGATGGCCGCCCTACAGCAGACTCGCCTTCCAGCGCGACGTCGGCCCGGAGGGATCGACCTACTCGGGCTCTCCCGAGACGGTCGCCCGCAAGATCGCCGAGACCGTGCGCACGCTCGGGGTGGATCGGTTCGACATGAAGTTCTCCACCGGAACGCTCTCGCACGACAAGCTCTTGAAGAGCATCGAGCTCTATGGCACCCGCGTCGCACCGCGCGTGCGGGAACTGCTCGCGTCGTGACGGTCGTACGATGGGGCGCATGACCGACGCCGCACGGGCCCGGACCTCCGACGCCGGACGCCGCCTCGATCGTCTGCCGTTCGGCCGCCCGCATCTGAAGGTGCTCACCGGCTCCGGCATCGGGTGGGCTCTGGACGCGATGGACGTCGGATTGATCTCGTTCATCATCGCGGCGCTCGCCCAGCAGTGGGACCTCGCGCCGGGGGAGACGGCGTGGATCGCGTCGATCGGATTCATCGGCATGGCGATCGGTGCGAGCATCGGCGGGCTCCTGGCCGATCGTATCGGCCGCCGCCAGGTTTTCGCGCTGACCCTGCTGGTGTACGGGCTGGCGACCGGGGCCAGCGCCCTCGTCAGCGGAATCGCGGCCCTCCTCGTCCTGCGTTTCCTCGTCGGGCTCGGGCTCGGCGCCGAGCTGCCCGTGGCCTCGACGTATGTGAGCGAGTTCGCTCCCGCGCGCATCCGCGGCCGCGTCATCGTGATCCTCGAGGCCTTCTGGGCCCTCGGCTGGACCGCTGCGGCCCTCATCGGGTACCTCGTCATCCCGCTCTCCGACGACGGGTGGCGCTGGGCCTTCGCTCTCGGTGCGATCCCCGCCGCCTACGCCCTCATCGTGCGTTGGGGACTGCCGGAATCAGCGCGCTGGCTGGAGCGCCGCGGTCGTCACCAGGAGGCCGACGAGATCGTCGCGACGTTCGAAGCGGCCTCGACGCGCCCACCGGCGCACCGGCGGCCGGCGCCATCGGTCTCACCGGCACCGCAGGCGACCACCCCGCCGAAGGCTTCTGTGCGCGCCCTGTGGCAGCCCGATCTTCGGGTGCGCACCAGCGCGCTGTGGCTGGTGTGGTTCTGCGTGAACTTCGCCTACTACGGCGCGTTCATCTGGATCCCGACGCTCCTGGTCGCCCAGGGTTTCGACCTGGTGCGCTCCTTCGAGTACACGCTGTGGATCACCCTCGCCCAGCTTCCGGGATACGCCGTGGCGGCGTGGCTCATCGAGGTCTGGGGGCGGCGCGCGACACTGTCGGTCTTCCTCATCGGAAGCGCCGTCGCCGCGCTGCTGTTCGGCACCGCGTCGACCGAGGCGATGATCCTCCTCACCGGGATGGCGCTGTCGTTCTTCAACCTCGGCGCGTGGGGCGCGCTCTATGCGGTGACACCCGAGATGTATCCGACGTCGCTGCGGGCCACGGGCGCCGGCTGGGCGGCGGGGGCCGGGCGGATCGCATCGATCGTCGCCCCGCTGTCGGTACCCCTTCTGCTCGGCACCGGAGGCGCTCCGGTGCTGTTCACGGTCTTCGGTGCCGTCTTCGCCGTCGCCGCGGTGGGCACCTGGGGTCTCGTGGATCGCCGCGGGGTGTCGTTGGATGAGGGATGACACCCGGGGCGACTCGGTGAGGTACGTCGCGATCGGCGACTCGTTCACCGAGGGTGTGGGCGACGAGCTTCCGGACGGTTCGGTCCGCGGATGGGCCGATCTCGTCGCGAGAGGATGGGCGGACGGGACGGGCCGGACCATCGAGTACGCCAATCTCGCCATCCGCGGCAAGCTCATCTGGCCGATCGTCGATGAGCAGCTGGAGCGCGCGCTCGCACTGAGACCGACCCACGTGTCCTTCAACGGCGGCGGCAACGACATGCTGCGCCCGCGCATCCCGCTGTCGCGTGTCGTCGATGCTTTCAGCCGCGTCCTTCAGCGGTGTGACGAAGAGGGCGTGACGCTCATCCTCCTATCCGGCGCGAATCCTTCCGCGCAGCTTCCGCTGTCGCGCCTCATTCAGTCGCGTGGCGATGCCCTCTCGCGCCAGGTGGTGGCGCGGGTCGAAGGCCGGAACGACGTGGTGCGCGCGCTCAACTGGCCGGATCGCGAGCTCTCGACACCGGGCTATTGGGCTCAGGATCGACTTCACATGAATGCCCGCGGGCATCACCGGGTCGCAGCGCGAGTGCTGCATGCGCTGGGAGTCGAGGCGCCGGGGGAGTGGTGGTCGCTGCCGGCCCTCGAGCTGCCAAGGCTGGGAGCCGGCAGATACACCCGCGACCACCTGGGGCCGTGGGTTCGCCGGCGTCTGACGGGGACCTCGTCCGGTGACGGCCGGGCGGCGAAACATCCGTCATTCATCACGATCGTGCCGGCCGCGACCGCAGAACCGTAGACCGACGCCCGTTGTCAAGCCCGCGCGCGAGATGCAGCCGGTTCGGAAGGATCAGTGGCTGAGAAGTCGATGACCCTCGCACATCGGCGGAAAGGACCTCGCTATGAGTATCGGAGGCGGAATCGCCCTCTTCGTGATCGGCGCCATCCTCGCGTTCGCGGTGAACGTGGACGTGGAGTGGGTGAACCTCGACCTCATCGGCTACATCCTGATGGGGGCGGGCTTCCTCGTGTTCCTCATCGGTCTCGTGCTCGTCGCGCGCCGTCGTCGCAGTGACACGGTCACGCGCACCGAGACGGACCCCGCGAGCGGAGAGCGCGTCACGCGTCGCTCGACCACCCGGGATGACGTCGACGGAATCTGACGTTTCGGTGTGTGTCCTCGCATGACGTCACGCGAAGACACACACCGACACATCGATTGACCCGCACCCCGGGTCGGCGGATCGTGTCGTCATGACCGATTCTCCTTCTCTCCTCCATGAGCCGCTTCGGTTCGCGTACTGGGTCCCCAACGTCAGCGGGGGACTGGTCGTCTCGAACATCGAGCAGCGCACGTCGTGGGACTACGAGTACAACGTGCGACTCGCCCAGACGGCGGAGCGCGTCGGGTTCGAGTACGCCCTCAGCCAGGTGCGTTACCTGTCGAGCTACGGCGCGGCTCAGCAGCACGAGTCGACCTCGATCAGTCTTGCGCTGCTGCTCGCGACCGAGCGTCTCAAGGTCATCGCGGCCGTGCACCCGGGCCTGTGGGAGCCGGCGGTGCTCGCGAAGTACATCCTGACCGCTGACCAGTTCTCCCACGGCCGCGCAGCTGTGAATGTCGTCAGCGGCTGGTTCAAGGACGAGTACACGAAGCTCGGACTCCCGTGGCTGGAACACGACGAGCGCTATCGCCGCTCCGCCGAGTTCATCGAGGTGCTGCGCGCACTCTGGACGGAGGAGAACGTCGACTTCCACGGTGACTTCTACCGCGTGAACGACTTCACGCTGCGTCCCGGCCCGTATCCGGTCGAGGGACGCAGGCATCCGGAGATCTTCCAGGGCGGGAACTCGACGGCGGCACGGTTCAACGGCGGGGCTCACGCCGACTGGTACTTCTCCAACGGCAAGGACTTCGACGGCTTCACCGAGCAGTACGACGACGTCACGAGGATCGCCGCCGAACACGGCCGCACCGTGAGGTTCGGTCTGAACGCGTTCACGATCATCCGCGACACCGAAGCCGAGGCGCGCGAACAGCTGCGGGAGATCATCGCTCAGGCGGACGGTGCCTCCGTCGAGGGATTCCGTCGCTCCGTGCAGCAGGCGGGCGCGGCGACGGCGGACCGGAAAGGGATGTGGGCGGACTCGAGCCTCGAGGATCTGGTGCAGTACAACGACGGCTTCCGAACACAGCTGTTCGGGCCGCCCGAGCAGGTCGCCGAGCGCATCATCGCGTACAAGAAGCGCGGCGTGAACCTCTTCCTCCTCGGATTCCTGCACTTCCAGGAAGAGCTGGAGGAATTCGGCGAGAAGGTCATCCCGATCGTTCGGGAGCTCGAGGCAGAAGCGCTGCGCTCCGGCGATCCGCTCGCGGTCTCTCGCTAGCGTCGTCAGGTGGCAGGTGCGCCGGTGACAGAGTAGACGAGTTCGACGAACTGCCCGGCCCGGTCGACATCCACGAGCGTCAGTCGGTCGGACTCGAGGCGCCGGGGGAGCAGGGGAGCGCCTCGACCCAGGGTGATCGGTGCGACGGAGAGTCGGATCTCGTCCAGCAGTCCTGCGTCGGCGAACTGTCCCGCGACGTCGCCGCCACCGATGATCCAGACGTCCCCGCCATCGGCAGATGCTCTGATGGCGGGGACGTGGTCGGCCACGGAGCCGCCGACGAAGTGGAGATCTGCACCGTCGACACCGACGCGGTCGCGAGCCGTGAACACCCACGTCGCGCGGTCACCGTAGGCGTCGCGCCATCGCTCGGGGTGCTCGCGCAGCTTCTCGTTCTCGCACACCCACTCGTACGTCGAGGAGCCCATCACCTGGGCGCCGATCGTGCGAAGGAAACGGGTGAACCCTTGCATCGCCCCCTCCGAAGGCACGGCGAAGAGCCAGTCCAGGGAGTGCTGATCGTCGGCCAGGTACCCGTCGAGGGTGGTGGCGGTGGTGTAGACGAAGCGTGTCATGCCGGCACCCTACGGTGAGGTCCGGACATCGCCTCGCCGGCGCCGACGGCGCCTGCCCGCCAGGAGGAGGGGCGGCTGGTCATCCGTGAGTTGACATAATGTACATTATCGGCGAATACTTCTGGATATGGGGGCAGGAGCACGCAATAGTCTGGACCGGTGCTCGACTCACTCACCGGCTTCCTCGTCGTGGGTCTGGCCATCGCCGTCGGGTACGTCATCGCTCGGGTGGACCTGCTGGGCGAACATGCCCGTCCGGTGCTCGCACGACTCACCTTCTTCGTGCTTTCGCCGTTCCTGCTGTTCGTCGTGCTGGCCGAGGCCGACGTGCGCACGCTCTTCTCCGCCCTCCTGCCCGTCTCCGCGATAGCCGCCGCGGTCGCGATCGCCATCCATGCGATCGTGGCACGCCTGCTGTGGCGACGGAACGTCGGAGAGACGACGATCGGCGCGCTGAGCGCCGGGCAGGTCAACTCCAACAACATCGGCATCCCGCTCTCGCTGTATCTGCTCGGCAGCGCCGCATACCCCGCGCCGGTGATCCTGATGCAGCTGCTCGTGCTCACACCGATAGCGATGGCGATCATGGAATCCGTCACGGCGCAGCAACGCTCGGTCGGTCGCATCCTCGTGCGCACCGTCACGAACCCCCTCGTCATCGGATCCGTCCTCGGCACCCTGGTCGCCGTCAGCGGCCTCGAGCTGCCGCCGACGGCGATGGAGCCGGCGCGACTCATCGCCGACGCCTGCGTGCCGGTTCTCCTCATCAGCTACGGCTTGTCCCTGTTCGGCCAGCGGGTGCTCGGCGCCTCGGGCCGGCGGCGCGATGTCGTGCTGGCCACATCGCTGAAGCTCGTCGTGATGCCACTGACGGCCTGGCTGTGCGGACAGCTGCTGTTCGGCATGTCGCCCCACGACGTGTTGATCGTCGTCGTTCTGGCAGCGCTCCCCACCGCCCAGAACGTCTTCAACTACTCCCAGCGGTTCGGCATCGGCGAGACGATCTCCCGAGACACGGTCTTTCTCACCACGATCGGCTGCGTTCCCGTCCTGTTCGCGGCGTCGCTTCTGTTGGGCTGACCTCTCCCCCGGCGCGCACGATCCGCGTACAGTGGAGACGAGCCATTCCCAGGAAACTTTCAGAAAGGCCTCTCATGTCTCTCGAATCAGCGGAGAAGTCCGCCGTCAACGGCATCCGCACAGCGCTCGGCATCGGCGGCGTTCTCGCCGTGATCGTCGGCATCCTGATCCTCGTCTGGCCGGGGCGCACGGCGGCCGTGGTCACCGCGATCATCGCCATCTACGCGATCGCCGCAGGCCTCGTCTACGCCGGGCTCGGCATCTTCTCGAAGGCGAAGGGCGGCTGGTCGCGCGTCGGCCACATCGTGCTCGGAATGCTCTTCGTCATCGCCGGCGTGGTCGCCTTCTTCAACCTCGCTCAGACGACGGAGTTCCTCGCGATCTTCCTCGGCATCCTCGTCGGTGTCATGTGGATCATCGAAGGGGTCGTCTCCCTGTCCACGCTGAGCGACTCCCGCTCGAAGGGCTGGACGATCTTCTTCGCCATCCTCAGCATTGTCGCCGGAATCGTCCTGCTCTTCAGCCCGCTGTGGGGCGCGCTCGTGCTGTGGTGGGTGCTCGGCATCTCGCTCGTCATCCTCGGCATCGTCCAGATCATCCGCGCGTTCACGTTCAGCCCCCTCGACGCCTGAGCCGCGCGACCGTCGCCGCCACGCGATAAACACCTTCCGGCGCGAGAAACGTCGCAATGTGTGGTGTTTCGCGCTGGAAGTGGTTTCTCGGAGAACGCGCGGGCGGCCACGAGAAACGGGGCGGGTCAGCCGATCGGCAGATGGCGCGCCCACCAGCCGAGTACCGCGTCGAAGCGCTCGACCCGATGGCGCGGCTGGCCCGCCCGCGTGAGTTCGTGGTCCTCCCCCGGGAAGATCAGCATCTCCGTCTCGACGCCCTGACGCTTCAGCGCGGAATAGTAGCGCGTAGCCTGTTCGAGGGGGCACCGGTAGTCCGCCTCGGAGTGGATGACGAGTGTCGGCGTCGTGACGCGATCGACCACCGCCATCGGACTCTGCGCCGCGATCGCCTCGGGATCGGTGCCGACGTACTCATCCCCGAAGAACGTTCCGATGTCGCTCGTGCCTTGGAACGAAACGGGGTCCAGGAAGCCGCGTTCGACGATCGCCGCGGCGAAACGCTCCTCGTGCGCGATGGTCCACGCCGTCAGGTAGCCGCCATACGACCCGCCCATGATGCCCACGCGGTCGCCGTCCAGTCGCGGGTCCGCCGCCAGGAGCCCGTCGAGAAAATCGAGAACGTCGGCCATGTCGACCGTGCCCATCGCCTGCCGGATGCTTCGCCCGTGCGCACTCCCGTAGCCCGCTGAGCCCCGGGGATTGCAATAGACCACCGCGTATCCGGCATCGACGAGCACCTGTGTCTCGTCGAAGAGGTGTATTCCATAAGCGGCATACGGTCCGCCGTGGATCTGAAGGATGACCGGGTGCGGACCCTCACCGTCCGGGATCGCGCTCCAGCCATGGATCGGATACCCGTCGCGGCCGGTGATCTCGTGCTCGGCGATCGGCACCGGGGCGATGGCGCCCGCTTCACCGTGGTGGGTCAAGCAGCGGGCCTCGCCGCCGTCCATCAGGAAGAGTTCGCCGAGGCTCCCCGGGGTCGCCGCTGCCGCGACGACCCTCGTGCCCGACGCGGCGTGACCGCTCACCTCGACATCGCCGTCGAGCACGGCGGAAGCGGTGCCGTCCCGTGCGACGCGGAGCAGGTGCACGCGCCCGCGGGTGCGGTTCTGCACGAGAAGGTCGTCGCCGACGACGGTCAGGTGGCTGCCCGCTTCACCCAGATCGAACCGGTCGGCGTCGTGCACGCGCCGGACGCCGTCTGCTCCGACGAGGAAGAGCCCCGTCGCCGGAGCGACGAAGTCGACCCCCCGCTCCCCGACATCTGCCGCCAAGAGAGCGAGCGTGCCGTCGCCGCACACGGCGAGGTCGGAGATCGTCAACCGCGCATCGGCCCCCACGACCTCCGACTCGTTCCCGTCGTCGAGGCCGACGGCGACGACGCGGGAACTGAGATCCCGGCGCGCCGACTCGATCGCATCGACGACGGTGAACACGCGGCCTTCGTGCACCGCCAGTGCGCTGTGCGATTCGTCACCGAGCGTCACCCGTCGCGAGGGGACCGGAACGGTGGGGGTCTCCTCCGACTCCCCCACGCGGGCCGCCGCGGGATAGGCGGGCTCGTCGTCCGGGTCGGCCACCGGCACCACGAAGACGTGCGACGGTCGGTCGGCGATGTATCCGACCCCGTTGGCGTGCCAGCGGATGCCGGTGACACGACGCGGCGCCTCCGCGGCAGGCTCGAGCCCGGCCACGGTACCGTACCGGCCCGGCTCGGGCACGCGGGCGAGAAAGACCGCGCGGTCACCATCGGGCGTCCACGCGTGCTCTGCGATCCCCAGAGGCTCATCCGTGATCTGCACCGCCTCTCCCCCGGTGGCGCGCACCACGAACAGCTGCGCCCTGCCGCCCGCGTCGGGGCGCCGGAACAGGACCCGTGAGCCATCGGGACTGATGAGCGGTGCCGCGTCGGCGACGCCGCGTGTCAGTCGGCGGGGACGCCCGTGGGGGAGGTCGGCGCGCCACACCTGTCCGACGTAGCGGTTCGCCCTGATGTCGGGTCGCGACGTCGCGTAGACCGCGAAGGAGCCGTCGCGTGAGATGTCGGGCCGGCCGACCGCGATGAGGGATTCGATGTCGGCGGCTCGCACGTCATTCCCCCGCGAACGAACCGGTGTCCCCGACCAGCCGGGTGTTGTCGGCGGGAACCGGCTCGATCGCCGCGAGAGCGACCTCGGCGGCGAACTCCGACACGTTGTACAGGCGCCCTGCCGACTCGCGACGTGTGGCGATCGCGCCGGGGTTCGCGCGTTCCAGGAGCGTGGCGGTGATGGTCCCCTCGATCATGTCGCCCGAGACCACGACGAACTCCACGCCGCGCTCGGCGAGAGCCGGGATGCGCTCACGCAGCGCATCCTCACCGGCACGCTTGGACAGAGCGACCGGCTCGTACTCCGGCATCGTCGCCGTCGTGCGGATGAAGTGCGCCTGGTGGCTCGTCACGAACACCACGCGAGCGCCCTGAGGCAGGAGCGGCAGCGCGGTCTCCAGAGTGCGCACCTGGGCGTCGCGGTTGAGCGTCAGGGCATAGTCTTCGGCGACGCCGGACTCCATGCCCCCGGATGCGTTCAGAACGAGGATGTCCAGGGACCCGAAAGCGCGTGCGACCTCGTCGAACATCGCCGCGACCGAGTCCGGGTCGGTCAGGTCTGCCCCGACGACGAGGACCCGCACGCCCAGCTCTCGCAGTTCCGTGGCGAGCTTCTCGGCCCGCGGGGCCTTGTTGCGGAAGTTGATCACGACATCCGCTCCGGCCTGCGCGAGGTATCGCGCCGTGTCGGCGCCGATGCCCCGCGAGGAACCGGTGACGAGGGCGGTCTTTCCGGCCAGGGAACCGGCGGGGAGGGGCTGGGACATGGGCTTCGCTCCTGAGGTCGTGACGGGCGCGCGCGTGCGCACGAGCCGCTCATGACCCTATCAACGGGTCTCATCCGATTTCGGGGCGCGCGACGACGGCCCGGCGCCCGGTGTGCGTTGCTAGAGTTCGAGCAAGGGGAAGGAGGCGGGTCGATGATGCCCGATCTGACGCAGTATCTCTGGATCGTCTGGCTCGTGCTCGCACTGCTGTTCGTGATCGTCGAGCTGCTGACGCTCGAGTTCACCTTCCTGATGCTCGCTGCCGGCGCTCTGATCGGTGGGCTGGGCGTCAATCTCCTCGGCGGACCCTGGTGGCTGCAGGTGGGCGCGGCCGCGGCGATCTCCGCGCTCCTGCTGTTCACGATCAGACCCTTGCTGCTGCGCGCGCTGCGCCGCTCCTCGGGCGACGTCAAGACGAACGTCGATGCGCTCTACGGCATCGACGGCCGTGTGGTCGCGGCCTTCGTCGAGGGTGACGGAAGCGTGAAACTCGACAACGGGGAGACCTGGACCGCACGAGCAGCCTCCGGCATCCTCGACGCCGACCTCGAGCTCGGCACTCGGGTGACCGTCTACGCGGTGCGGGGCGCGACGGTCGAGGTCCGGCCCACCCACGTTCATCGCGAGAAAGAAGCTGACCATGGTTGACATCGGCTCGTTCATCGGACAGATCTTCGTCATCGTCCTGCTGCTGGTCGTCGCGATCTTCGTGGTCGTGGTGATCTTCCGCTCCATCCGCATCATCCCGCAGGCGTACGCCGGCATCGTCGAGCGGCTCGGCCGCTACCAGCGCACGCTGAGCCCCGGTCTCAACCTGCTGGTGCCGTTCATCGACCGCCTCCGACCCTTGGTCGACATGCGCGAGCAGGTCGTCTCCTTCCCGCCGCAACCGGTCATCACCGAGGACAACCTCGTCGTCTCGATCGACACGGTCGTCTACTTCCAGGTCACGGATGCGCGCGCCGCGACGTACGAGATCGCGAACTACCTCAGCGCTGTCGAGCAACTCACCACGACGACGCTCCGCAACGTGGTCGGCGGGCTGAACCTCGAGGAGGCCCTGACGAGCCGCGACAACATCAACGGCCAGCTGCGGGTCGTCCTCGACGAGGCGACCGGCAAGTGGGGGCTGCGCGTCTCCCGAGTCGAGCTGAAGGCCATCGACCCGCCGGTGTCGATCCAGGACTCGATGGAGAAGCAGATGCGCGCGGAGCGGGACCGTCGCGCGGCGATCCTGACCGCCGAGGGATCGAAGCAGTCTCAGATCCTCGAGGCGGAGGGCCGTCGGCAGTCCGAGATCCTCCGCGCCGAGGGCGACAAGCAGGCGGCCGTGCTGCGAGCCCAGGGCGAGGCCGAGGCCATCGAGATGGTCTTCGACGCCATCCACGCCGGTGAACCCGACGACAAGCTCCTCGCCTACCAGTACCTGCAGACCCTCCCCAAGATCGCCGACAGTGCATCGAGCAAGCTGTGGGTCATCCCGAGCGAGATGACCGAGGCACTGAAGGGCATCGGCGCCGCCTTCGGCGGTCGCTCCGACGACACCCCTCGCCGTGAGCCGGGCTCGAAGCCGAAGCCGACCGGGCCGACCCGCGCCGCCGCCGACGCGGCGCTCGCCGCCGCCCGCGAGGCGGCGTCCGCCGCCGATGACATCGCCACGGAAGCGCGCAAGACCACACCCGGTGCCGCCGGCGGCGGAGCGGATGAGGCACGCTAGACCTCGTGCACCCCTGGTTCACCGCTTCCGCACCCCCTCGCGTTCTGGCCCATCGTGGCCTGGTCACCGCGACAGACGCCGCGGACGGGATCGTTGAGAACTCGTTCGCCGCCGTCACGTCCGCGCACGCCGCCGGAGCTGCCTACGTCGAGTCGGACTGCCATCTCACCTCCGACGGCGAGGTCGTGCTCTTCCACGACGTCGATCTGCGCCGCGTCACCGGCGACCCCCGCCCGATCGCACATGTCACCCTGCAGGAGCTCGACGACCTGATGTCCTCCCGGGGCGGCCTGGTCACCCTGCGCCAAGCACTGGAGACGTTTCCGGGTCTCCGCTTCAACATCGATGTGAAGGCGGCGGCTGCCGCCGTTCCGGCAGGACGCATCATCGCCGCGCACGCGGAGCGCGTGCTGCTGACGAGCTTCGACGACGACAGGCGTCATACGGCGCTGCGCGCCGCGACCGTCGGGTCGGCCCGCCCCGCGACATCGGCGGGGTCGAGGACGGTGGCGCGCTTCCTCGCCGCCGCTTCCCTACGTTCGATCGCCATGGCGCGCAGAGCACTGGTGGGCGTCGATGCGCTTCAGGTGCCGGAGAGGCAGGGTCCGATGCGCATCGTCTCACCGCGCAGCATCGTGCTCGCGCACGCACTCGGCGTCGAGGTCCATGTGTGGACGGTCAACGATGCCGCGCGCATGTCGACGCTCTTGGACTGGGGTGTCGACGGCATCGTCACCGACGTCGCCGACGTCGCCCTCGACGTGGTTGCGACGCGGTCGTCGACGCCGCCACGCGCGGGCGGCTGACGGCGCTGTGCATCGACTGTGAATGGCGTCTTCGCGGCGTCCGTTCGGATGATTCCCACAGGTCGTCGCGTTATACCTGGTGACCGACGAGAGGACCACCCCCTATGGCAGACCGCAGTCTGCGCGGCATCCGACTCGGCGCCCAGAGCCTACAAAGCGAAGAGGGCGTCGTTTTCCACGACCGCGCGCAGCACACCTACTCGTGTTCGTCCTGTGGGCGAGACACGGTGATGACCTTCGCCGCCGACGCGGAGGTCCCGGAGGCTTGGGAGTGCCGCACCTGCGGCGCCGAGGCTCTTCTGCGAATCGGTGAGGGCACGGCCACGGTGGACCACAGCGGCGACAAGGCCGCCCGCACCCACTGGGACATGCTGCTCGAGCGTCGCACGATCCCGGAGCTGGAAGAGCTCCTGGAGGAGCGCTTGACCTACATCCGCGAACGACGCGGTGCGGCTGCCTCCACCGACAAGCTCAGCGCCTGAATCCCACTCATCGACCGGCGCCGGCTCCCTCGGGAGTCGGCGCCGTCGTCGTTCGCAGGGGCGAACGACGGGAGAGCACCGTCACGACCACCCCGAGAGCGGTGATCGCCGCGAGGCTCCCCCACCCCAGGATGGCCTGAACGGCCGGGCCGACCACGACCGCGCCGGTGAGACCGGTGCGCAGCGGCACGTCGAGCACCATCGCGCCGGCGGTGTCCGTCGGCAACGACTCCAGGGTGACGCCCGAGGGATCGATGATCTGGCTGGTGCCCACCGTCGACAGATTGACCACCGCACGTCCGGTCTCGATCGCGCGCATGCGTGCGAAGGCGAGCTGCTGCAGGTTCTCATCGGTGTCACGGAAGTCGGCGTTGTTCGTCTGCAGCACGTAGATCTCCGCGCCGTCGCGGGCGCCCTCCCAGATGACGTCGTCGTAGATCACGTCGAAGCAGATCGCGAGGCCGACACCGATCCCGTCGACATCGAAGTACGGCGGATTGGATCCGGGCGTGTACTCCCGCTGGATCAGACCGATGAGGTCGGGCACGATCGCCTCGTAGAACCAGCGATCGGGCACATACTCCCCCATCGGGACCGGGTTGGCCTTGTCGTGCACCTGCTCCGCACCGTTCTCGGCCGTCCAGAGGATCGACGTGTTGAACACGTCGTCGCCCCGCTCCGTCGCAGCGTTCACGATGAGCGGCGCGTCGGCGCGCTCGCTCAAGCCGTCGAGCGCGGCCGCCGTCGCGGCATCCTGCAGCGGGTCGTATCCGATACCGCCCTCTGGCCACACCAGCACGTCGAGGTCGTCCTCGAGGATCGGCTGGGACGCCTCGATCTGGGCGTTCAGCACCTCATACGGCTCCCGCTCATCGAAGTACGCAGACGGTCCGTTGCCCTGCACGGCACCGACCCGCCACGTGCCGACATCCGTCGTCGGGAACGCCGGCACCGCGACCAGAAGCACCGCGGCGACGGCCGCCGGCACGGCCGAGCGCACATCCCGGAGCCGACCCGCTCGGAGCCACTCGATGACGGCGGCGGTGAACACGACCATGAGGAAGGTCAGCCCGCTGACGCCCACCCAGGAGACGATGTGGGCGAGCGGACTCTCCGACTGGCTCATCCCGAGCCGCCCCCAGGGGAAGCCGGTGTAAGGCCAGGAACCCATGATCTGCTCGCGCAGGGTCCAGATTCCTCCCACCAGCACCGGCAGCCCGACGAGGTTGGCCCACCGTGAGGGCCAGATTCGCGGGAACCAGCGGTACGAGAGCGTCAGCAGAACCGACCCGAGCGCGATGAACAGCGTCTCGACACCCGCCAGCGCGAACCAGGGAATCACCCCGAGATAGCGGGTGATCCAGACGATGTGGATGAGGTAGAACGACGCACCGAAGGCGAGGCCGACCAGGAGCGCTCCGCCCACGCTGCGGCCGATGAGGGAGACGAGCGCGAATGCGACTCCCACGAATGCCAGGGGCCACCAACCGATGTCCGGGTAGGCGGCATCGAGGACCGCTCCCCCGACCAGCGAGGTCACGACGGCCGCCCACAGCGGCAAGACGGGCCGGATGGCCGGGGCGAGACTCACGCGTCCACCCTAATCCGGCGCCCCTGCGCGACTGCTTCGAGAAGGATCGGCACTCCGGGAGATCACACCGAGCTGTACGCGACGATCCCCCGCCGCACCGACTCGAGAGCACGCCGTGCGGTGCCGGCGAGTTCCGGTGGCGCGACGAGCGAGAGCTGGTCGAGCAGGTCGATCGTCTGCTTCGTCCAGCGGACGAAGTCGCCGGCTGCCATGTCGGCCTCGGCGAGCACGGTGTCCAGAGGCAGTCCGCGCGCCCACCCGTGCATCGCGGCGGACAGGTTCGGCGAGGGCGGTTCAGAACCGGGCAGGCGATGCTCGGTCTCGAGGTCGTCGAGCCGCTGCCACAGATCGGTCGTCTTCTCGAGGGCGATGCGGAATGCCCCGCGCGGCAGGCGCCGATCCCCGTAGCCGCCGTCGTCGCGGCGCGGCTCGTAGACCAGCGCACACGCGATCGCCGCGAGCGAGGGAGCGTCGAGCGCGCTCCAGAGCCGCAGCCGAAGGCTCTCCGCGACGAGAAGGTCGCGTTCGCCGTAGATGCGCTTCATCGTGCGGCCGTCGTCGGTGAGCGTCGTCGCCCCGTCGGCGGCGATCTCGACGTAGCCGACCTCATCGAGCACCTCGACGACGCGATCGAAGATCCGCGCCACCGTGCCGGTGCGGGAGTCGATCTGCCCGCGAAGCTTCCGCACGGTGCGATCGAGCTTGTGGTACCGCTCGGCCCAGCGCGCGTGATGCTCGCGATCGGGGCACTCATGACTCGGATGACGCCTCATGCGATTGCGCAGCGACTGGATCTCGCGCTGCCGGGCATCGCGGGTCGACTTTCCCGCGGTGACGTCCTTGCGATTGATCTTCTCGATGTCGCTCAGCTCGCGGCGGATCGCGGCGTACTCGACGAAGTCGCCGCGGTCGCATGCCATGGCATCGGCGTATCCCGCGAGCGACTCCTCGGCATCCTTGACCTGGCGCGCGATGCCGACCACGGCCCGGTCGGCCTGGAATTGCGCGAACGAGGACTCGAGGATCTCGCGCGCCTGCCCGCGACCGAAGCGGTCGATCAGGTTCACCGCCATGTTGTACGTGGGCCGGAAGCTGGAGTTCAGCGGGTAGGTGCGGCGCGACGCGAGCGCGGCCACCGCCTGCGGGTCCACGCCCTCGGTCCACTGCACCACCGCGTGTCCTTCGACGTCGATGCCCCGGCGTCCCGCACGCCCGGTCAGCTGCGTGTACTCGCCGGAGGTGATGGCCACCCGCGCCTCGCCGTTGAACTTCTCGAGTTTCTCGAGCACGACCGTCCGGGCGGGCATGTTGATGCCGAGCGCGAGCGTCTCGGTGGCGAAGACCGCCTTGACGAGCTTGCGCTGGAACAGCTCCTCGACGATCTCCTTGAAGGCCGGGAGGAGGCCCGCGTGGTGCGCCGCGACGCCGCGCTCGAGGTTGTCCTTCCACTCCCAGTAGCCGAGCACGCCGAGGTCTTCTTCGACGAGGTTGCGGGTGCGGTCCTCGACGATCTCCCGGATGAGGCTGCGCTCCTCGGGCGAGGTCAGACGCACGCCGGAGCGCCGCACCTGGATGACGGCCTGATCGCACCCGGCCCGGCTGAAGATGAAGAAGATCGCGGGGAGCAGATTCGAGCGTCGGAGAAGCTCAACGACATCCGGCCGATCCAGTCGCTCGATCCGCTGCGGATGCCCGGCTCGCTGGGGCCGCCTGCCGCCCCGGTGCGGTCGGCGGCCGCCACCCCCGTGCCGCCCGCTCTCGTAGCCGCTGCCGCGAGCCGAACGGATGCGCAGCAGCTCCTGGTTCACCTGGGCCGTTGCGACGCCGGCGCGGTCGTCGAACAGCGGCAGAAGGTCTCCGCGTACGAGGACGTGCTGCTCGAGAGGGACCGGTCGGGTCTCGGACACGATGATCTCCGTGTCCCCGCGCACCGCATCCAGCCAGTCGCCGAACTCCTCCGCGTTCGACACCGTCGCCGACAGGGCGATCAGTCGCACGGCCGGCGGGAGATGGATGATGACCTCTTCCCACACCGCGCCACGGAAACGATCGGCGAGGTAATGGACCTCGTCCATCACGACGAAGCGCAGCCCCTGGAGCGCGGGCGAGTCGGCGTAGAGCATGTTGCGCAGGACCTCGGTGGTCATCACCACGATGCGGGCGCTCGCATTGATGTTCGTGTCGCCGGTGAGCAGTCCTACCTCGTCCGGCCCGTACACGTCGACGAGTTCGCGGAACTTCTGATTCGACAGCGCCTTCATCGGCGTCGTGTAGAACGCCTTGTCCCCCGGGGCGGACATCGCCAGGTGGATGCCGAACTCCCCCACGATGGTCTTTCCGGCCCCCGTGGGCGCGGCCACGAGCACGCTGCGGCCCGACTCGAGCGCGTGGCATCCCGCGAGCTGGAAGGGGTCGAGGTCGAAGCGCTGCCGTTCGGCGAACTCGCTCGTACGGGGATGCTCGCGGTGCTCGTTCGCTCGGGCGAACCGCTCGGCGGGCGAGAGAGAGGTCACGACGACGACCCGTCCGCGAGGAACGCCTCTTCGCGCTTGCGTCGACGCCGATCGAACACCAGCGACACTGCGGCGGCGGCGAAGAACAGCACGACCAGGATGCCGGCGAGCAGGATCATCGACACCACGTCAGCGCCTGGCGTCGCGACCGCCGCGAAGATCGTCGCGACGAGAACGGCCACCCGCCAGCCCTTGAGGATGTCACGCCCGCTGATCACACCGGCGATGTTGAGGGCGACCAGGAACACCGGGAGGACGAAGGAGACCCCGACGACGATGATCAGCTTCATGACGAAGTCGTAGTAGTACTTCGCGTCGTAGAACGACGAGCCGCCCTCCGGCACGAAGGTGGCCATGATCTCCACGATGTGGGGCATCACCAGCAGACCGGTCCAGCATCCCGCGAAGAACAGCGGGATCGCCGCCGCGACGAACCAGATCGTGTATCGGATCTCCGTGCGAGTCAGACCCGGCATCACGAACGCCCAGATCTGCCACAGCCAGACCGGTGCCGACAGCACCAGGCCGATGGCGAAGGCCATCCGGATGCGCAGATCGAACGCCGAGGTCACCGTGCTGAACATGACGGCGACGTCGATCTCATCCCCCCGCTCGACGGCGATGTACCTGATGGGCTCCGTGATGAGCCAGATGACGAAATCCGTGATGAAGAAGGCCACCACCATGCCGACGACCAGCGCGATCGCCGCGATCATCAGGCGCTTGCGCAGCTCGACGAGATGCTGGCCGAGCGACATCCGCCTCTCACCGCGTCGGGGCTTCGCCGCCTTCGATGCGGGTGTGTCGGTCGCCACCGATCAGGGTTTCGGGTCGGATGCCCCGCCCGATGTCGGCGTGGACGGCGAGTCCGCGGTCGCCGACGGGGTGTCGGCGCGGTCACCGCCTCGAGGCGCGTCCTCGTCTTTCATCGCCTTCATCTCGCCCCGGAACACCCGGGCGGACTGGCCGACGCTCTTGGCGAGGGCGGGCAGCTTGGCGGCACCGAACAGCAGCAGGATGACCGCGAGGATCAGCAGCAGGTGCCATGGGCTGAATGCGTTAGCCATGAGGAGGACTCCAGATCGTTGACCTGTTCTCAGTCTAACCGCGCTATCGCGAGCGGGAACGGTGCTGGGCGCGGCGGGTCTCAGCTCGGGCCGTACAGTCGCAGAGCGCTCTCGGCCCAATCCGCTGCCGCACGGCGTGCGCCCTCGGGCTCCAGGATCTCGACATCGCCACCGAGCTTGGCGGCCAGACGGCGCAGACTGTTCTCGTCGGCGACGCGCATCGTGGCCACCGTCACGCCCCTCTCCGTCTCGGTGTCCGCCCGCCGAAGGTAGTCGCCCAGGAGCGCCGCCGACGCTGCGGGGAACCGGATGCGCACCACGAGCTCATCCGAACCGTCCGCGAACCAGTCGGGCACGGGATCGGCGGCGTGTGAGACCGTCAGATCCGTCAGCCGGATATCACTGACGCGGTCGAGGTGGAAGGTGCGCATCGCCTCGCGCAGGTGGCACCATCCCTGCAGGTACCACTGACCGTCGGCGATGCTCACCTTCACGGGGTCGACCGTGCGGGTGGTCGCCGGAGCATCGGGGGCCTTGTAGGCGAAGGCGACGGCGCGTCCGACGCGCAACGCCTCGGCGACGCGATCGCGTACCGCGTCAACGGGGGCGGGCGCGACGATGAGGTCGGCCGGGGTGCCGGAGGCGCCGCGGGCGAGCTTGGCGAGGAGTTCCGAGAACAGCTCGCTGTCACCGACCCCGGGAATCCCGCGGGTGAGCTGAAGGCCGGCGAGGAGCGCAGCCGCCTCGCGCGCGGTGAGGCGCGGCGTGCGCTCGAGCGCGACCGAGTGCGTGATGACGATGCGGTCGTCCCGATCGAGCAGATCCCAGTCGATGTCGAACAGATCGTTGGCCATCTGCCAGAAGCCGCCGTCACCCGGCAGGCCGATGACGGTGAGCTTCTCCACCATCTCTCGCATCTGGTCGGGGGTGACGTCGAACTCCTCGGCCGCCTCCGCGACCGACACCTCCCCCTTCCCGATCAGATACGGCACCAGCTGCAGCATGAGCGCCGCGCGGTCGGTGGCGACGAGCGGCTTGCGCACGGGGTTCACGCGGCACCGCCGTGACGGGCGAGCGTCGAGCGCAGGCGCGTGAGGACGGCGTCCCGCAGCGCGGCGGGTTCGACCACCCGCACCTCCGGGCCGTAGGAGGCGAGCTCGTCGGCGAAGATGTGCACGTCGACGAAGGGCACGCGCACCCCCTGCTCGGCCGGCTGGGCGCGGCGCGCGAGTCGCAGCGCGGCTTCCGTCCCCGGTTCCACCTCGAGCAGCGCCACGTTGCGTGCTGCGACCTCCTGCAGGCCGGACAGCGCCCGCTCCCCCGCTCCCCGACGGAGCGCTGCGTCGAAGTGCTGGCGCGTGGCGGTGACGGCGCCGACGATGCGCGACAGCAGGAAGGTCCGCTCCTCGTCGACGCCGAGGTCGTGCGCGAGCACGTGCCAGCGTCCCTCATACTCGACCAGGGCGAGGGGGCGCACACGCCGCGTGCGCGGGGCGGCGTCGCCGGGCTTCAGATACGGGAACGTCACGACGCGGGCGTGCTCGATCGCCTGCTGCAACGGCACGAACGCCGCGTCGTTGGTGCTCAGCCGAGGCGCGAACCCCTGGATCGGCGCATCCATGGGGATGCCGAGCGCGCGGATCTTGCGGAGGCCGGCCCGAGCCTCCACGGACATCGAGCTCTCGCTCCAGACGCTCCCGGCGAGGGTGAGGAGCGCGAGCTCGGCCGGCGAGAACTCCAGGTCGTCCGGGAGGGTGTACTCCGCCGCGGGCACGCGGTAGCGCGCTTCGCGCAGATCATCGGGGTCGGCCCAGTCGCCGATCGTCTCGATCGGGACGCCGAGGGCTCGGAGGTTCTCTTTGTCGCGCTCGAACATCTTCTCGAGAGCATCCTTGGAAGCTCCCGCTTCGCGCTGCTCGCGGTACCCGGTGACGTTGGCCAGGATCGTGTCCTTCGTCAGCCCCTGATCCGTCGCGGTGAGAGCCACCACGAGGTTGACCAGCCGCTCTTCGGGCGGGGTCTTCACGGATGCGGTGGCCACGACGCCAAGTCTAGGCAGGCCCGAGGGAAGACGAGGCTCAGGACGCCTCGTCGACGCCGAGGATGTCGATGACGAAGACGAGCGTGGAGCCGGCGGGGATCGCTCCGCTCGCCTGGTCGCCGTAACCCTGATCCGGTGGAATCACCGCGAGCACCTGGGACCCGACGGTCTGGCCCTCGAGCGCCGCGGAGAACCCGGGCACGACCTCGTCGAGCGAGAGCGCCGCGGGTGTCGTCTCCCACGTGGAGTCGAACACCTCGCGGTCTGCCCACGTCAGTCCGGTGTAGTGCACCCGCACGGTGTCGCCGGCCTCGACGACCTCGCCGTCGCCCTCGATGAGGGTCTGCACGACGAGCTCGTCGGGAGCCGCGGCATCGGGGATGATGACGCCCGGCCGGCCGTCGGGGGCGCGCACGACCGTGGGCATCCCGAGGCTCGAGTTGTAGCGAAGGTCGCCCTCGGCCTGCGGCAGATAGACCTTGCGGACGTCGACGACGGCGAGAAGCGACTCGTCTTCGGCGAGGCCGGCCTGGGCGGCGTAGTCGGGGTTGATCTCGTCGGCCGGGAGGCCGATGACGATGCGAGACCCCGCCTGAGCGCACTGCAGCGCCTCGGAGAGGCCGGGAAGCGCGGCGGCGATGTTCTCCATCGAGAAGACGTTCGTCAGATCACCGTCGTAGGCGGTCGCGGCGAACGGCTCCCCGCTGTCGCCGGCGTAGAACGAGTAGTCCATGACCAGCAGCTGCGAGTCCGTGGACAGCTCGGGTCCTTCGCCCTCCGACAGGCGCTCCACCGCCACCTCGTCGACGTGGAACGGGGAGTAGACCTCCACCCGCGGCTCGGCGTCGATGTCACCGGAGACGGTCGCGAGCGAGGCCAGGTCGGTGTCGCTCTCCACGCAGGTGGGCGCGGCGGCTTCGACGGTGCAGCCGACGAGGCCGACAGAGGTCATTCCGATGAGGGCGAGAGCAGCGGGGATCTTGCGCACCGGTTCATCCTAGGCGGTCGCGGTGCCTTCGTCCTCCGCGGCGGACGCGAGACGAGCGCCTGCGGCGGCACGCTCGGCCTCGCGCACACGCTTGCGGAGATTCTTGTCGGTGATCTCCCGATCCCCCACCGCGCCGGGTGTCCACAGCTCCACATCCTCATCGCCGTAGCTCGACTTCGACGCGCGGCGCTTCTGCTCCGGGGCCACCGCGCCGGGCGCGAGTCGTCGTGCCCACACCAGGAAGCCGGTGTGGGCGACCATGCGGTGATCGGGCCGCACCGCGAGCCCTTCGACGTGCCACCCGCGCACCATCGTCTCGTTCGCGTCCGGCTCGGTGAACAGCCCCGTTCCGCGGATGAACTCGGCCACGCGGCTCAGCTGCGTCGCCGTGGCGACGTAGCAGACCACGACGCCGCCCGGCGTCAGCGCGTCGGCGACGGCGTCGAGGCACTCCCAGGGGGCGAGCATGTCGAGGACCACCCGGTCGATCGTGCCCGGCTCGACCACGGCGGGGAGGGCCTCAGCGAGGTCGCCCAGCTCGATGCGCCACGTGGCGGGCACCTCCCCGAGGAAGGTCTCCACGTTCGCCCGGGCGACGGCGGCGAACTCCTCGCGCCGCTCGAACGACACCAGCGACCCGGTCTCCCCGATCGCGCGCAGCAGCCACAGCGAGAGCGCACCCGAGCCGACGCCGGCCTCGACGACGCGCGCCCCCGGGAACACATCCGCCTCCGCGAGGATCTGCGCGGCGTCCTTCGGGTAGACGATCGCCGCGCCGCGCGGCATCGACATCACGAAATCGCGCAGCAGCGGACGAAGCGCAAGATACTCGTGACCGCCGCTGCCGGTGACGACGGACCCGTCGGGCTGACCGATCAGCGACGTGTGCCGCAGGACGCCATGGTGGGTGTGCAGCTCGCCGTCCTGACGCAGGGTGATGGTGTGGAGGCGGCCCTTCGGACCGGTCAGCTGAACACGGTCGCCGACCCGGAAGGGGCCGCTCGGGCGTGCGGCGGTCATCGGTTCTCCTCCGCGGTGCGGTGCGCCGCGTGCAGGGCGGCGAGGTCGTCGGCGGTGCGATCGGCGAGCGTCGGCCAGAGCTCGTGGGCGCCGACGCCCTCGAGCGACACCATGAGGGGTACGCCGAGCGTCACCGCCCCGGAGGCAGCGGCGGCGCGCACGCCGGTCGGCGAGTCCTCGACCGCCACGGCGTCCAGCGGTGACACACCGAGGGCCTCGCAGGCCTGGAGATAGGGATCGGGATACGGCTTGGGCCGCGCGACGTCGTCGCCGCCGACGATGACGTCGAACGCGTCGAAATCGATGAGCGACACCACGTGGTCGGCCATGCGACGCATGGACATCGTCACGAGCGCCGTCTTGATGCCGGCCGCACGCAGACTCCGCAGCAGCTCCTTCGCGCCGGGCCGGAACGGCACGCCCTTCTGCGAAAGCTGCGACATGACCTCGGAGGTCAGGTGGTCGACGATGTCGCCCTTGCTCATGCGCACGCCGGCCGACTGCAGGATGCCCGCAGAGTCCTCCAGCGCGAGTCCCACCAGCTGCAGCGCCTGCTCGTGGGACCAGGTGCCCCCGAAGCTCTCGATGAGCGGTGTCTCGGCGGCCATCCAGTACGGCTCGGTGTCGACGAGGGTTCCGTCCATGTCCCACAGGACGGCGGCGATGCGCGGAGAATTCACCCGCCCATGCTACGCACCCGGCGTCCCGCCCACCGCCCGGATCGGGGTCGCCCGCGCCTGCCGCTGCGCCCGTGCGCGCGGAGCGTGCCTATCCTGGAGGGACCGATCGGGGAGGTTGTGTGGACGCACTGGGACGCCGCGTGCTGGTCGCCGCGTTCGACGGGTGGAACGACGCCGGCGAGGCCGCATCCGCTGCGCTTGCGCACGTGAAGGGCTCCGGCGACTACGAACCGGTGTTCTCCGTCGACCCGGAACTGTACTTCGACTACCAGTACACCAGGCCGCATCTGGTTGCCGACGCCGAGGGCCACCGCCGCCTCACCTGGCCGGAGGCGACGGTTCTCCGCCCGACCGAGCCGCAGGGCGACACCGAGCTGTGGCTGCTGACCGGGGTCGAGCCCGCTCGCGCGTGGCAGGCGTTCAGTGCGGAGTTCATCGACGTGGCCCTGCGCGAAGACATCACCGGCTTCGTGTCACTGGGGTCGATGATGTCGGATGTCCCGCACACGCGCCCGATCTCGGTCTTCGCCGGCAGCGAGAACGATCAGGTGCGCGAGACGCTCGGACTCGAACGCGGCAGCTATGAAGGACCGGTGGGCATCCTGTCCGTGCTGGGACATGCCGCCGACGCGGCGGGCATCCCCACCGCGAGCCTGTGGGCGAGCGTGCCGCACTACGTTGCGGGCCACACGCCGTCCCCGAAGGCATCACTGGCTCTGCTGGACCGACTCGAGTCGCTCACCGGCATCCCCGTCGGTCGCGGCAGCCTCGCGACCGAGGCGATCGCGTGGGAGGCGACCATCGACGCGGCCGCCGCCGACGACGAGGAGATGACGGAGTACATCCGACAGCTCGAGGAGAACCGCGACACCGTCGATTCCCCCGAGGCCTCGGGTGACGCGATCGCCCAGGAGTTCGAGCAGTATCTGCGGCGGCGCGGCGACGGTCCGTCCAAGCCCGGCCGCGACGACCGGCGCTGATCCCCTCTCGCGGCGGCCCCGGGTCAGTACGCGTCGATGACGCCGAGGCTCAGCAGCACGATGAGGACGGTGCCGAGCGCGACGCGGTAGAGCACGAACGGCAGGAAGCTGTGCCGTGAGATCCACCGCATGAAGAAGGCGATCACGGCGAGAGCCACGACGAAGGCGACCACCGTCGCCAGGGCCGTCTCGCCGAGGGAGAACACCCCGGGCTCGTCCCAGCTCTTGAACAGCTGGTAGAAGCCGCTGCCGAACACGGCCGGGATCGCGAGCAGGAACGCGTATCGCGCCGCGGCGGCGCGTTCGTAGCCCATGAACAGTCCCGCCGTGATGGTGCCGCCGGATCGGGAGACGCCCGGGATGAGCGCCAGGCTCTGCGCGAATCCGTAGACGACGCCGTGGCCGACGGTGAGATCGTTCAGAGAACGACGCTTCGCCCCGACGTGATCGGCGATGCCGAGCAGAACGCCGAAGAAGATCAGCATCGCGGCGATGATCCACAGCGAGCGGAACGTGGTCTCGATCTGATCCTGGAAGAGCAGGCCCAGCACGACGATCGGGATGCTGCCGACGATGATCAGCCACCCCATCCGCGCGTCGGGATCGTTCCGGGGAATCCGGCCGAACAGGGCGAGGAACCAGTTTCGGATGATGCGCACGATGTCACGCCAGAAGAAGACCACGACGGCCGCTTCGGTGCCGATCTGCGTGATCGCGGTGAAGGCGGCACCGGGGTCCTCGGCGGTGGGCAGGAACTCGCCGAGGATGCGCAGATGGGCGCTCGAGGACACGGGCAGGAACTCGGTGAGTCCCTGCACGAGGCCGAGCACGATCGCCTCGAGCAGTTGCATGGGGTGGCCTTTCGGTGAGGTCAGCAGGTGCGCAGCAAGTCGCCGAGCACGCGCTGGCCGAACACGAGCGATTCGACCGGCACCCGCTCGTCGACACCGTGGAACATTCCGGTGAAGTCGAGATCAGCGGGAAGTCGCAGCGGCGCGAACCCGTATCCGGCGATCCCGAGGGACGCCAGTGCTTTGTTGTCGGTGCCGCCGCCCATGAGGTACGGGATCACCGGCACGCCAGGGTCGTGGCGAGCCAGCGCGGCGACCATCGCATCGATCAGGTCGCCGGCGAAGGGCACCTCGAGCCCGATGTCGGAGTGGACCACGTCGACGGCCACGTCGTCGCCGACGATCCGCTGGATGTCGGCCAGTGCCGCATCCTCCGTGCCGGGCAGCACCCGCACGTCGATGAGCGCTTCGGCACGGTCGGGGATGACGTTGTGCTTGTAGCCGGCGGTGAGCCCCGTCGGGTTGGTCGTCGTGCGCAGCGTCGAGCGCAGGAATCCCGCCGCCGGCCCGGTGCGCCGCGCGAGACTGTCGGCGTCGTCCCCGGCGGCGCCGGTCAGCTCGCCCAGCATGCGGGTGAACTCCCGTGTCGTGTCCGTGAGGTGCACCGGCCACTCGGTGCGTCCGAGGGCGGCGACCGCCTCGCCCAGCCGCGTGACGGCGTTGTCGTCGTGCACGCTCGAGCCGTGTGCGGCGCGTCCGGTCGCGACCAGCCGGATCCAGACCAGGGCCTTCTCCCCCACCTGCAGCAGATAGGCACGCCGCTCACCGACGTGGATCGAGTAGCCGCCGACTTCGCTGATCGCCTCGGTCGCGCCGGCGAACCATTCCGGGCGGTCCCGCACGACGAGGGAGGAGCCCTCGATGCCGCCGTTCTCCTCGTCGGCGAAGAACGCCAGCACGATGTCGCGGTCGGGCTGCTCCCCCGCACGGGCCATGTCGGCGACGGCCGTGAGGATCATGGCGTCCATGTCCTTCATGTCCACCGCGCCGCGCCCCCACAGCATCCCATCGCGGATCTCGCCGGCGAACGGGTCGACCGACCAGTCCTCGGCAATGGCGGGAACGACATCGAGGTGCCCGTGGAGCACGAGTGCCGGTCGGTCTGGATTGCGGCCCCGGATCCGCGCGTGCACGTTGGTGCGCCGCGGGACGGGCTCGTAGTAGTCGACGGCCAGGCCGAGATCTTCCAGGTAAGCGCCGACGTACTCGGCCGCCTCCCGCTCCCCCGCCGCATTACCGCCGCCGTGGTTGGTCGTGTCGAAGCGGATGAGGTCACGCGCCACGCGTGCGACCTCGGGGAGGTCGGAGGGGGTCGCCGGCATGCGCACCAGGCTACCGGGCCGGGACGCGTCGCTCGGACACGCGCGGGACCACCGCGCGTAGGGCGTTCGGTGCGGAACGTGCTAGGCTCGACCCTCGGTTGCGAAAGCTGCCGACCACCTGCGCGGGTGGCGGAATAGGTAGACGCGCTAGCTTGAGGTGCTAGTGCCCGTATTAGGGCGTGGGGGTTCAAGTCCCCCCTCGCGCACACGAATGAAATGGCCCCTGACCTGGGATTCTATCTCTCGGGTCGGGGGCCATTCGTGTTGGAAGTGCTAGAAAAAGTGCTAAGCGCGGATCCGGAAGGATCGTAAGACGCCAACGACGGTGACATTCAGGGCTTCCTCGGGCTGAGGTGGAGATTTGTCCTTCGCGCGTTGAAGGGGCGGTTCATCGGCTCGTCCCCTGCGCGTGGCGCAGGTCACGGTGCCATGCGTAGACATGTGACGGTGTCGAGCCCCGGTGCGAGTGCGACCGCTGTGCTGGGGTCGGTTGTTTCCTGGAGTTTTCTGCGGCGCGCGCGGGCTTAGTTGAACCTGTGAGGCGTACATGTTGGGGGCGTAACGTCAGGTTATGGATACGCAGACACGAACGAGCGGTGCAGATACCGCAACGCTGGGCCTGGGATCGGTGCTGGTGGGTTCGTTGCCTGCGGCGCTGATGACTGATGAGGCCCCGGATCGTTACACGGTGGAGGCGGTGTTCACGCGCCGCCCTGAACGGGACGAGATCACGGAGATCCTGGGGAGCGAGACGCGGGAACGTCTCGCGAAGGCAGGGTACTCGACTGTCGAGGTGACGATCTCGGATCGTCGCTTGGAGATCGCGAACACGAATCTTGAGGAGTTGCGCGACGGTCTCGGCGGCGTGCTCGCTGACCGCCTGGCGGAGATCAGCGAGGGTGTCCGTGCGAAGCAGGATGCGGCGGCGGTCCGGTTCCGCGAGGCGGCTGCGGGTGAGCATGACAGAGCGGCCTCTGTCGCGGCTCTCGCGGAGTCGGTGACGTTCCGCACCTCCGAGACACGAGTGCCTGAGCCGGATCGGCGTGTCGCGGCGACCGACGATCGTGCCCGTATCGACGACTGGACTGACGAGGGTGGTCACGGGCGTTGATGGCGTCCGTGGCCGTGGGATGTGGGGCGCATCATGGGTGGGTTTCGTTCGACCACACCGCGCTCGGTGGATCGGCGGAGCGGCAGGGCTGGGAGTGAGTTCACGGCCCTGGCGAAGACGATCCGGGATCGGGGGTTGCTGCGTCGCCGGTATGGGTATTACTGGTCGAAGCTGATCGGTCTGCCGCTCGTGCTCGCCGGCGGGCTGTTGGTGTTCGTGTGGATCGGTGACACGTGGTGGCAGTTGTTCACGGCGGTGTTCTTGGCGGTGGTGTTCACGCAGATCGCCTTTCTCGGGCATGATTCGGCCCACCGGCAGATCTTCGTTTCGGGCAAGTGGAATGACTGGACAAGTCTCGTGCTCGGCGACCTGCTGGTGGGGATGAGCTATGGATGGTGGCAGCACAAGCACACCCGTCACCACGCGAATCCGAACAAGCTGGGGTCTGATCCGGACATCGAGCTGCCGGTCATCGTCGTGGCTCCGGAGCGTGCCGCGCCGAGAGGGCGGGTTCTGTCGTGGTTGCGCTCGCATCAGGGGATCTTCTTCTTCCCGATCCTGCTCCTGGAGGGCGTCTCGCTGCATGCGTCCGGGGTGCGTCGGGTGGTCACGCGCGGTTCGTTGAGCAGGCGATGGGTCGAGATCGGGTTCCTCTTGGTCCGGCTGGTCGGTTTCCCGGTGCTCGTCTTCCTCGTGCTGTCGCCGGGCATCGCGTTCGTGTTCCTCGCGGTGCAGCTCGGGCTCTTCGGGTTCTACATGGGCGTCTCGTTCGCCCCGAACCACAAGGGGATGCCGATCGTGCCGAGCGATGCGAGCTTCGACTTCCTGCGCCGCCAGGCGATGATGAGCCGAAACGTCCGCGGCGGACGTCTGCTCGACACCGCGATGGGCGGGTTGAATTATCAGATCGAGCATCACCTCTTTCCGTCCATGCCGCGCCCTCACCTGCGCAAGGCAGCGCCCATCATCGCCGCCTACTGCCGGAGCCATGATGTGCCCTATGTGCAGACCGGGCTGCTGGCGTCCTATGCGATCATCGTGCGGTACATCAACCGTGTCGGGCTCGGGGAGCGCGACGTGTTCACCTGCCCCCTGGTCGAGCAGCGCCGCTACTTCACCGCAGCCCCGCAGTGAGCACGCACGACCACACGGCAGCCGGGCGACGGCACGCCGCCGTCGTCTACAACCCTGTGAAGACCCCGCTGGAGCGGCTTCGCCCCGTGGTCGCGGAGTATGAGGCCGAGCACGGGTGGGCGCAGACGCGCTGGTACGAGACCCGCAGCGACGACGCGGGCCGGGCCGCAGCGGAGCACGCTCTCGCTGCTGCTCCGGCGGTGGTGATGGTCGCTGGCGGCGATGGCACGGTCCGAGCCGTCGCGGAGGTGATGCAAGGGACGGGCATCCCGGTCGCGCTGGTTCCCCTGGGCACCGGCAATCTCCTCGCACGTGATATCGGTGCGCCGCTCAACGACATCGCCGCCTGCGTCTCCGTTGCCTTCGCAGGTGAGGACCGGTCCGTGGATGTCGGGGTGGCTGAGCTCGAGGACGAGAGCGGCGCCCGGCGTTCGCACGCGTTCATGGTCATGGCCGGCATCGGACTGGATGCGGAGATGGCGGAGAGCACAAGCACCATCGCGAAAAAGCATCTCGGCTGGTTCGCGTACGTCACACCGATCGCCCGCTCGGTCATCGCGAACAAGCTCTTCCATCTCGACTACCGAATCGACGGAGGGCGGGTGAGGTCGACGCGGGCGCACACGGTGATCGTCGGCAACTGCGGAACCCTCACCGGGAACATGCTCCTGATCCCCGCTGCGATCATCGACGACGGCCTGCTGGACGTCGTAATGATGCGCCCGACAGGACGCTTCGGGTGGGCGCGGATCGGAACCCGCCTCACCCTGCAAGGCCTCGCCCGCCGCTCCCCGCTCAGCCGCCGGCTCCTCCAGCAGACACCCGACCTCCACGCGCTCGCCTACGTCCAAGGAACCCGGTTCGAAGCCCGGTTCGACGCCCCTCACCTCATCGAACTCGACGGCGACAGCTTCGGTCACATCACCCGTGTTCGTGTCAGTGTCCGCCCAGGCACCCTGCATGTGCGCGTGGCGGCCGAAACGAACTCGGTGGAGAAGGGCACCGCCGCCCGGCAGCGGCCGTCACGCCTTTAGAAACCCCGACGCCACGGCAAGAGAGGTGGACCGCACCCCGTGCGTCCCGTGCGGGGGTGACTACGCCTTGGCCCGCTTGGCGCGCTGCCGGAGTATCCCGAAGATCAGGGTGCCGATGAAGAGCACGATTCCGATGATGGCCAACCAGAGCAGGCCCTCGAACACGAATCCCACGATCGACAGCACCGCCCAGGCCACAAGCAGGATGAGAAGAACTGTCCACATGCTCCTCACGCTACGCTCAATCGCCAGAGAATACCGGTGATCAACGACATTGCCTCTGCGCGATCTGTCCGGGCCCGCGGCTGGCCGGAGGATTCACAGCACGGGCTGACATAGTAGAAGCGTGCTCCGCCTCGGTGATGGCATACCGATCCGAGGAGAAGGGGCGCTCATGCCCGCATGGTGGGAACAACTTCTACACATCACAACCGGTCGCATCAGTCGCCACCACGAACTTCCCGATCTCCGGCACCTGCCGACACGGCCGGTCGCCCTGGAACGGACCCACTACCTCGTGAACGATCGCGAACGCGACAGCCAAGCGCCTCGCACCTACGTCCTCCGCACCCAGCCCCGCACGCGAAGATCCCCAGCCGGGGTCGCCGTCACCTCCAACGGACGCGGCGTCGGCCATCTGCCCGCCGATGCAGCAGACGCCATAGGCCCGCTTCTCGACCAACTCGGCGGGGCGGCAATCGTCAACGGCACAGGACCGAAAGCGGGAAGCATCCGACTCCGAATCGACCTGCCAGCCCCTGATGCGGTCGGCAAGTTCATCCAGACGCTCGCGAACACTCTCGAGCGCTCCGATCATCCGTGACTCCGAAATGATATTCCCGCGGCAGTCTCTCGTAGCCGGGGCTGGCCGGGCGACTCTTCATGCTGACGCCGACGCCATCTCGGGACATGGGACTGTCTGAATAACGGTGTGTGAGGGTCCGGCCTGATCCGAAAGGAGATGGCCGTGGCTGACACGACCAAGATGTTGGACGAGACGATGATTGATCCCGTGACCGGGGAGATCATCGATCAGAAGGACCTCGCGGAGCGGTTGCTCGCGCAGGCGAAGGAACAGGGCGTGAGCCTGGTGGGCCCGGGAGGGCTGCTGAACCAGCTCACCAAGAGTGTGCTCGAGACGGCGTTGAACGCTGAGCTGACCGAGCATCTCGGCCATGATCACGGCGGGACGCCGACGGCCGCGAATATGCGCAACGGGACGCGGGTCAAGACGGTGTTGACCGAGATCGGCCCGGTGGAGATCGAGGTCCCCAGGGATCGGGATGGGTCGTTCGAGCCGGTCATCGTCCCCAAACGGAAACGCCGCCTCGAGGGGATCGATCAGATCGTGCTTTCCCTCTCGTCCCGCGGGCTCACGACAGGTGAGATCGCGGCGCACTTCGACGAGGTCTACGGGGCGAAGGTCTCCAAGGACACCATCAGCCGGATCACGGAGAAAGTCGCCGGGGAGCTCGCGGAGTGGTCCGCGCGACCGTTGGACGCGCTCTACCCGGTGATCTTCGTCGACGCGATCGTCGTCAAAGTCCGCGACGGGCAGGTCCGCAACACCCCGTTCTACGTCGTGATGGGCGTCACCACGGCCGGGGAACGGGAGATCCTGGGGATCTGGGCCGGTGATGGCGGCGAAGGCGCAAGGTTCTGGCTGCAGGTGTTCACGGAGCTGAAGAACCGTGGCGTCGAGGATGTCCTGATCGCCGTCTGCGACGGGCTGAAGGGACTCCCCGAAGCGATCAACACGACGTGGGAGCAGGCGGTTGTGCAGCAGTGCATCGTGCACCTGATCCGCAACAGCTTCCGCTACGCCGGCCGCCAACGCCGCGACGCGATCGTGAAGGCGCTCAGACCGGTCTACACGGCCCCGTCCGAGCAGGCCGCGAAAGACAGGTTCGAAGAGTTCGCCGCCGAGTGGGGTGGGCGATACCCGGCGATCATCCAGCTCTGGAAGAGCGGCTGGGCGGAGTTCGTGCCGTTCCTCGAGTACGACGTCGAGATACGGAGGGTGATCTGCACGACGAACGCGATCGAATCGATCAACGCCCGATACCGCAGGGCGGTCCGGGCGCGCGGGCACTTCCCGAACGAGCAAGCCGCGTTGAAGTGTCTCTACCTCGTGACCCGCTCGCTTGACCCCACCGGCGGCGGCAGGGCACGCTGGGTGATCAGGTGGAAGCCAGCGCTCAACGCGTTCGCGATCACCTTCGCCGGACGGTTCGAGAGAACCACCTACTAATGAAAACCGCCGGACCCCACACACCGTTTATCGGACAGACCCCGGGACATTGCGAGAGGCTAACTGTTTTCGCGCCATTCGGCTACAGGCCGAGACGCTCTCGAAGACTAGAAGGTGACCGGAATCATGCGGCTCATGCATGGCATGACGTCTTCCGTGTTATGAGAGGCTCGGAGTCAAGCGGGTTACCAGCGCGGCTGCGTCATTTGGACGCCCGGAGATCAACGGCGTCCCGTATCGGCGACGACAGGGTCCCTTTAGCGTTGCGATGCCGACGCACGACCATAGGTCTTACGAGTTGAGATGGGCGGCGAAGCGGTCTACAGCGGAGCGCTGCATGGTCGGGGTGACGTGAGAGTAGATGTTCATCGTCGTGGTGATCGTGGAGTGCCCGAGCCGCTCTTGCACGACCTTGGGGTGTTCGCCGAGTTCGAGCAGCAGGGTCGCGTGGGTGTGACGCAGTCCTTTGATTGTGACCCGGTGTAGGGAGTCGAACTTCGCGGTGGCCCATTTGAGGCGGCGATCCCAGCGGCTGGTCATCGCGTCGGGTGAGCGGAGCTTCCCGTCGTCGTCGCCGAAGATGTAGGCGTCGGCTTTCGCAAGCTCGAACGACACCTCGGCCCGCGCGACCTTGTAGGAGGCGAGCACCTTCAATGTCTCGGTGTCCACGTCGATGACGCGGGCTTGCCCGGTCTTGGTGGTCTTCGTCTTCGTCCAGTCGTCGGTATCGACGGCGCGGCGGATGCTGACTCGCATCGTCTTCGTGTTGATGTCCGACCACTTGAGGGCGAGCGCTTCGGAGCGGCGCATGCCGGTGTAGGCGATGAGTCGCCACAGCGGGAACAGTTCGTCGTCGAGGGTGTCGCGGTTCCATGTGAGGAAGGTCTGCAACTGCTCGGCCGTCCAGGTCGCGATCTCGGGTTTCTGCGCCCGCACCTCGCTGGACTTCGGCGGCTTCACGGTGCGCTTCTTCTTCGCCGGGTTCACCGTCAGGTGCCCGTCGTCGATCGCCGCGTCGAGGATCGCACCCAGCACGACATGCACCTTGTGGACGCTGTTGGCAGAGAGCGGCTGTCCTTTGCCGTATTCGTCGTTGCGGCCGTGGTCTTCGAGGTCGCGGTAGTGGCGGGCGATGCGGGTGGCGGTGAGTTTGTCGAGCCGGATTGTGCCGAGCTGGGGGCGGATGTGGTTGCGGATGATCTTCTTGTAGCCCTTGGTCGTGGACGCCGCGAGCTTGAGCCCCGCCACCCACTCATCCGCATAGGTGCCCACGGTCGGAACCTTGTTGCCGAACTTCTCGTTCTGCTTCCGCTGCTTCAACGCCTCCTGCAAGGCGTCGTTGGCCTCGTCGGTGCTGGTGAACCCGGAACGGGTCAACCGCCGCGATCCCATCTCGGGGTATTCGGGGTCTTTCAGGACGTAGATCTGGAACCGCCACCGCTTCCCCGTGTCGGTGTCGTAGGACTGGATCGAGCCGGGCTGCCGCGAGCGGGAGCGCCGCTGCTGCTTCTCATCCGCACCGCCCTGCCCTGCGGACTGTGGATTTTTCGTCATGACCGGGTGCTCCTTGCCGTCGTCTGCCCAGGCCGATGGGTGTCGCCGTAGTTCTCGATGTAGTCGGCGGCGTTGAACACGCGCCCTTCCGGGTCGAGCTGCACGCCGCGCTCCTGGATCACGCGCGCGCGTGCCCGTGCCGTCTCCAAACGTTCCTGGTAGGCGGCGATGGTCTTGGGGTGCGCGCTCGGCTTCTCGGGGTCGTCTCTGCTGGGGGTGGTCATGCCCGCGAGGGTGGTTTCGAGGTGGTGGATGCGGTCGGTGCAGATCACCCATTCCTGCTGCCAGTAGTTGAACAGCCCCTCATCGGTGAGCACGAGTTCCCCGCGCATCCACCTGTCGATCTCCTCCGGCTCGTACTCCTCCGGCACCCCGGTGAGGGTCGTCTGCTCGTCCGGTGGGGTCAGGAGCGCGGCGGGGGTGGTGCGCAGCAGGTAGGCGATCACGGTCAGGTCGTCCACGTCCACGCGACGATCCCCGGCCTCCAGCTTGCTGATGCCCGAGGTGGAGAGCTTTCGCCCGGCGGCTTTCAGCCCGTCGGACATGGTGCGCAAGTCCATACCGATCGCTTGCCGGGCCGCGCGGATGTTCTGCGCGACGTGCGTGTTCGTGATGCCTGCGGGGTTGCCCCGCACCCTCTCTGTTTCCATAGTAGAAAACTACAACGCAATGCTTGACAGTGCAAGTGCGATTCTCTACGGTGGGATGAACCACATTTCTCGGCGCTGACACGAACGGATGGTGCGACATGCGGCAGAGCACCCTTGACATGGACGACCTCCGCAAGCGGCGCAGCCTCGTCATCACCCGCAAAGAAGCCGCCGAAGCACTCGGCGTCGATCCCCGCACGATCACCACGAGCATCAACGAGGGTACGATCCCGCATGTGAAGCTCGGGCGGCGCATCGTGATCCCCCGCGAGAAGTTCCTTGCCCTCTTCGCGGACGCCGTGACTGACAACGGGGAAGCCTGACACCTCCGCTGGCTGTGCCGAATCGGCACCCCCGCCCCTGGCTTCCCGGTGGATGTCGGTGGGGCGACGTAAACTAGGTACAGAACGCCAACCATAAGGAGGCACCCCGCATGGCTCTCAAGACTCCGGTATCCGAGGCCCATGTCCGGCGCGTGCTCGCGGAGGTCGAGGCCGGGCAGGTCACGGCCGGTGCGGTCGTCACTGAGGCGGATCGAGAGATTGCCCGCCGTCAGGTGCGCGGTGAACTGTCCGCGGATGAGGCGGTGCGCGAGGCGATCGCTGCGGCGCTTGACAGCTTCCCCGAGAAGTAGCCCGTCCGGGCAGGAGCACCAGTGCCCGACCGCTACAGCTACCCGAACAGCCTCGTTCTGATCAACAAACTCGGCATCACCGACTACGACCGCTGGAAAGCCGTGGAGACGGCCGCGATCCATCAGCGCATGGTCGAACTCACCGAGCACCCGATCCCCGGACGATTCGAACTCGCCCACTTGCAGGCCATCCACAGGCACCTGACCGCTGATCTGTATGTCTGGGGTGGTGACATTCGCGACACCGACACTCACCCCGGCGGCACGGGCATCGCACACTGCCGTCCGCCGTTCATCGTGCCCGAGGCAGAGCGCGTCTTCGGCGAACTCGCCGCCCGCGAGCACCTCCGCGACCTGGACGCGGATGCGTTCTCCGACGGGCTTGCCTGGGTGTGGGGTGAAACGACGGCGATCCATCCGTTCCGCGACGTGAACACCCGCAGCCAGCACATCATGTTCAACCAGCTCGCCAGCGACGCCGGATGGGGCATCGACTGGTCGCAGATTCCCGGCGACGTGTTCGCCCACGCCCGCACCCTCGCGATCGTGGAAGACCACACAGGCATCGACGCGCTGATCCGGCCGAACTGTCCCGCGTCAAGTTGTTGGCAGGATTTCTTCTCTTTCGAAGGTGGGGGTGGTGGGGTCGGCCAGGCCCATGTGCACCTCTATCGGCCGGTTCCAGGCGATCGCCTCGTGCGGGCGTTCGGTGTTGTACTCGGTCCGGTAGTCCTCGGCGCGTTCGATCAGCGTCAGCGCGTCGGGGATCTCGTCGAGGAACAGTCGCTCGTACTTCAGGGTCCCGAACCCGCGTTCGCGTGACCCGTTCTGCCCGGGGGTCTTCACCCGGGTGCGGACGTGCCGCAATTCGGGGTGTCTCATGATGAACAGCTCGAAGTTCAGCGACCGGAACGGGCCGCCGTTGTCGGTGACGATCGTCAGCACCGGCAGCACCTCACCGGTGTCGGGGTCGACCTCGCATTCGTCGACGAGCGGGTGCCCGAACATGACCTCGTAGTCGGCGAGGGCGAGCTCGATCGCGGCGATCGCGTCGTACTGGTTCGCGGTCGGCGAGACGTGGAACGGGTGCTCGAGCTTGGAGTACCAGTCTCGGCACCCCGCGATCCGCCACGTCCCGCCGGTCGTGGTCTCGAACTCGCTGAAGTCCAACTGCCAGACCTGGTTCGGGCCTGTCGGGTTCTTCGCGAACGCGGCCTTGCGATCCTTCGCCAGCTCACGCCGCTGCTTCTGATACTCCGACGGCAGGATCAGCCCGTCATCGCGCAGCAGCCGCAGCACCGTCGCCTGCGACACCTTGTGGCCGTCGTGACGGGTCAGCGCCCAGATCTTCCGGTGCCCCCACGCCGGCTTCGCCAGCGCGTGCTTGGTCACCAGGTCCCGCGCCGCGTCCCTCGCGGGCTGCGGCCACGGCCCCTTCGGCGGCTGCTCCTGCTTCGCCTTGGCCTGCCAGCGACGCCAGGTGCGTTCGGGCATGTCGATCAGCCTGCAGAACCTCGCGGTCGACATGCCCGCCTCGATGCGGATCACCTCGAGGTCCTCGAAGGGCCCAACCGGCCCTCCGCCGACTTCTTCCACACCCGGATCTCGACCGCCGCCTCACCGAGCGCCTGGGTCAGATCCGCGACCTCCGCCTCGAGCTGCTGCTCCCGCGTCGACGGCCCGGACTTCCCCGCCGCCAGTCCGGTCTTCCCCGCCTCGAGAAAGTCCGCCTTCCACCGACCGATCGACTGCTCGCTGACCTTCTCGCGCCGAGCCGCCTCAGCGATCGTCATCTCGCCGGCGAGGACGCTCAGCACGATCCGCGTCTTCTTCTCCACCGGGATCGCTGGTGGTCTACCCATGGTCAAACTCTCCGCTCAGGACTCAACTAACAGCCCTGCCAAACAGTCTGACGCGCGACAGAACCTCCACCGGCTCGACGCAAGCGGGCGACGTGGGGAGGCGTTGACGGTGGAGCAGGTGCGTAGCTTCGAAGCGCGCGGTATCTCGCGGACGCCGGACGTGCTGGATCGCGAACTCGCCGCAGCCCGCCGCCGCCGTTCTCATTCGGCCGCGGAGTCGTTCGACACGGAGACACGCCGCCCGGAACCGCCAACGCCCCACGGCGGACTGTCCCTGTGAACCCATGAGTGGGTTACTCGGCCTATTCGGCTGTTCGGTCTTCGGTGATCGCTCGCAGCGCTGATAGGTGACGCGTGAAGGCACGTTCGCCCTTGCTAGTGGCTTCGATCCACGTTCTGGGGCGGCTGCCGACATACCCCTTAGTGGTCTTCACATAGCCCGCCTTCTCCAGGTGCGAGATGGACTTGCTGAGTGAAGAATCATCGGCTTCCAAGGCGTCACGGAGCGTTCCGAAGTCGATCTCGGTGCGTCGCCCCAGTGCCGCCATTAGGGAGAACCGCAACGGCGTCTGGAAGGCGGGGTCAAGCTCATGCCTGGGATGCGCCATCACAGCTCTCGTTGGGGGTCACTGCGAGGGAAGAGTGCCGCCACACCCATGATGATGAACACGAGCACGCCCGCCGCCACGGTGTAAGGGGCGGTGAACCAGCTCGTGAATGTCGTCAGGAGCACGCACGCGAACACGACCAACGCACATGCCCCGAAACACACCCAATGGAGCGAGCCCCATTGATACCCCACTCGCGGAAGCCCGAACGAGGCGCGCCAACTCACGAGCACGACGATCAGGAACACCATGACGACAATGCCGGAGATCGCCGCAGCAAGAGGGTAGGCAGACGTGATGAGCAGCACGCCGATGGCCGCACCGATAAGCACCGTCATGAGACGGGACGCTGTGCTCAGAGGAGCACGGCCCCACGGTTCGGACGATCTGCGCGAGACAGCTATAAGGTTTCGCACGGGCGCTGCCGCCATCGTGACGAAGAGGGCAAGGGGAACGAGCACGTTCAGCCACCATGGGTAGGCGATACCCGTGATGCTCAGCACTCCCAGCGCAACGAATCCTGCCATCACGAGGCCGTAGAAGCCCCAATGCAGCGGCGATGGTTTGGCTCGGATGTTGAAGCGTTCGCGCGCCCCGCTGAGGAGCGAGCTGAACGTCAGTACTGGTGTGAGCATCACCCACGTCGCCGAATAGCCGCCAGTGCGCTCTGAGACTTGTTCCACTGTGGAGCCCCCGAACGTGAACAGGTACACCCCAACATAGGCGGCGATCAGAACCGCTGACCAAAGCATCAGCCACCAGTACCCGCGGGAGGGCCTGCGCTCACTCGCACTGTTCTCCAACCGCGCGAACTCCCGGAGCCGTTCGCTCGCTGCGCTTGCCAAATCATCTGTACTTTCCATATTGCAAGTATACGAGAGCGGGCACCCCAAAGCGCAAGCAATGGAGATTCCGCCTCCCTCCGCATCACCCCACCGGCGTTGACGGAGCGCGCAGCTATCTGATCGCGCCGCGGCTCAACGAACCGTCTGCCAGCGCGGCGGCTGATTCTGCCAGCGCATGGTTACAGGCTGAGTCCTGGCCGCCCTCTGTCCTGATCAGGGCCGGTTCTCGTCAGCCCGGTGTTGCGGCGGGCGAGGGCCTCCTGACGAGCTTGCAGAGCCTCGCGCTCGACCCGCTGCTGCTCCCGCCGCTGGGTGAGCCATTCGGCGGCCTCAGCGACGGGGCGCGCGTCCAACTCCGCGATCACCCGCCGAGCCTCGACTGCCCGCTTCCTGGCGTGTTCGGCGTCGGCCATGGGGTTGGGGGTGCGGAAGGTGCCTCGCATCTGCCGTGCCTGTTCCGCCCCGTACATCTCGATGGTGAGGCGATCCCGCTCGACGGCCTGCCGCTGGGCCGTCTGCTGCCTCGCGGCCTCGGCGTCGCTGAGGGCCTGTTCAGCCGCCCGCACCTCGGGGTGGGCGGCGGCATGTCCGGTTGCGATCGTCTGCGCCCACTCGGTGACGGGGCGCAAGAGAGACGGTGCGGTGCCCCAGGCCTGGGTGACCTGCTGCTCGATCTTCTCGACCGATTCTTCCGCGAGGTTGATGTTCCGGGCGGCGGTGCGCCTGCGCCCGAACCTCGCCGCCCGCGCCTCCTCACGGGCGGCGTGAAGATGCGCGCGAGCCTTCACGAGTTCTTGCCCGTCCGCGCGGGTTCGCGTCTCCACGTCGGCTGTGACCGTGTTGCGGGTGTGCTCGGCGGTCTTCTTCGCGTGGGTCACAAGCTCGGCGTGCTCCTCGGCTTCGACCTGATGCGCCCGCTTCTGTGCAGCGAATCGGACGGCGGCATTCTCGAACAGGGCGGCTTGCTGCTTCGCGCGTTCGATGAGCTGGGTGAGGCGTGCCCGCTCCGTCTGCACGAGCCGCACCGGCCCCTCATCCACGAGTCCCCGCACGGCCTCTGCTGCGCGTTCGGTCGCGTCGGTGAGGCCGCGGTCGGCGCGGTCGCGCTCCATCGCCGCGACGAACTGCTCCCGCGCCCGCTCCTGGCTCTCGGCGACGACATGCAACAGGTTCTGCTCGCGGCCGCGGGTCATGCCGACATAGACGCCTGCGGCGCTGGTCGCGTCGGTGAGGATCGTGTGCGACCCGGTGACGGTCGCGCCCTGCACCCCGTAGGCGGTCGCCGCATACGACAGGTGCGCGTGTTCGGCCACATACTCGGCCGGGAGCCTGACGGTGCGCTGCCGCTTCCGCCCGCTCCCCGCCTCGCGCACACGCAATGCCCCGTCCTGCTCGACGCGTTGCACGATCCAGTTCTGCCGGTTCGCGACACCGATGCTGGTGTTGTTCTTGCGTGTTTGGATCACGTCCCCGGCACCGATGGGGAGGCCGTCGTTGCCGGTGGCGGTGCGGTGGTCGTCGACCTCGCCGCGCGACACTCGTTCCTCTCGGATACGCGCGTTGACACTGCGGGCCTCGTCGTTGGACGTGACCGTGACCGCCTCTCCCTCCCGGCGGTGCCCGGCGATGTGCTCGCGCATGTCCTCGTTGCTGGCGTGCAGGCGGACGAGGCCGAGCGCGGTGAGTTGGTCGAACACCTCGCCGGGGTTGCCACCGTCGCGCATCCGCACCGTCAGGTCGGCGTAGGCGCGGTCAGTGAAACGGTGCACGTGCGCCATGTCGAACGTGCGGCCCCGGAGCTGTGCGGCCATCTCGAGCACCCCGCCGCGACCCACGGCGGCGAGCTGCGCGCGATCCCCGACGAGCGCGACGGTCGCGCCCGCTTCGGCGGTGACGGTGAGCAATGCGATTGCAGTGTCTTGGTCGAGCATCCCGGCCTCGTCCACGATCACCCGCTCACCGCGCGCCAGCCGCGCGCCCTCTGCCGGGCCGCGATAGATGCGCCCGGTTTCGGGGTCAGTGTCGCCGGGCGCGAGGCGTGTCCATACGCCGTCGCTGTTCCATCGCCACCCGTGCGCGTGCACGAGCGCCGCAACACTGGTCGCGGGCACACCGAGTTCATCGTGCGCGACCTGCGCGGCGCGCAACGTCGGCGCAACAACCCGCGACGCCCGCCCGTGTCGAGCAGCGACCTCGATTGCAACCCCGAGCATCGTCGTCTTCCCGCTACCTGCTGCACCTTCCACGACCACGAGAGGATCGGTCGATGCAACCGCAGCGGCGGCGCGCCCCTGCCCGGCATCCAGGCCGTGTCTGCGCGCCACCTTGCGCACGTCCGGGTGTCCAGGGTCTTGTTGCGGGATTTGCGCGGCGATGAGGTCGCGCAGCTCCGTCTCCGCCTGCACCACACGCAAGCTGGTCAGGTGCGCCACATGCTCCGGGGCAGGTGCGCCGGTCGGGAGGATCGAGAAGCAATCCTCCATCGCCAACGCGGTGGCGATGTTCACGAACTCGCGTATCTCGGCCGGTGCGGCTTGCACGCCGTACTCGGTCATGATCCGGGTGACGTGCTCCTGCACCGAGTGGCGCGTCCACGCCGAACCGCCCGCGGCGCACCGATTCAGCGCACGGTTCGCAACGGTCTGCACGGAGAGGTCATCCAGCGACGTCGGCATACGGCGCACGGGCCGACGCAACGTGTCCGGGTCGTAGCCGGCGTCGCGTAGTTCGCTCACCCATGCCTGTTCCTCGTGCAGGGTGATGGGCTTCTTCGCGGGCCGCTCATGCGCCCACGCTTTCGCCGCGAGCCTGGCCGAGACGACCGGCCCCATCGCCTCGCCAGGATGCGCCGCCTCCCACTCGGCCTCGAAGCGTTCCAGGTGCTTGCGTACTTGGTCGCCGCGCTTGCTCATCACGTCGTTGAACCGCTCGAGCTCGACCACCTCACCCGACACCGGATCAAGGGTCAAGCCGTGCCGATCCAGCACTCCCGCAAGTTCCGGGTGTGCGGCGATGACGGCGGTGCCCAGGGCGCGGATCACACCCTGCTGCTTGAACAGCGCCGCGGTGTCTAACGCCCGCCACTTCCCGGCCGCCCATACGCGGGTGCCGATCTGGAAGTGGACATGCCGGTGCGGGTCACCCGCCCGGCTCGTGCGGTGCGACACCGCCACCGTCTGCAGCTGCGAGACAGACACGATCTCCTGCTTGCCGCGCGGCCCGACACGGGTCACGGAATGCTGGGCGAGCCAGTGCTGAACTTCGCCCACGGCATCCTGCTGCGCCCGGTCGAGAGCGCCTGAGACTTCCGGGTGGAGCGCGGCGGCGATTGAGAGCGACTTCGGGGCGTTCACGACCATCTCCGCGAACCGTGGCGACCCTAGCCGCCCCTCACCCGGTAGGCGCGGCTTGCCCATCGACTCACCCGTGAGCGGGTTCGTCCAGTCCACCCAGGCAAAGTACGTCTCCGGGTCAAGCCCGAGCGCGGCGGCCACACTCCCGTCGCCATCAAGCGCGGTGAACCCCGCCACCGCTGCATCTGCGCCGAGATAGTAGTCATCCGCGCGAGAGCGATCGGCCTCGACATAACGGCGCGCATCGGCCCCGGTTCCCCGGAACAGGATCACACCGCCATGCATGGGACTCACCGCCTATGATTTCTACTACGGCAACTGAACTATCTACCACGGTAGCATACGTTCATTCAGAAGGAGAAGACGGGAAAAGGAGGTCACTTCACTGACACTCAAGGCTGGGGAGCTTGTTTTGGAGTTGCGAGCTGTCGGCTTGGTTGTGTTGCGGTCGATGTAGCGGGGCGGCGGCTACCTGTCGGCAAGCGAGCGGGGGTAGGCGCTCACGCTATGTGACACCATGGAATTGCTGACGCGACTCGTCCAGGGAAGGAAGGCCATGAACGACGAACAACTGTTCTCCGATCCCGGTCATCCGGTGTCGAGCGTTCGGGTGATCCCGCGTGGGCGTGCCGCGTATCGGGCTGATGCTGAGAGTCGTTCCGTCGTAGTCCGTCATCTGCTGGGGTACGAGCCATTTACGAAGTTCTGTCTTGGTCTTGGTGTGGACTCAACCCATCTAGCTTCCAGCGTCGGACGTTTCGGTGACCTTGTGCGGGCTCAGAGCGACGCGATTCGGGCCGATGGAATAGAAGATGCCTCGGCTGTGTTCTTGGGAAACGTCCTCGTACGTCTTCGCGACGATGCGTCCTGGGTCAGGTATGGTGACGAGTTTCCAAGCGCGGGCACCGAGCAGCAGCAGTATGAGGTTCTTCATCTTCTCGACTTGCTCATGGACTCCGACGACGCCACCTATCGAAAGGGCCTGGACATGATCGAAGGGTGGGCTCGGTCGTAACCAAGCCCACCCACCCTTGTAGGACTGCGGTGTCGTGTTACGAGGTTCCGCAGTTGGGGGTGTCGACGATGTCGTACGCGGCCGCGGTGTACGTGGTGCCACCTCTGACGAGGGTGCCGTTGGTGACGGTGCGGAAGATGGTTCGGTCGACATTGTCGTAGCAGTTGTATGCGTACTCCAGGGCGAGGCTCGAACCGCCCGTGCGCTGCGCCGATCGACTGGCCACGAAGTTGTTGTAGTGGCCCCAGGCGAGGAACCCGATCGTGGAGGACATCGCAGCGCTCACGAACGGGGCGAGGCAGCTTGTGAGGTTGTCGGAGACGATCTGCGACGTCTGCTTGTAGATCAGAACCGTCAAACCACAACCAGATGGGAACGCGCGTTGAGCCACGGCGCCGTCGCTTGCGCCTTCCTCGACGTACTGGACGGAGGAGCCGCCGAGGATTTCCCCGCCGTTCGCTTCGATCTCAGCAATCCGCTCTGCGACGCCAGGTAGCGATGTGTCGATCGGCGGGGCGGGTTCGGTAAGGGACGAATCATCGACGGGCGGGGGTGCTACCTCAGTAGCGTGGGCAGGGCCACCGATGGCGAATCCGACGACCACCGCGAATGCGGCGACTGCTGCCGCGACGGTCCTGGCAGACCGACGAAGTGTTGACATCACATAACTCCTTGAACGCATGGATGAGTGCTGTTGGGTTGTTGGAGTGAATGGGTCTGGATTGGCGGCCTCCTCGCTGTTCCTATGCCGGGACGAAGCCCGAGCGGCGGCGGTAACGACCGCGGACGGCGGCGGCGATGAGTGCTGCGACCCCGAGGAGGGTGAGGATGCCGCCGAGGATGAGGATGCCGCGGTCGGTAGGCGTGATGCGGGTCAGTAGGAACACCGTGTTCTCGTCGAGGCCGAGGTCGAGATCTTCGACGTACATGTAGCGGGCGAACACGGAATAGAGCAGGGTGACGATCGAGTACAGCCCTGCGGTGACGAGAGCCACCCCCACGACGATGAGTGCCCGGATGCGGGCCGTCTGTGCTGTTGCGAGTTGAGTCGTCATGGGGTTCTCCTTCTGAGGTGTCCGTGCGGGGCCGGTCAGGGACCGGCCGGCCCCGCACTGGTGGTTACGACCAGGCGCCGTCGTAAGGGTTGCAGCGGTACTGGGCGAGTGACTGCGCCCAGCCGACGAGCGGCCGCCAGGATTCGAGGTTGTACTGGGGGAGGGATGCCGGAAGGCCCGCGATGTGGCAGTAGAACTGCTCCTGGATGGTGTTCGTCCATCGCCACGCGTTGCCGCCGAGCTTCGATTTCACCTCGTCGACGTGCGCGAACCAGGTTGCCGGGCCGGCCCAGGTCTGCCCCCACGCCCGCGGCGTGACGTTGATCTTGTAACCACCGGAGGGGAACGTGACCGTCGGCTGGTAGTAGAGGTCCTGGCCGAGCCACGGGTCCGCGACGATCGGGTAGGCGTACTGCCCGCCGTCGTGATCGATCAGCTGCGTCAGCGTGGTCCCGTCGACCTGGTAGCTGGTGGGAACGGGTGCACCGTTGGCGTCCACCGCCCAGGCGGGAGCGACGCCACCGATGAACTCCCCGGTCGCGCTGGTGATGTGCACCGCGCCATCCTCGTCGACCGCCAGCGTCGCGCCCTCCGCCACGTCGACGCTGTAGCTGTAGCTCTCCGGCGCGCTGACATTGCCGATGAGGGTGAGGATCTGCACCGACCCGTCGTCCTTCGCCAGCGGAACACTGGTCGCGCCGTTTCCGTGCTCGAACAGCCGCACGTCTTCGCCCGCCACAGACTCCTCCGCAACGGCCGTCGTCGTGGGGAGCCAGATCGACACGCTCCGGTCTTCGCCGTGAGTGGTGACCGGCTCCGCTCCTGTCGTCGGAACGGTCGCCGGCGTGACGGCCTCCACGCCGCGCGCGGCGGATGCGCCGTCGTACAGGTTCTCGCGTACCTCCGGGGCCACCCGCGCTAGCAGAGCGTCGAGGCTTTCGCCGTCCTCCGCGTTTGCGGCCGTAGCCGGCGATATTGCCAGTACTCCCAACATCGCGGCCGCGAGGACCGCCACTCGTCTGTTCTTCACGTTCGTTCTCCCGTCTGTGATCCCTGCGCCTCGAAGGCGAGGCGTAATCGCAGGCGAGGCCTACATATGTAGGGATGGCAAGCAAACGGGAGCGGAAGTGTCACGGTCGGCTCGGCGGCACCACTCTGACCGGGGAGAACATCAGATAGAGCACGGCCAACCCGGCAGCAGCGGGAACCGCGACCCATGCCGGGAACACCGCGAGGGCAATCAGGACGATCGCCGCGAAGACGAGAGGAACCCATCGTTGCCACTGCCGCGTCTCGCGCATGTTGTCCGCCAATCGATCCGGTGATCCGCGAATCGAGGCTATATCTACATATCTAGCTAAAGCAAGTGGCGCGACGTTCTCGACGCTTTCGGTGGCTCGCCCGTGGGTGCGGCGATCAGCCAAACGAGCAACCCTAGAGCCACGATGGCAATGAGGAACCAAGGGGGAATGAAAGCCACTGACATCAAGAGCGCGCCGGTGATGAGCGTGGCTCTCACCCATCGCCTCCGACACCATGCGGATGGACCCCGGCGAACCGCGAAGGTGACGGCGCCGCGCGCGATGTCGCCGCAATCTACGCCGAGCTCGTCGGCGTAGTCCAGATCGGCCGCCCACGTCTCGGCCATGATTCGGCGCTCTGGGCGGGGGAGCAGCGCAGCGGCCACCCTTACCGTGAGCCGTGCTGCCCGCCTCCTGCTGTCCATGTCTAGGCTTCCGCCAGGCCCGCCGGCCGGACCCGCGATGAACGCATCGTCTTCTGCTTGTTTTCCAGGGTGGTCACCGCCGCGGCGGCTAGCTCCCGCGCTTCCTGCTGAAGCTGGTAGTAGCGACGCCTCGGGCCCCGCCGGGATGTGTCGTCCTCCCACGCGCTGGAGACCCAGCCCGAAGATTCGAGGCGATCGAGGATCGGATAAACGCTGCCACTCGGCCGACCCGTCGTCTTGACGATCTGAAGCCCCCACACAGGACCCTCAGCCGCGACGAGCATCTTCAACACGTCAATCGTGGCCGGCGTCAGTCGAGACAATCGCTCCATATGTCGAGATAATACGCCGGACAATCCAGCGAAACCCACAGCGATCAGTGTCGCAAGGATCAGCAACTCCGCACGATGTTCGATAGGGAGACCGCCTGCCGCTGGCGAAGGGGGACGCCATCCCGCGCATCCGCGGCGTCCTGGCGGCAGGAGCCCCGTGCGGCGGGCGCGGACGACGCCCCAATCGTTCGGCGACGACATCTGAGAGATCACCCCCTCATAGGGCAAGCCATCACGGGCGGCGCTTATGGGGCGGCTGTATTCGAGTCTGAGGATGTCTGAGCGGATGAGCTTGACGACTCTGCCCATCAAGCGGCTGCCTGCGACGCCGAAGGTGGGCGAGGAGCAGCCAAGCCGGGATTGCACTTTACCTGGTCGAGATCGTGGTGGCCTCGCGCCTGCAATCGTGGACTGGGCGCGCTCTCGGAGCTTATGACTCCATCCGACACCTCAAGCAGCAGCCGAGAAAAGTGCTAATGAAAGTGCTAAGCAACCTGTAGGTCGGGGCATCGCGGTGAAGTTATCCACGGGTCACATGCCGTAGATCGTTGATCTTATGCGGCAGAACGCCGAACCGAGATTCGCGGGGCGAGGGGGTCGAGGTCAGTTCAAGTCCCCCCTCGCGCACAGTCCGAAAGGGTCCCGATATCGGGGCCCTTTCGTCGTTACGCTCCGTCGCCGCTCCCTCGCCGCTCGGCGCCGCTCGGCGCGAGAAACCACAAACGCCGCGAGAAACCACGCCTTGCGTGGTTTCTCGGGGAAAACGGCGTTTTTCGACGGGAGGCGGCGAACGTCAGGCCACGCCGACGCCGAACAGCAGCCCCAGGACGTAGGTGACGGCAGCCGCACCCCACCCGATCGCGAGCTGGCGCAGCGCGCGACCCATCGGCGGTGCCCCCGACAGGATCCCGACGAGTGCGCCCGTGGCCAGCAGTGCGAGGCCGACGAGTGCGAGGGCGAGGAGGACCGCTGCGAGTCCGGTGAGCCCGAAAAGCCACGGCAGTACGGGGATGATCGCGCCCGAGGCGAAGAACAGAAAACTCGAACCCGCGGCTCGCCAAGCGCCGCCGATCACGTCGTCGCCGTCGAGGTCGGCGGCCACGACGAGGGACGTCGAGCCGCCTTCGCGCGCCGAGCCGACCACCTGGCGGGCGCGCGCATCGGCCTCGTCGGCCGGCATCCCCCGCGTGCGGTACACCAGGGCGAGCTCGTTCGCATCCAGATCGAGGTGAGCGAGCGCGTCGTCGGCGTAGTCGCTCGGGCGCGCTGCCTCGAGCAGTTCCCGCTGAGAACGCACCGACACGTACTCGCCCGCCCCCATCGACAGCGCGCCCGCGAGCAGCCCGGCTATGCCGCTGAAGAGCACGAACTGCGGCGCTACTCCCGTCGCGCCGATGCCGAGCACGAGCGCGAGGTTCGACACCAGTCCGTCGTTGGCACCGAACACGGCCGCGCGGAACACCCCCGACAGGCGACGTCGTCCGCGCGCCGCGAGGCCTCGGACCACCTCGTGATGCACGCGCTCGTCGGCAGCCATCGCCGGCGTCGCCGCCGGATCGTCGTCGTACGGTGAGCGGGCCTCGGCGTTCTGCGCGAGAGCGAGGGCGAAGACCGATCCGAAGCGCGTCGCCATGAACCCGAGGATGACGCTGGATGCGCTGCGATGCGGCAGCCGTTCGGGCTCTCCGCCGAGAAGTGCGAGCCAATGCGCCTCATGACGGCCCTCGGCCTCGGCGAGGGCGATGAGGATGGCGCGCTCTTCGCCCGTACGGCGAGACGCGAGACGACGATAGACGTCGGCCTCGGCGCGTTCGTCGACGAGGTATCGCGCCCAGCGGCGTCGTTCCCTCGGGGTGGCGATCGGTGTGGTCTCGGGCACACTTCACGCTAGCCATCGCGGGCACCTACGCCACTCGTGTCGGCCGGTATTGCCAGCATTTCGGAGCTCCGAAGCCGCCGGAAGCGGTGCCGTCGACGTCAGGAGCGCACGCGGGAGCGCAGCACATCGATGCGGGACTGCAGCTGCGCCACCGTCGCCTGTGCGACCGCCGGTCCGCCGCACACCCGCCGCAGCTCGGCGTGGACGGCGCCGTGCGGCTCACCCGATTGCCGGGCATAGAGTCCCACGAGGCTGTTGAGCAGCTGCCGCTGTTCGCGGAGCGTCCGGTGCAGCGCCGGCGGGAGCGTCTGTTCCGGCGAAGGCGGCTGATCGGTGGCCGACTCCCTCGACTCGCGTTCCTTGCGATGCCGGCCCTGTCGGGCCTGACGCTGCATCAGAAGCTCGTGCACGTGCTCGGGTTCGAGGAGTCCGGGCAGACCGAGGAACTCCTCCTCCTCCGGGGTTCCCGGCACGGCCAGCTGACCGAATTCGCGCCCGTCGTAGAGCACGCGGTCGAAATGAGCGAACGATCCGAGCGCCTCATAGGAGAACTCCTCGGTGAGCGCGTCGGAAGCCTTCTCGTCGCGCTCGGCCGCGTCCATGAGGTCTTCCTCGGCGTTCCAGTCTTCGTCGCCGTCGGAATCGCGATCGAGGGCATGATCGCGCTGGCGCTCCAGCTCGTTGGCGAGAGCGAGCAGCTGGGGGACGTTCGGCAGGAAGACGCTCGCGGTCTCGCCGCGACGGCGCGCGCGCACGAACCGCCCGATGGCCTGCGCGAAGAACAGGGGTGTGGATGCGGAGGTGGCGTACACGCCGACGGCCAGGCGCGGCACATCCACACCCTCCGACACCATGCGCACCGCGACCATCCAGCGCTTCTCACCGCGCGCGAACTCCTCGATGCGCGCTGACGCCTCGGCCTCGTCGGAGAGCACCACCGTGGGCGCCTCGCCGCTGATCTGCTCGAGGATCGCGGCGTAGGCGCGCGCCGCGGTCTGATCCGTCGCGATCACGAGTCCTCCGGCGTCGGGCACATGCTCGCGCACCTCGCTCAGCCGTCGATCCGCCGAGCGCAGCACCGCCGGGATCCACTGCCCCTCCGGGTTCAGGGCCGTACGCCATGCCTGGGACGTGATGTCTTTCGTGTTGTCCTGGCCGAGGTGGGCCTCCATCTCCTCACCGGTCCTGGTGCGCCAGCGCATCTGCCCCGCGTAGACCAGGAAGATCACCGGCCGCACGACGCCGTCCTCGAGCGCGCGGCGATAGCCATAGCTGTAGTCGGTCCGCGAGAGTCGGATACCCTTCGCGTCGGGGTGGTACTCGACGAACGGGATCGGCGCGGTGTCGCTGCGGAAAGGTGTGCCCGACAGGAGCAGACGACGCGTGGCGCGTCGGTACGCCTCCCGCAGCGCATCCCCCCAGCTGAGAGCGTCGCCGCCGTGATGCACCTCGTCGAGGATCACCAGCGTGCGACGGTCGAGCACGAGCTGCTCGTGCACCGAGGCCTTGACGGCCACCTGGGCATAGGTGACGGCCACACCGTGGTAGTGCCGAGCGGGAGCGACGTGACGATTGCTGAAGGCGGGATCCAGGCGGATCGACACCCGGGCAGCGGCATCCGCCCACTGCGTCTTCAGGTGCTCGGTCGGGGCGACCACGACGATGCGGTCGACGACGTCCCGCCGCAGCAGTTCCGTCGCGAGGCGAAGCGCGAACGTGGTCTTGCCGGCGCCGGGGGTCGCGGCAGCGAGGAAGTCGCGCGGACCGGAACCCGGACCATCGGGGCCGTCCATCGAGAAGTACAGGTCGAGCGCTTCGGCCTGCCAGGCACGCAGACGCTGCGCGGTGCCCCACGGAGCGCGTTGCGGGTACGTGGGCGAGAGGTGTTCGGCCGCGAAGCTCCCGAGGTGAGCGTCGGAAGGATGCGCGCCGTTTGCGGGAGGAGACTCGTCGAGCACCCGGCATCCCTCCCTGTCGTGTGATCCGCTGATGCGACTGACTACCTTAGACGAGCCCCGCGACGTCGGCTCCCGGCGGCGGCCGCGCGGGGATAGCCTCGTATCGGTCACGAACCGAAGGAGATCCATGGCAGGCGCGAGCGCGAACCGCACCCCGTTCGTCGAGAACACCGGACCGCATCCGTGGCGTCGTTACGTCGCGATCGGCGATTCGTTCACCGAGGGCATCGGCGATCCGGAGCCGGCTTCGCCGGGTGGGCATCGGGGATGGGCGGATCGGGTCGCCGAGGTGCTCGCCGACCAGGTGGAGGACTTCGCGTACGCCAATCTCGCCGTGCGGGGGCGCCTCATCGGGCAGATCGTGGCCGAACAGGTCGAACCCGCGCTCGCGCTCAAGCCGGACCTCGTGACGTTCTCGGCGGGGGGCAACGACGTCATCCGCCCGGGGAGCGACCCCGATGCCGTCGCCGAACTGTTCGAGGACGCCGTCGCACGTCTGTCGCGCGACGGCGCGACCCTCGTGGTCTTCACCGGGATCGACACCGACTTCACGCCGGTGTTCCGCGGCATCCGCGGCAAGGTGGCGATCTACAACGAGAACATCCGCGCGATCGCCGACCGCTACGACGCGATCGTCGCAGACCAGTGGGCGCTGAAGGAGGTGCAGGACATGCGGTTCTTCGACGACGACCGCCTGCACATGAATGCGCTCGGTCACCACGAGGTCGCTCGCATGGTGCTTCGGGCACTGAACGTGCCCAACGATCTGCTCGCCATGCAGCCCGACCCGCTCCCCCGGCAGACGTGGCGCAAGGCCCGGTCCGGCGACCTGGTGTGGGCGCGGGAGTATCTCGTGCCGTGGGTGCTGCGCCGCGTGCGGCATCAGTCCTCCGGCGACCACGTCACCGCGAAGCGTCCCGATGCCCTGCCGCTCGGTGGTGCGGCCGGCCGCGTCATCGACGACGGGGATTGAGCGCCCAGACGGCCACCGCACCGGCTGCGGCGACGTTGAGGGAATCGACGCCGCCGGCCATCGGAATCGTCACGACGCTGTCGGCGGCCTCGACGGCGCGGCGACTGAGCCCGTCACCCTCGGCACCCAGCAGGAGCGCCACCCGATCGTGATCGGCGGCCGCGAACGCGTCGAGGCCGATGGCATCGTCGGACAGCGCGAGAGCGGCGAGATGGAATCCGGATGCGTGGAGCATCGTGCGCGCTTGCGGCCAGGCCGGAAGGCGGGTCCACGGCACCTGGAAGACCGTCCCCATGCTGACGCGCACACTGCGCCGGTACAGCGGGTCGGCACACCGCTCCGTGATGAGCACGGCGTCTGCTCCCAGAGCCGCGGCACTGCGGAACACCGCTCCGACGTTGGTGTGGTCGACGATGTCCTCCAGCACCACGACCAGACGCGCTCCGGCGACGGTCTCATGCACGCTCGGAAGGGCCGGACGCGCCATCGAGGCGAGAGCGCCCCGGTGAACCGCATAGCCCGTGACCTGCTCGGCGATCTCGGCCGGGACGACGTACACGGGGGTATCCGGATGCGCCGCGAGAAGCGAGTCCGCGTCGTCGAGCCACTTCTGCTGCACCAGAAGCGAGCGCGGGGCGTGACCGGCCCCGAGAGCGCGAGCGATGACCTTCGCCGACTCCGCGATGTACAGACCGCCTTGCGGCTCGCTCACGCGTCGGAGCGCGATGTCGGTCAGGTCGCGGTAGTCCCGCAGCCGGGGATCCCCCGCATCGTCCACGCGTTCGACCCGCACGTTCGGCTCCCTTCCTCGGCCCTGACGTAACATCCTCGCAACTGCAGGCGAATACACTCGCATCGGAGGTGACCGGGTGACACTCACGACGGCGGGCGGTGCGGCGCTCTCCCCCACGGTGGCGGACGCCATCGACGCCCTCGCGGGGCGGCGGGTCGCCGTGCTGACGGGCGCGGGCGTGTCGACCGACTCCGGGATCCCCGATTACCGCGGCGAGGGGGCGCCCGTGCGCACCCCCATGACCGTCGAGCAGTTCCTCTCCAGCGACGAGGCCCGGCGCCGATACTGGATCGGCAGCCACCTGGGATGGCAGGCTTTCGCCGGTGCCGCTCCGAATCCCGGGCACGCCGCACTCGCGACACTCGAGGAGCACGGCGTCACGACGGGAGTCATCACGCAGAACGTCGACGGACTGCACGTGCGCGCGGGGAGCCGCCGCGTCGTGGAGCTGCACGGCACGATGCGACGTGTCTTCTGCACCCACTGCGGACAGGTCTTCGATCGTCGCGACCTGGCCGAGAGAGTCGAAGCGGAGAACCCCTGGATCACCGTTCCCGACAGCGTGGAACTCGGGCCCGACGGAGACGTGCTTCCCGGAACCACGGACGGTTTCGTCGTGCCGGTGTGCACCGTCTGCGGCGGGATGCTGAAGCCCGACGTCGTCTTCTTCGGCGAGTTCATCCCCGCCGAGAAGTTCCGCGAGGCGGAGCAGCTCGTCCGAGCCAGCGATGCCCTCGTCGTGGCCGGATCCTCCCTCGTCGTCAACTCCGGCATCCGGCTCCTCGAGCGGGCCCGTCGTCGCCGACTCCCGATCGTCATCGTCAACCGCGGGCAGACCCGGGGCGACCGCCGGGCGACGGTGAAGGTCGACGCCGGCACGACGGAAGTGCTCCAGGCGTTCGCCGCCGCGTTGCCCGCCCGGGTCGGCGGCGCGTCTAGTCTCGAGGGGTGACCTCCCTCCTCCTCGTCCGCCACGGTGAGACCGATTGGAACCGCCAGCGGCGCATCCAGGGTTCCACCGACATCCCCCTCAACGAAGCCGGTCGGGCGCAGGCCGCTGATGCCGCGCGCCACCTGCGCGACATCCTCGACACCAATGCGCCCGTCGCCATGGCCGCGAGCGATCTGGGTCGCGCTCGCGAGACCGCGCAGATCATCGCCGACGCTCTCGGCGTGGGCGGCGTGGGTGTTTACCCCGATCTGCGCGAGCGCGCCTACGGTGAGGCGGAGGGCCTTCGACCCGAGGAGTTCTCCGAACGGTGGGGCTCCTGGGACCGCGCGGAGGTGCCCGGAGCCGAGGCGTGGCCGGATGTCCGACGCCGCGCCCTGCGCGGCCTGCGCTCGGCGGTCGGCGACGCCCGCAGCCGTACGGCGCCGGGGACGAGCACTGTCATCGTGGTGAGCCACGGCGCGCTCATCCGCGAGGTGATCCGCCACGCGAGCGCGGGCGAATTCCCCCTCGACGGTGAGCGCCTGCCGAACGGCTCGATCCACCGCCTCCGCTTCGAGCACGACCATCTGAGTCTGCTCTCGTACGAAGCCGCCGAGGATGCGCTGCGCATGACCGCGACCACCGAGGCCGTCGCGCCGGCCGGCCGCACGGCCTGACTCACGCGCCGGGGGCGACCTCCGCGCGTCGAACGATCGATCGCGCATGCCGAAGCACGGGCTCGTCGACCATCCGTCCGCGGAAGGTGAAGACACCCCGCTCCCCTTCGGCCGCCGCGAGGACCGCCCGCGCCCACGTCGTCTCATCGGCACCGGGCGCATAGGAACGGCGGATGACTTCGACCTGCGACGGATGGATGCAGGCGGTCGCCGAGAAGCCGGAGGCGGCCGCGTCGACCGCTTCGCGTGCGAGACCCTTCGTGTCGGCGATGTCGAGGTGCACCGCGTCCACCGCGATCCCGCCGTGGGCCCCCGCCGCCAGGAGGACCCGGGCGCGCGCTGTGCGTGCGATGTCACGGTAGCGTCCGTTCTTCTTCCGGCTGGAGGTGCCCCCGAGGCTGGCGACGAGGTCTTCGGCGCCCCACATCAGGCCGGAGACGTTCGGCAGCGACGCCAACGCCTCGGCGGCGACGATTCCGGTGGCCGTCTCGCACAGTGCGATCACCCGGAATCGCGCGTCGATTCTCGCGAGCTGGCGCGGATCTTCCGCCTTGGCGACCATGATCGTCCGGAAATCGGTCTGCGAGAGAGTCGCCATGTCCGCCACGAAGTCCGCCGTGCCCGTGGCATTGACCCTCACGATGACGCGATCGGGGTCGAGCTCGGCCTCGATGAGGGCGCCGCGTGCACCCGTCTTCGCCCCTGAGGCGACCGCGTCCTCCAGGTCGATGATCACCGCATCCGCGCGAGCCGCCGCGGTGGCGAAGCGTTCGGGCCTGTCGGCGGGGCAGAAGAGCAGAGCCGGTCCCCACGGTGCGTCGGTCATGACTCCCCTTCCGGATCGGGTGCGAACCACATCAGTGCCGTGCGCGTCGCCGTGGCGACCACGTCGTCGCGCTGGTTGCGTCCGGTGTGACGCATCGTCACCACGCCCTGTCCCGGCCGCGACGCGGATGGTCTGACCGCGAGGATCTCCGTCTCGGTGTAGAGCGTGTCACCGTGGTGCAGCGGGGCCGGAAACGTGACGTCGGTGAGTCCGAGCTGCGCGACGAGCGTGCCCTGCGTGATCTGGGTCACCGAGGCCCCCACCATCGTGGCGAGGGTCCACATCGAATTGACCAGCCGCTCGCCGAACGGCTGCGTCGCAGCGTAGGCGGCATCCAGGTGCAGCGCCTGAGTGTTCATCGTCAGAGCGGAGAAGAGGGTGTTGTCGGTCTCGGTCGCCGTCCGGCCCGGTCGGTGCCGGTATCGCGCGCCGACCACGAGCTCGTCGGCGTAGAGACCGCGCTGCTCGACCACGTGGTCGGACGGCGGGTGGGAGGAACGAGCGTCGGCGGCATCCATCGCGGCCACGCTACCCCGCGAGTCCGAGCGCCCGCGAGATCACCAGCAACTGCACCTCGGTGGTGCCCTCGCCGATCTCGAGGATCTTCGCGTCGCGGTAGTGCCGCGCGACGGGGAACTCGTTCATGAAGCCGTTGCCCCCGAAGATCTGCGTGGCGTCGCGGGCGTTGTCCATCGCCGCCTCCCCGGCGGTGAGCTTCGCGATCGCCGCCTCGGCCGTGAACGGCTGACCCGCGCCGCACAGCCGGGCCGCGTGGTGCCATGCCAGGCGCGCGGTGTGCACGCGCGCCTGCATGCGCGCGATCGTGAACTGGATGCTCTGACGCGAGGCCAGACGCTCTCCGAACACGACGCGCTGCCGCGCGTAGGCGATCGCCTCCTCCAGGCACCCTTCGGCGGCCCCGGTGGCCAGCGCCGCGATCGCGATCCGCCCTTCGTCGAGGATGTTCAGGAAGGCGGCGAACCCGCGTCCGCGCTCGCCCAGCAGGTTCTGCTCCGGCACACGCACCCCGTCGAAGACGAGCGGGTGCGTGTCGGAAGCATGCCAACCCACTTTGTCGTAAGCCGGTCCGACGGTGAAGCCCGGTGTTCCGCTGGGCACGATGAGCGTCGAGATCTCCTTTCGGCCGTCGCGCTCACCCGTGACGGCGGTCACCGTGACGAAACGCGTGATCGGCGTGCCGGAGTTCGTGATGAACTGCTTCGCGCCGTCGATGACCCACTCGTCACCCTCGAGGCGAGCCGTGGTGCGCGTGGCGCCCGCGTCGGATCCCGCCTCGGGTTCGGTCAGGCCGAACCCGGCCAGGGCTCGCCCCGCGACGAGGTCGGGCAGCAGCTCCTGTCGCTGCTCCTCCGAGCCGAAGCGGTGCACGGGCATCGCGCCCAGGCTCACCGCCGCCTCGAGGGTGATGGCAATGGACTGGTCGACGCGCGCGAGGGCCTCCACGGCCAGGCACAGCGCGACGAGGTCGCCGCCCTGCCCGCCGACGTCCTCCGGGAACGGCAGTCCGAACAGGCCGAGTTCGCCCATCTGTGCGACCACGTCCATGGACAGCGTCCGGGTGCGGTCCGCTTCGTAGGACTGGGGCGCGACGACGTCCTCGGCGAACTCCCGCACCAACCGTGCGAGCTCGCGCTCCTCGTCGCTCAACCCGTGATGTTCCATGTCTCCCTCTCCCTCCGCTGAGCACGCGACCGCGTCATGCGTCGGTCGGTCCGGCCACGTCGACGACCACGTCGCCGCGGCGCACGTGATCGCCCATGGCGACGCGCAGCCGCGCTCGCCCGGCACGCGGCGCGAGCACCGGGTGCTCCATCTTCATGGCTTCGATCGTCACCAGCACCGCACCGGCGGCGACCTGTTCATCGTCAGTGACGTGGACCGCCACGACCGAGCCCGGCATCGGCGCGACGGCATCGAGGGCGTCGACGCCGGTGCTCCCGCCGGACGCCGCGCGCCGGCGCCGTGCGACCTCGTTGCGGGTGAGCGGCCTCGCCGACACCGTCTCGCCGCGTCGATGCGCCCACCAGGTGCCGTCGCTGGCGCGTGCCACGATCGCGTCGGCAGCCGCGGCGTCATCCGCTGCGGCCTCCTCGATGTCGTCCTCGACGAGGAAGGGGATGCGGGCGCCGTCGGCGCCGGACAGGCGCCATCCGTCCCGGCGGCCCCACGGCGAGCCGGTCGCGGGCGCAGGATGCCGGCCCAGCTCCGCGGCCGCCCACCGGGCGAGGTCGTCCGCGTCGGGTCGGGTCGCTCGGGGGATCTGACGTCGTCCGATGAGTCCGGTGTCGAGGCGACCGGCGCGCACATCCGCGTCACGCGCGAGAGCGCGAAGGAAGGAGATGTTCGTGTCGACGCCGAGCACGATCGTTTCCGCGAGGGCCCGGTCCAGAGCGTCCCACGCATCCTCCCGTGTGGACGCGTGACTGATCACCTTCGCGATCAGCGGGTCGTAGTGCTCCGTCACGGTGGCACCCGTCTCCACAGCAGCATCTGTGCGCACCCCCGGCGCCGCCCGCCACATCGCGATCTCACCGGTCTCGGGGAGGAACCCCCGCGTCGGGCTCTCCGCGTAGACCCGTGCTTCGACGGCGTGACCGTCCAGGCGCACGTCGGCCTGGGCGATCGGCAGCCGTCCCCCCGCGGCGACATCCAGCTGCATGGCGACGAGGTCGCGCCCGGTGATCATCTCGGTGACGGGGTGCTCGACCTGAAGCCGCGTGTTCATCTCGATGAAGAAGTACTCGTCCGGGCGATCCGCCGCCACGAGGAATTCGACCGTGCCCGCACCCCGGTAGTCCACCGATCTCGCGGCCGCGCACGCGCTCTCGCCGATCCGGGCGCGCGTCTCATCGTCGATCGCGGGCGAGGGCGCCTCCTCGATGACCTTCTGATGCCGCCGCTGCAGCGTGCACTCGCGTTCGCCGAGGTGGATCACCCCGCCGTGCGCGTCGGCCATGATCTGCACTTCGATGTGCCGCGGCGCCTCGACGAGTCGTTCGATCAGGAGGGCGTCGTCCGCGAACGACGCGCGGGCGATACGCCGCGCGGAGGCGATGGCGTCGAGCAGCCCGTCCTGCTCGTGGACCACCTGCATGCCCTTGCCTCCACCGCCGGCGGAGGGCTTCACGAGCAGCGGGTATCCGATCTCCTGGGCCTGACGGAAGATCTCCCCCTCCGTGCTGGCTCCGACCTTGAAGCCGGGCAGCACCGGCACCCCATGCGCGGCGACGTGAGCTTTCGCGCGGATCTTGTCGCCCATCACCTCCAGAGCGCGATCGCCCGGACCGATGAAGACGATCCCTGCCGCGTGACACGCCCGCGCGAACCCCGCATTCTCCGACAGGAATCCGTAGCCGGGGTGGATGGCCTCCGCGCCGGTCCGACGCGCGGCGCGGATGATCGCGTCACCGTCGAGGTAGCTGGCGATCGCCGGCGCCGGGCCGATCCCGACCGCCTCGTCGGCTTCCCTCACGTGGGGGGCGTCGGCGTCGGCGTCGCTGTAGACCGCGACGCTGCGGATTCCGCGTCTGTGCAGCGTGCGGATGACACGTCGGGCGATCTCGCCGCGGTTGGCGACGAGCACGGTGGCGAAGGGACTCTCGTTCATGTCACATCCGGAACAGTCCGAGTCGTGGCTCGGCCAGGGGAACGCGGGTGACGACGTCGAGCGCCAGCCCCAGCACATCGCGTGTGTCGACGGGGTCGATGATGCCGTCGTCCCAGAGTCGGGCCGTGGCATAGTACGGATCGCCCTGCTCCTCGTAGCGGGATCGGATCGGGGCCTCGAAGGCCTCCCGTTCGTCTGTCGTCCACTCCTCGCCGCGCACCACCATCGCATCCTCGCGCACGGTGGCGAGCACCGCCGCGGCCTGACGCCCGCCCATCACCGAGATGCGACTGCCGGGCCAGGACCAGAGGAAGCGCGGTGAGGAGGCGCGTCCGCACATGGAGTAGTTGCCCGCACCGAATGATCCGCCGATCACGACGGTCAGCTTCGGAACGCGGGTCGTGGCGACGGCGGTGACCATCTTCGCGCCGTCCTTCGCGATCCCCCCGGCCTCGGCGTCGCTGCCGACCATGAACCCGGAGATGTTCTGCAGGAACACCAGCGGAACACCACGCTGGTCGCACAGCTCGATGAAGTGCGCGCCCTTCAGGGAGGACTCGCTGAAGAGGACGCCGTTGTTGGCGACGATTCCCACGAGATGACCGTGGATGCGCGCGAAGCCCGTGACGAGTGTGGTGCCGTAGCGACTCTTGAACTCGTGGAAGTCCTCGCCGTCGATCAGACACGCGATGACATCGCGGACGTCGTAGGGCCGATTGACGTCGAGAGGGACCAGGTCGTAGAGGTCGGTCGCCGGCCGACCGGGGTCACGCACGACGACCGCCTCCGTGCGCGGCGGGGCGGGAAGGGTCGAGACGATGTCGCGCACGATCTGAAGGGCGTGATCATCGTCGTCGGCGAGGTGGTCCACCACCCCGGAGCGCTCGGCGTGGAGTCGGCCCCCGCCGAGGTCCTCGGCGGTCACCACCTCGCCGATCGCCGCCTTGACCAGAGGTGGACCGCCGAGGAAGATCGTGCCCTGGTCTCGCACGATCACCGTCTCGTCGCTCATCGCGGGCACATAGGCACCGCCGGCGGTACACGAGCCGAGAACGGCGGAGATCTGCGGGATGCCGGCGGCCGACAGTCGAGCCTGGGTGTAGAAGATGCGCCCGAAGTGGTCGCGATCGGGAAAGACCTCATCCTGCATCGGCAGGTATGCGCCGCCGGAGTCGACGAGGTAGATGCACGGCAGTCTGTTCTCCCCCGCTATCTCCTGTGCGCGCAGATGCTTCTTCACCGTCATCGGGAAGTAGGCGCCGCCCTTCACGGTCGGGTCGTTGCAGACGACCATGACGTGGCGACCGTGGACGAGCCCGATCCCGGCGACCACGCCCGCGGCCGGCGCGACGCCGTCGTACAGTCCGTCCGCCGCCAGCGGCGCCACTTCCAGGAACGGGCTGCCGAGGTCCAGCAGGCGCCGGATGCGCTCGCGCGGCAGCAGCTTCCCGCGTGAGACGTGTCGCTCGCGCGCCGCGTCCGGGCCGCCGCGCGCCACCTCGGACAGCCGCCGGCGCAGCCGGTCCGCGAGCTCCGCCTGACCCGACGACGCCTGGGCGCGGGGCGCCTGGACCGAGGATGCCTCCATGCCCGTCTCCTTCGACGTCACGATCTCGTCACGCACGTTGTCGCCGATGACGAGCGTTGGCTAGTGTTCACATCACAGTTAGCGCTGACTAACTGAGCACCACGTTAGCGAGGATTAACTGAGATGACAAGGAGCGCCACGGATCGTGAGCGCGCCAAGGCGGATCGCCATGACGCGCTGCTCCGCGAGGCCGCACGACTGTTCGCCGATCGCGGGTTCAGCGGCGTGAGTCTGGAGGACCTCGGCGCCGCCGTCGGCGTGTCGGGACCGGCCGTCTACCGGCACTTCTCGGGCAAGCAGGCTCTCCTGGCGGCCATCCTCGTCGGCGTCAGCGAGCGACTGCACGCGGGTGGGACGGAGGTCGCCGCCGCGCACGACACGGCCGCCGACCGCCTGGTCGCTCTCGCGCGCTTTCATGTCGCCTTCGCCCTGTCCGAAGCCGACGTCATCCGCGTGCAGGACCGCGATCTCGCCAATCTCTCCGATGGCGACGCCCGGACGGTACGGCGTCTCCAGCGGGACTACGTCGCCATCTGGACGGACACCCTCGGCGCGCTGCTGCCGCACGCGGAGCCGGCCGAGCTGCGCGTGCGCGTCTACGCCTGCTTCGGTCTCATCAACTCCACACCGCACAGCGTGCGCGGCGTTCGCTGGAGTGTCCCGGACGGCCCAGCCGCGCCGGTCCTGGAGGCGATGGCGCTGGCGGCCCTCACCGCGGATGCCGACGCCTGATCGGGCGCTCACGCCAGGAGCATCGCGCGTGCAGGGTCAGCCAGCAGCGCGCCCACGTCCCGCAGGAACGACGCAGCCTGTTCGCCGTCGACGACGCGATGGTCGAAGGACAGACTCAAGGTGACGACACTCCGCAGTGCGATCGCGCCTTCGTGCTCCCACGGCATGCGCCGGACCGCACCCAGGGCGAGGATGCCGGCCTCCCCCGGATTGAGGATGGGCGTTCCGGCATCGACGCCGAACACGCCGACGTTGGTGATCGAGAACGTGCTGCCGGTGAGTTCGGCGGGCGTCGACCGCCCCGACCGGGCACGCTCGGTGAGGGCGGAGAGCTCGGTCGCGAGTTCTGCGAGCGTCATCGCGTCGGCATCCGCGATGCGCGGCACGAGAAGACCGCGCGGGGTCGCGGCGGCGATCCCGAGGTTCACATAGCCGAACTCCACGATCTCGCCGGCGCGCTCGTGCCACCGCGCGTTGAGCGACGAGTGGCGCCGGAGCGACAGACAGACGGCCTTGGCGGCCACGGCCAGCACACCGATCCGGGCAGGCGCCGCATCCCCCCGGACGCGCGCGATGAATTCCATCGTCTCGGTCGCGTCCACCGTCAGGAACGTGGTGGCGTGCGGCGCCGTGAAGGCGCTGGCGACCATCGCCTCCGCGGTGCGCCGACGCACGCCGCGGACCGGTACGCGCGTTTCCCGCTCGCCAGCCGGTTCCTGCGAGGGGGCGCGCTCGCGCGAGGCTGCCGGCGTGCGTCCCCGTCCGGCGACGTCTTCGACGTCTCGACGCGTGATGAGCCCGTCGGGACCCGCGGGCGTGATCAGGGCGATATCCACGCCGAGCTCCTTGGCCAGCTTCCGCACCGGTGGAGTGGACCGCGGTCGCTCGGCGAGGATGTCGGCGGCCGTGTCGGTCAGACGGATCGCGTCATGAGGTGCGGCCTCGAGCATCGCCGTGTCGGCGCAGGCGCTCGATTCCCGGGCCGCGGCGCGGCGACGACGTCGCCGTGCGGGTGTGCCGACGGCCGCTCCGTAGCCGACGAGGTTTGCCGGCACGGGCTCATCCTCCGCCTCCCGGGTCGCAGCGACCTCGACGGCATCCCCTTGGCCCCCGCCCGCTCCGCCGGTCCCGTCTCCTCCGGCGTCGCCCGACGCAGCAGCGGTGTCGACGCTCACCAGGACGGCACCCACGTCGACGACGTCGCCCGGCGCCGCGTGCAGTGTCCTGACCACCCCGGCGAAGGGCGAGGGGATCTCCACGACGGCCTTGGCCGTCTCGACCTCGGCGAGCGTCTGATTCAGCGACACCGTGTCGCCCTCGGCGACGTGCCACTGCACGATCTCGGCCTCCGGCAGCCCCTCGCCCAGGTCCGGGAGTCGGAAGTCCTCGCTCATCGAACCGCCTCCTCCGCCTCCGGGATGGCCACCTCGTCCTCGAACCCCGTCGGGCTCGCGGGTCGTCCCAGCACCCGGTCCACCGCATCGAGGATCCGATCCAGATCGGGCAGGTGCAGTGCTTCGAGCTTCGCCGGCGGGTAGGGGATGTCGTGCCCGGTCACCCGTTCCGGCGGCGCCTCGAGGTAGTGGAAGCATCGCTCGACGAGGCTGGTGATGACCTCGGCCGCCATCCCGGCCTCACCGCCGGCCTCGTGGGTGACGACGACCCGGCCGGTACGTCGCACCGATGCCGCGAGCGTGCGGTAGTCCACGGGTGACAGGGAGCGCAGATCGATGACCTCGATCGACACGCCGTCCTCCTCGGCGGCGGCCGCGGCATCGAGCGCGGTCGTCACCTGGGCCCCGTACGTGACCAGCGTCACATCATGTCCGGGGCGGGCGACACGCGCAAGGCCCATCGGCGAGGCGTCGGCGAGATCGACGTCGAGGTCGACGTCGCCCTTGCGGTGGTAGAGCCGTTTCGGCTCGAAGAAGACGACCGGATCGTCGCACGCGATCGCCTGCCGGAGCATGACGTACGCATCCTGCGGCTGCGACACCGCGATCACCCGAAGGCCGGACGTGTGCACGAAGTAGGCCTCCGGCGACTCGGAGTGGTGCTCCGCAGCCCCCACCCCTCCCGCCCAGGGGATGCGGATGGTGAGCGGCATGCGCACGCGTCCTTGCGTGCGATAGTGGAGCTTCGCCACCTGACACACGATCTGGTCGAAGGCCGGGTAGACGAACCCGTCGAACTGGATCTCGACCACGGGTCGGAATCCGCGGTAGGCCAGCCCCACCGCGGTGCCCACGATGCCCGCCTCCGCGAGAGGGGTGTCGACGACGCGCGCCGGCCCGAACTCGTCGAGGAGCCCGTCCGTGACGCGGAAGACGCCGCCCAGACGCCCGATGTCCTCCCCCATCAGCACGACGCGCTCGTCGTCGCGCATCGCTCTGCGCAGACCGTGGCCGAGCGCTGCAGCCATCGTCAACCGGCTCATCGCGCGTCCTCCTCGTCGTCGGCGAATCCGTCGAGGTACGCCCCGAACCGGCGACGTTGTGCCGCGAGCGCGGTGTGCGGCTCGGCGTAGACGTCGTCGAACACCGCGAGCGGCTCCCGCGAGCGCGCGTGGAGTGCCGCGTCCCGAACCGCTGCCGCGAGCTCATCCGCCCGGTCCGCCACGCCGGCTTCGAAGGCGTCGTCCCACGCGTCCTCGGCCTTCAGGAGCGCCTCCAGCCGCATGATCGGGTCGCGCTGCGCCCACGCCTCGAGGTCTTCCGGAGCGCGATAGCGCGTCGGATCGTCGGAGGTCGTATGAGGCCCCATGCGATACGTCACGGCCTCGAGGAAGGCGGGGCCCGCTCCGGAGCGCGCATGATCGGCTGCCCACCGCATGGCGGCCAGACACGCGAGGACGTCGTTTCCGTCGATCCGCATGCTCGGGATGCCGAAGCCGGGCGCGCGCCCGGCGATCGGGAACCTCGCCTGCACCGTGACCGGCTCCGAGATCGCCCACTGATTGTTGGAGCACACGAAGACGACCGGAGCAGCGAAGGACGACGCGAAGACCATCGCCTCGTTGACGTCGCCCTGGCTCGTGGCGCCGTCGCCGAAGTAGGCCACGGCGATCTCCCCGCCGCGGTCGCGCTGGATGCCCATCGCGTACCCCACCGCGTGCAGCGACTGCGCCCCGATGATGATCTGCGGGGGCGCGGTGCGCATGCGCTGCGGATCGTAGGTCGCGTGGACCTCACCACGCCAGGAGAGCACGACATCCGCGGGCTCCGCGCCGCGCACGAGCCCGACCCCGAGCTCGCGGTAGCTGGGGAACACGAAGTCGTCAGGCCGCAGGGCGCGAGCGGTGCCGACCTGCGCCGCCTCCTGCCCTCGGCAGGGTGCCCAGAGGCCCAGCTGACCCTGACGTTGCAGCGCGACCCCCTCGGTGTCGACGCGCCGGACGAGCGACATGTCCCGGTACAGGTCCCGCAGGAACGCATGATCGACGTCGTCGACCCAGGGATCGAGTTCACCGTCGCAGACGCGAGTGCCGTCAGCGCGGATCAGACGGGCGACCTCGTCGATGTCGGTCGCGGGATCAGCGGTCGGATTCAGGGTGTGCATCGTCGTCATCCCTTCCGGCGGTCCTGCCCTCGTGAGGCCGAACCCGCCGCGTCGGCCGGCATCCTCGCCGGTGCTGCCGACGATACGGCGGTATAACACCTAGCTCAAGCATGCGCCCGCACCATGAGCATGTTGCGTACATCCACCCCCGTCATGCGTGCTAATGTCTCGCACTATGACCACTCTGGACCGCACCGATCTGGAACTGCTCTCGGCCCTGTCCGCCGACCCCCGCGCGACGGTCGTCGCCCTCGCCGAACGACTCGGCCTCTCGCGCAACACGGTCCAGGCACGCATGGCCAGACTCGACCGTTCCGGTGTGTTCCTGTCCTACGAGCGCGCGATCTCGGCATCGGCCCTCGGCTTCCCGATCGAGGCGTTCATCAGTGTCATGGTGCGGCAGGCGGACCTGCCCCGCATCCGCGCGGAACTGGCCCGCGTTCCCGAGGTCGTTCAGGCGGACGGATTGAGCGGTCAGGTCGATCTGCTCGTACGCGTCGCATGTCGCGACACCCAGCACCTCTTCGACACGGATGGCCGCATCCTGGCCATCGACGGTGTGGAGCGCACCGAGACCTCTCTCATCATGGGAGAGGTCATCGGGTACCGCGTGGCGCCCTTGATCGATCTCGCCACCCGCGAAGCCTGAGCCGCGCGGAAGACGCTCACGCGGCGAGGAAAGCCTCGATGGCCGCCGCCGCCGCCTGGGGCGTCTCGTAGTGGATGAGATGCCCGACGTCGGGAATCTCCACGAGCGTCGACTCCGCGAACGTGGCCGCGAGCAGGCGCTCGGCCTCGATCGGGGTGATGTCATCCCTGTCAGCGGCGATCAGGAGCGTCGGCACCGTGATGCGCGGGGCGAATTCCCGCACGTCGTGCGAGACGGAGGCGACGAATGCGTCATGGAGCACGTCGCGGTCGGCGAATCGGGAGAAGTAGGTGTCGTGCTGGTCGTGCACGAACCGACGCACCTCCGCATCCTTCGTCTTGGCCATCGACACGCTCATCACCCGCACGATGACGCCGTTGCGGAGCAGCGCCTCCCCCAGCGGTCGAGGAAGGGCCGCGCCGGCCCGGTAGTACAGCACGGCAAGGCGGGTGAGGATGCCGCGGGGCCCCTCGAGCGCGGGCGCGCCGATCGGGTTCACCAGGACGAGCCGCGGGGTCGCCAGCCCGTCTGCCACCGCGGAGGCGGCGATGATCGAGCCGAAGGAGTGCCCCAGGACGACCGCGCCGGGTGCGACCGCCGCTGCGAAGGCGATCAACCACCGCGTGTAGGTGTCGATGTCGTGCGTGAGGCCCGGGATCGAAGGTGTCTCTCCGAAGCCCGGCAGATCCGGCATGACGAAGCGCACTCCCGGCAGGAACGCCACGACCGGTTCGAGACCGTGATGCTCGCCCCGGAATCCGTGGACGGCGAGGATGGTCGTCGTGGCATCGCTGTCGCCGTACTCCCACCAGACGGTGGGCGACCCCAGCACCTCGGTCTCGTGTCGCTGCACCGGGATCGCCGCGAGACGCGCGGCGTAGGGGTGCGGAGCGGACACCCGCCGAGTCTACGCGGGACGCCGTGCGCACAACGACGACAGCCCCGCCGAAGCGGGGCTGTCGTGAACGGGCTGCTTACTTGGAGCCGAAGTTCTTGAAGCGCTGGTTGAACTTCTCGACGCGACCGGCCGAGTCCATGATGCGCTGCTTGCCCGTGTAGAACGGGTGCGAGGACGACGAGATCTCGACGTCGATCACCGGGTACTCGACGCCGTCGAGCTCCATGGTCTTGTCGCTGGTCACCGTCGAACGGGTGAGGAAGGTCTCGCCCGAGCCGAGGTCGCGGAAAACGACCGCCTGGTAGTCGGGGTGGATGTCAGTCTTCATGGCGTTCCTTGAGGGGTCGGGCCCCTTCGGTTCTGAGGGACCGGTGAAAGTCGAGGCGCAACGGCACCAGCGCACGAGTCTACCAGGGATCGCCTCGGCGCCGGGAATCGAGGTCAGTGCGCCGCGCGGGCGGCGTAGCGGCCGTCGTGTTCGGTGAGGTCGATCGGGACCCCGAACGCCTCGGTGAGAGCCGCGGAGGTGAGGGTGTCGGCGAGGGGCCCGGCACCGACGACACGGCCGTCGCGCAACAGCAGCACGTGTGTGAAGCCCACGGGGATCTCCTCCACGTGATGCGTCACCATGATCATGGCCGGCGTCGTCGGCGCCTGTGCGTAGCCGCCGAGAAGGGAGAGCAGCTCTTCCCGTGCGCCGAGGTCCAGGCTCGCGGTCGGCTCGTCCAGGAGCAGCAGCTCCGGGTCGGTCATCACGGCCCGGGCGATCGACACGCGCTTGCGCTCGCCGTCGGAGAGCGTGCCGAAGGTGCGGTCGGCGAGTTCGTCGAGCTTCCACTCGGCGAGCACCCGCAGCGCACGGCGCTCGTCGATGTCCTCGTAGTCCTCGCGCCAGCGCCCGAGCACGCTGAAGGCCGCGGTGAGCACCACGTTCAGCACCGTCTCCTCCGGCGGCACGCGACGAGCCACCGCGGAGGAGGCGAATCCGATGCGCGGCCGCAGTTCGAACACGTCGCTGCGCCCCAGCCGCTCACCGAGGATCGTGACGGTGCCCGACGTCGGGTGCATCATGGTGTCCGCCATCTGCAGCAGCGTGGTCTTGCCGGCGCCGTTGGGGCCGAGGATCACCCAGCGCTCGTCGTCGTTCACCGACCAATCGAGGTGATCGATGATGTCCCTGGCGTTGCGGCGGACGACGACGTCGGAGTATTCGAGCACCTGCGGCATGCATCCCAGCCTATCGGCCGGCGGCGGCCACTTCGCGGTACAGGGCGGCGGTCTGTTCGGCGATGGCGCCCCAGCTGAAATGCTCGGCGGCTCGGCGGCGTCCCGCATCGCCGTACGCGCGGGCACGTGCGGGATCGGACACCACCTCGGTGAGCACGCGAGCGAGATCCGCGACGAACGCGTCGGGGTCGACCGGCGTTCCCGTGCCGTCCTGCACCTGCTCGATCGGCACCAGACGGCCCGTGACGCCGTCGACGACGACCTCGGGGATGCCGCCGGTCGCCGTACCGACGACGGCCGCTCCGCATGCCATGGCCTCGAGGTTGACGATGCCGAGCGGCTCGTAGACCGACGGGCACACGAAGGTCGTGGCAGCGGCGAGAATCGTGCAGAGCTCGTCGCGTGGCAGGAGCCGATCGATCCAGACGACCCCCTCCCTGGTCTCCTGCAGGCCGCGCACGAGTCCCTCGACCTCCTCGAGGATCTGGGGCGTGTCGGGAGCGCCGGCGCAGAGGACCACCTGCACGTCGGCGGGCAGCGACTCGACGGCGCGAAGGAGATAGGGCAGCCCCTTCTGGCGTGTGATGCGACCGACGAACACCACTGACGGACGGTCCGGATCGATGCCTGCCGTGCTCAGGAACGCGTCGTCGCGCACGGGTCGCCACTGGGCGACGTCGATTCCGTTGTAGATGACCCGCACCTTGTCGGGATCGAGCGCCGGGTAGCTGCGAAGGATGTCCCGACGCATGCCGTCGCTCACGGCGACGATCGCCGCCGCCGCCTCGTAGGCGGTCCTCTCGATGAAGCTCGACACCGCGTAGCCGCCGCCCAGCTGCTCCGCCTTCCAAGGGCGCAGCGGCTCGAGACTGTGCGCGGTGACGATGTGCGGGATGCCGTGCAGCAGCGACGCGAGATGACCGGCGAAATTCGCGTACCAGGTGTGGCTGTGGACCACATCCGCTCCCCCGATGTCGCCGACGATCTCGAGGTCGATGCCGAGCGTCTGCAGGGCGCCGTTCGCACCGGCGAGTTCGGCAGGCACGCGATACGAGGTCGTGTCCTTCTCGTCACGGTCCGCGCCGAAGGCACGCACCTGCACCTCGATCGATCCGCGCAGCGCCGCGACGAGCTCGGTGACGTGCACCCCCGCCCCGCCGTAGATCTCGGGCGGGTACTCCTTGCTGACGATGTCCACGCGCATGGGTCGAACGCTAGTGCATGCGGGTGAGCCGTTACACCCCTGTCCGAATCACACGCCACCCCTGGTCCGCACGCTCGCGCGCACCCTAGGGTGGAGCCATGCCACGGACGCCGAAGGTCTTCGGAATCATCCTCGCCGGCGGCGAGGGCAAGCGACTCATGCCGCTGACGGCGGACCGGGCCAAGCCCGCGGTGCCGTTCGGCGGTCAGTACCGACTCATCGACTTCGCGATCTCCAACCTGCTCAACTCCGGCCTGCGCCAGATCGTCGTGCTCACGCAGTACAAGTCGCACAGCCTGGACCGTCACATCTCGCAGACGTGGCGCATGTCGGCGCTCCTCGGCTCCTACGTCACGAGCGTTCCGGCGCAGCAGCGACTCGGCAAGCGGTGGTTCTCGGGGTCGGCGGATGCCATCCTGCAGAGCCTGAATCTCATCAACGACGAGAAGCCCGACATCGTCGTCGTCATCGGCGCCGACCACGTCTACCGCATGGACTTCCAGCAGATGCTGGCTGCGCACATCGAGTCGGGGGCGCGCGCCACCGTGGCGGGCATCCGTCAGCCGATCGAGCTCGCGAACCAGTTCGGCGTCATCGACGTCGAACCCGACGATCCGTCACGGATCCGGGAGTTCCTGGAGAAGCCCCACGATCCGATCGGCCTCGCCGATTCGCCCCACGAGGTGCTGGCGTCCATGGGGAACTACATCTTCGACACCGACGCCCTCATCGAGGCGGTCGAGGCCGACGGTGAGATCCCCACCTCGAATCACGACATGGGCGGCGACATCGTCCCCTACTTCGTCGGTCGCGGCGAAGCGGGCGTCTACGACATGAAGCGCAACGACGTGCCCGGATCGACGGATCGCGACCGCTACTACTGGCGCGACGTCGGAACCATCGACTCCTTCTTCGATGCGCACCGCGACCTGATCTCGACGCTGCCCATCTTCAACCTCTACAACACCGAGTGGCCGATCCACTCGCAGACGGTCAACTCGCCGCCGGCGAAGTTCGTGCGCGACTCCGTCGGACGCATCGGCAACGCGATCGACTCGATCGTCTCGCTCGGCTCCGTTCTGTCGGGAACGCACATCGAGCGGAGCGTCGTGGGGCCATGGACGCTCGCGGGCGGAGGGTCCACCATCACGGACGCGGTGCTGTTCGATCACGTGCGCGTGGGACAGGGGGCGCGGATCCACCGGGCGATCCTCGACAAGAACGTCGTGCTCGCCGACGGGGCGACCATCGGCGTCGATCGCGATCGCGACCTGGCCCGCGGCTTCACGGTGACCGATTCCGGCATCACGATCGTCGGCAAGGGCGTGCACGTCGAGGCCTGAGCGCAAGTAGCGTGTGAGGGTGCCTGACTCCCCCGCGTTCCTCGTCGTGCTCGACGCCGATTCGACCCTCATCCGGAACGAGGTGATCGAGTTGCTCGCCGACGAAGCCGGCCGCGGCGCCGAAGTCGCCGCGGCGACCGAGGCAGCGATGCGCGGCGAGGTTGATTTCGCCGCTTCCCTCCGCTCCCGCGTCGAGGCCCTCGCGGGGGTTTCGGTGTCGGCCTTCGAGCGGGTCATCGCCCGCATCGAGCCGACCCCGGGGGTGCGGGAGTTCCTCACGGAGATCCATCGCCGCGGGGGCGTCGCCGCGGTGGTGTCCGGCGGGTTCCACGAGATCCTCGACACGGTGGCCCCATCGCTGGGCGTCGATCGGTGGCGAGCGAACCGCTTGGACCAGCGCGACGGAGCACTCACCGGCCGCGTCTCCGGGCCGATCGTCGATGCTCGGGCGAAGGCCGACGCCGTGCGCGAGTGGGCCGATCAGGAGCACATCCCGCTTCGGCAGACGATCGCGATCGGTGACGGGGCGAACGACCTCGAGATGATGCGCGTGGCGGGACTCGGCGTCGCCTTCAACGCCAAGCCGACCGTGCGCGCTCACGCGGATCTGGTCGTGGGCCCGATCGATCTGCGGGAAGCGATCTCGCTCCTGCCCTGACACAGCTCCCGCCTGTGTCGGCCCCTGACGCTACCGTGAGGCTCATGGACATCCTTCTCGTTCCCGGCCTCTGGCTCGATGCCTCCTCGTGGTCCGATGTCACCGCGCCACTCGTCGCGAACGGTCACCGTGTGCATCCGCTGACGATGCCGGGCACCGGCGCCCCGGCATCCGAGAGCGACGAGATCGGAATCGACGACTGGGTCGGAGCGGTCGTCCGCGAGATCGACGCTGCGACGCATCCCGTGGTGCTGATCGGACACAGCGGGGGCGGAAACGTCGTCTACGCGGCTGCCGACCGGCGCCCGCACGCCGTGGCGCACGTGATCCTGCTCGACACCTTTCCGCCCGTTCCGGGAGCTGGCATCTCGGACTTCCCCGTCGTCGACGGTGTCGTGCCGTTCCCCGGGTGGGAGTTCTTCGACGAGGACGACGTCGCCGATCTCTCGCCGGAAGTGCGTGCCCGCGCGGGGGCCCGCACGAACTCGGTTCCGCGGCACGTGCCCACGGACGCCCTCCGACTGACGGACGAGCGGCGTCGCGGTGTGCCCGTCACCATCGTGACCGGGACCGTGCCGGCGAACGTGATCCGAGAGATCGCGGCGGACCCCGCCCCGTGGGCGGCGGAGCTGGCAGCCGTCGAGGATCTCCGCATCATCCAGCTCCACGACGACGGTGCGGCAGGAGGGCACTGGCCGCAGTTCTCGGCTCCGGAGCGAACGGCTCGAGCGCTCCTCGAAGCGGTGCGGGAGACCCCCGGCGCCCCCGGCGAGGAGTCCGGGCACCCGGCGGGTCAGTGACCCATGCCGAGGCCGCCGTCGACCGGGATCACGGCGCCGGAGACGTAGGCGGCCGCGTCGGAGGCGAGCCACGCAACCACACCGGCGACCTCATCGGATGATCCGAAGCGACCGGCGGGAATGCTCTTCTTGTAGTCGGCCTGGGTCTGCTCCGGCAGTCCAGCGGTCATGTCGGTCTCGATGAAGCCCGGGGCCACGACATTCGCGGTGATCCCGCGCGCGCCGAGCTCGCGGGTGAGCGACCGGGCGAAGCCGACCAGCCCGCTCTTGGACGCGCTGTAGTTGATCTGACCGGCAGAGCCCAGCAGCCCGACCACGCTGGAGATCAGGATCACCCGACCCCAGCGCTTCTTGAGCATGCCCTTCGAGGCGCGCTTGACGACGCGGAACGATCCGCCGAGGTTCGTGGACACCACGTCGTCGAAGTCGTCCTCGCTCATCCGGAGGAGGAGGGTGTCGCGTGTGATGCCCGCGTTGGCCACCAGCACGTCGACGGGTCCGAGCGCGCCCTCGACCTCGGTGAAGGCGGCGTCGACGGCAGCCGCGTCCGTCACGTCGGCCCGCACCGTGAGCGTGCCCTCCGGGCCCTCCCCGCTGCGCGCGGTCACCGCGACGCGGTAGCCCTCTGCGACGAACCGCTCGGCGATGGCGCGGCCGATGCCACGGTTTCCCCCGGTGACGAGGACGACGTGCTCAGAGGACATAGCTGATGCTCCTTCATGCTGCGGGCGGGGACCCGCCTCAGCCTAGCGGGCACGCGATTGACACCCGTCCGTCGGCACTGCCACGCTGGAAGCGCCCTCGAGAAAGGCCTCCCATGACACAGCCCGACCCCCATGGCGGACCCTTGTCGCCCGGCGCGTATCCGCCGCCGGCTCACGGTGCGACACCACCGCCCTACGGCGCGGGAGGTCCTGCGGGCGCGCGGACGAACACCCTCGCGATCGTCTCGCTGATCGCCTCGATCAGTGCTTTCGTGATCCTGCCGTTCCTCGGCTCGCTCGCGGGGGTCATCACCGGGCACATGTCGCTGTCTCAGATCTCCCGCACCGGCGAACAAGGTCGCGGCCTGGCCCTCGCCGGCCTGATCGTCGGCTACGTCGGCCTGGCCCTGGCGGTCATCGGAGTCATCGCGGTCATGCTCTTCTTCGGCGTCTTCCTCACCGCTGTGTCGCAGTCGACCTACAGCTGACCCGCGGGCTCCCGGGTGCGCAGCGGGCGTACCCTGGAGGGACCGTGAAGCACTCGCACCACACGCCGTCGGCGACGTCCCTCCCCCGCGCACCGCGCGAGGGCGCGGACTCCCGCGCGCGCACGTACCTCGTCACCATGGGGATCCGCGTGCTGTGCTTCGCGCTGATGGTCTTCGTCACCCCGTACGGATGGTGGACGTGGGCCTTCGCGGCTGCTGCGATCTTCCTCCCCTACGTTGCCGTGGTGTTCGCGAACGTCGGGTCCGATGTTCGCGAGACCGGCGTCGAGAGCCCCGAACGGGCGCTGCCGGCGGCGGCGGTCCGCTCCGCGCCAGAGCGTGACGACGAAGCCGTGCAGCAGGCGCGGCCCCGTGTCATCCGCATCGAGGAGACACGTCGCGAAGGCGAGAACAGGGGTGGGTGACGCGCGTTGCTCTCGAGCGGGATGCCGCGAGACCGCGCGCTGGCGCATCGACTGGCGGAACCCGCGCATCCACGGGGCCGACCGTCGCAAGACGTGGGTCGCCTGCGATGCGCACCGCGCCTTCCTGCGGGATTTCCTCGCCGCGCGTGATTTCCCGCTCGATGTCTCCGAACTCGAGGCGACGTCATGAGCCGGCGCACGGCGCCGACGGCCGTGCGGTGGTCGGGATACGTCGCCGTCGCGGTGCTGTTCGCGATCGCCTGCGCGTTCCTGTCCCATTGGCAGTTCGAGCGGAACGAGTCGCGTGCCGCCGAACTGGAGCTCGTCGACCGCAACTACGACGCCGTGCCCGTCGGTCTGGCGGACCTCGTCCCGGAGGGATCGACGCTCGACCCCGAAGACGAGTGGCACCCGGTCGTGATGACCGGCGAGTACCTCCCGGCGGATCAGCTGCTGGTGCGAAACCGTCCCCACGGCGGCACCGCGGCGTTCGAGGTGCTCGTTCCCTTCCGCCTCGAGGACGGGCGCATCCTGATCGTCGATCGTGGGTGGGTGCCTCCCGGCGAGAGCAGCCGCGAGCCCGACGCCGTCGCAGCCCCTCCGGAAGGCACCGTCGAGGTGACGGTGCGTCTGCGACCGGGAGAGGCTCTCACGTCGTCCGGAGAGTCCGTGGACGGCGGGCAGATCCCCACCATCAACCTCCCGCTCATCGCGGCGGTCGTCGCCGACGGCGAGCGAGTCGAGCAGAGCGCCTACGGCGCCCTGGTGTCGGAGCAGCCCGCGCCGGCGACGACGCTCGGCGCACTCGACGACCCGTCGGCCGACCCCGGGCCGCACCTGTCGTACGCCATTCAGTGGATCCTCTTCGCGATCATGGGCTTCGTGTTCATCGGATACATGATCCGCACCGAGATCCGCGCGCGACGCGACGATGACGAAGACGACGAGAAGCCGGCGGACACGACCGGACCCATCGCCCGGCGACGCCGCGACCACGATGCGGATGCCGAGGACGCGCTCGTGGACGCCCTCGGCCGGTGATCACGCCAGCGTGATCAGCTCGATGTAGTCGCGCCCCCAGATGTCCTCGACACCGTCGGGGAGGATGAGGACCCGCTCCGGGTTCAGCGCCTCCACGGCGCCCTCGTCGTGGGAAACGAGCACGACCGCGCCCTCGTAGTGGGCGAGGGCTCCCAGGATCTCCTCGCGCGAAGCGGGGTCGAGGTTGTTGGTGGGCTCGTCGAGGAGCAGCATGTTCGCCGACGACACCACGAGGGTCGCCAGCGACAACCGGGTCTTCTCACCGCCCGAGAGCACTCCCGCAGGCTTGAGCACGTCGTCACCGGTGAACAGGAACGACCCCAGCACCTTGCGCGCCTCGGTCGCGGTGATGTCGGGCGCTGCGGACATCATGTTCTCGAGCACCGAACGGTTCACGTCGAGGTTCTCGTGCTCCTGCGCGTAGTAGCCGACCTTGAGACCATGGCCCGGCTCGATGACACCCGTGTCGGCCCGGTCGACGCCGGCGAGGATACGAAGGAGGGTCGTCTTGCCGGCACCGTTCAGGCCGAGCACGACGACCTTCGAGCCGCGGTCGATCGCGAGGTCGACGTCGGCGAAGATCTCCAGCGACCCGTACGACTTCGACAGCGCCTTGGCCATCAGCGGTGTCTTGCCGCACGGGGCGGGCTTGGGGAAGCGCAGCTTCGCGACGCGGTCTTCCTGGCGCACCTCGTCGAGACCGGAGAGCATCTTCTCGGCGCGTGCGACCATCTGGTGCGCGGCGGCCGCCTTGCTCGCCTTCGCACCGAAGCGTGCCGCCTGCAGCTGCAGCGCGGTCGCCTTCTTCTCGATGTTGGCCCGCTCCTTCTTGCGCCGTTCCTCGTCGGCGACCCGCTGTCGCAGGTAGTTCTTCCAGTTCATGTTGTACACATCGATGACCTGACGATTGGCATCGAGGTAGAACACGCGATTGACCGTCTCGCCCACGAGCTCCACGTCGTGGCTGATCACGATCAACCCGCCCTTGTAGGACTTCAGGAACTCGCGCAGCCACACCACGCTGTCCGCGTCGAGGTGGTTGGTGGGTTCGTCGAGGATCATCGTCTGGGCGTCCGAGAAGAGGATGCGCGCCAGCTCGATGCGCCGGCGCTGCCCGCCCGACAGCGTCTTCAGCGGCTGGTCCAGGATGCGGTCCGGCAGGGAGAGATTGTGGGCGATCGAGGCCGCCTCGGCCTCCGCGGCATAGCCCCCCAGGGCCTCGAACCGCTCGGTCAGGTTGGCGTACTTCCGCATCGCCCGCTCCGCGACGGCGGAGTCGTCCGAACCCATGGCTTCGGAGGTCTCCCGCATGCCGATCGCGATCGTGCCCAGGCCGCGGGCGTCGAGGATCCGGGTGCGAGCCAGCATCTCCGGATCGCCGGACCGCGGGTCCTGCGGCAGGTAGCCCAGCTCGCCGGAGCGGTCGACGCGCCCGGCAGAAGGCAGCACGTCGCCGGCCAGCACCTTGGTGAGCGTGGTCTTTCCGGCGCCGTTGCGCCCGACGAGCCCGATCTTGTCGCCGTCGGAGACGCGGAAGGAGACCTCCGACATGAGCACGCGGGCGCCCACGCGGATCTCGAGGTCGTGCACGGCAAGCACAGCGATCGTCCGTTTCGTTGGTGACAGGGGACAAGGGAGGCCGACGGCCAGCCTCCTAGTATAAGTCGGGAACGGCCCGGAGACCGCCGGGCACGACCTCCGAAGGAGCGCCATGACCCTCGCTGCCCCCTCCCCCGCCCGTCGACGCGTGCTGGCCGATGTCATCGCACGGCCCGAAGGACGCGCCCGCGCGCTCGCGACCGACGCCGCGCTCATCCTCGCCGGCGTCGCCGTCGTGGCCGTGCTCGCGCAGGTGTCCGTGCCGCTGTGGCCGGTCCCGATCACGGGTCAGACCCTCGCTGTCGTGGTCGTCGGCGCCGCCCTCGGCGCACGGCGGGGCGCGCTCGCCCTTCTCGCCTACCTGGTGATCGGGCTCGCCGGGCTCCCCGTCTTCGCGGACTTCACCGGAACGGTCGCGGCGGTCGCCAAGCCCAGCTTCGGATTCATCCTGGGCTTCATCGGGGCGGCATTCGTCGCGGGCTGGTTCGCCGAGCGCGCGTGGGACCGCAAGCCCTGGCTCGCTTTCGTCGGCTTCGTCGCCGCCAGCGCCGTCCCCTTCGTCGTGGGCATCCCCTACATGGCACTCATCCTGAACGGCGTGATGGGACTGGAACTGTCGGTGTGGCAGCTCCTCCAGGCGGGACTGTTCCCCTTCGTCATCGGCGGCGTGGTGAAAGCGGCGATCGCCGCGGCGGTCATCCCGGGAGCCTGGGCCCTCGTGCGCCGCGTCGACACATCCCGCGACTGATTCGCCTCCCCGCTGCGAGCCGAGGGGTTCGAGAGCACTCCGAATGTCGGGTAAAGTAAGCCTGCCCTAACACCTAGGAGGAATCTTGTTCCGCTCCCCCCGCACACGCATAGCGCTCGCCGCCGTGACCGCCACCGCACTCGGTGTCGCCCTCGCAGGCTGCGCAACAGGTGTCCAAGAGTCCGAGGACGCATCGTCGTCGACGACCGGCGACACCTTCCCCGTGACGATCGAGCACGCTCTCGGCGAGACGGTCATCGAGTCGCAGCCGGAACGGGTCGCCGCGATCGCGTGGAGCAACCAGGACGTCCCCCTGGCCCTCGGAGTCGTTCCCGTGGGGATGGACTCCCAGGTGTGGGCGTGGACCGGCGAAGCCGAGCTCGGCGTCTACGAGTGGACGCAGGATGCGATCGACGAGCTCGGCGGTGAGGAGCCCGTCATCTTCTCCTCATCCGACGGTGTGGACTTCGAAGCCATCGCCGACACCGCCCCCGATGTGATCCTGGCCGCCCAGTCGGGCCTGAGCGAGGAGGACTATTCCACGCTCAGCGAGATCGCCCCTGTGGTCGCGTATCCCGAGATCGCCTGGTTCACGCCGTGGCGAGACACCATCATCCTGAACGCCGAAGCGCTGGGCATGGCCGAGGAAGGCGAACAGCTCGTCGCCGATCTCGAGCAGCAGATCGCCGACGCGACGGCGGAGGCCGACTTCGCCGGGAAGACGGCGGCGTTCTTCTACGCGAGCCCGGCCGACCTCTCCACCGTCTCGCTCTACACCGGCGGTGACTCGCGGACCGCCTTCCTCGACGACCTCGGCTTCGATCTGCCGCAGGTCGCGATCGACGCCGCGGCGGAGGGTTCCTTCTACCAGGACTTCAGCGCGGAGAACGCCGACCAGCTCGCCGACGTCGACATCATCGTCAGCTACGGCGACGGCAGCCTGCTCGAGGCGATGCAGGCCGACCCGCTGTGGAGCACCCTGCCCGCCGTGCAGAACGGCGCCGTCGTGGAGGTCGGAAACGGAGACGCCCTGAGCGCCGCCGTCAGCCCGACCGCACTGTCGATCCCGTGGGTCCTCGACGAGTACGTCGCGATGCTCGAGGACGCCGCCTCGCAGGCTCAGTGACGCTCCTCGCCGCGAACACGCGCCGCGCGCCCGCCTCTCGTGCGAGCGCGCGGCCGCGTGTCGTGGCCCTCGTCATCGGACTCGCTCTCCTCGTCGTCACCGTGATCCTCTCGCTGGCATTCGGTTCCAGGCCGGTCAGCGTCACCGAGGTCGTCGACGGCGTCACCACGTGGCTGCGCGGGCAGACACCCACCGAGATCGGTGCACTCGCGGTGCAGAGCCGCATCCCCCGCACCGCGCTCGCCATGCTCGCTGGTGCGGCGCTGGCCATCTCCGGCGCCCTCATGCAGGCCATCACCCGCAATCCGCTCGCGGACCCCGGCATCCTCGGCGTCAACACCGGCGCCGCGCTGGCCGTCGTCATCGGCATCGCCTTCTTCGGCCTGGCAGACACGTGGGGTTACCTCAGCTTGGCCCTCATCGGCGCCGGCCTCACCGCCGTCTTCGTATACTTCGTCGGATCGGTCGGCGCCGGCGGCACGACGCCCATCAAGCTCGCGCTGGCGGGAGCTGCGACGACCGCCGCCCTCACGTCGCTCGTGTCAGCGATCCTGCTGCCGCGTCAGAACGTGCTCGACGAGTTCCGCTACTGGCAGGTGGGCAATGTCGGACGAGCGGAATGGGAGACCATGGCGGTGGTCGCGCCCGTTCTCGTCTTCGGCGCCATCGTCGCCATCTTCTCCGCCTCGGCTCTGAACGCGCTCGCGATGGGCGATGACGTGGCGACGGGCCTCGGCGTGCACGTCGGACGCATCCGCATCGTCGCCGCCATCGCGGGGGTCGCCCTGTGCGCCGCCGTCACCGCGGTCGCCGGCCCGATCGGCTTCGTCGGGCTCATGGTCCCGCACGTGGTGCGCCTCGTCTCCGGGCCGGACCAGCGGTGGCTCCTCCCTCTCTCCGCGATCGGCGGCGCCATCCTCCTCGTCGCGGCAGACACGATCGGACGTGTCATCGGCTCCCCCGGCGAGGTCGAGGCGGGCATCATCACCGCATTCGTCGGGGCCCCCGTTCTCATCGTCATCGCTCGCCGCACCCGGATGAGGGCGCTGTGACCGCGACAGCAGAGATCATCGACGGAACCGCCGCCGCGGTCCGCGCAGGCCGCCGCGCACGGACGCGTCGCCGCACGATCGCGGTCGCCGCGCTGGTGATCCTTCTGATCGGCCTCAGCATCGCGATGCTCACGCTGGGCAACACCGTCTACCCGCTCGGCGATCTGATCGCGGTCATGCTCGGCAACGACGTTCCCGGGGCATCCTTCACCGTGGGCACACTCCGAATACCCCGTACCCTCACCGGTGTCCTCGCGGGTGTCGCGTTCGGCGTCGCCGGCGTGACCTTCCAGACCATGCTGCGCAATCCTCTCGCCAGTCCGGACGTCATCGGGATCACCTCCGGTGCCAGTGCGGCGGCGATCCTCTCGCTGATCGTGCTGGGCTGGGGCAGCGGGGCCACCATGACGCTGGCCCTGCTCGCCGGCGTGGGAACGGCCGTCGTCATCTACATCGCTGCTCGTGGTGGCACGTCGACCGGCGGCCGTCTGATCCTCATCGGCATCGGCATCGGCGCCATGCTCGACGCCGTCGTGGCCTACCTCCTCGTCCGCGCCCAGGTCTACGACGTCGCCGTCGCCGCACGATGGCTCGCGGGCAGCCTCAACGGTGCGCGGATGGAGGACGTGCCGCCGCTTGCCGTCGCGGTGTTCGTCCTGGTGCCGATCGTGCTGCTGCTCAGCAGGGATCTGCGCGCCCTGGAACTCGGCGACGCGTCGGCCACCGCCCTCGGGGTGCGTGTCGACCGCACGCGGCTCCTTCTCGTCGTCTCGGCGGTCGCCCTGGCCTGCTTCGCCACCGCCACGACCGGACCGATCGCCTTCGTGGCCTTCCTCGCCGGACCGATCGCCACCCGGATCGTCGGCGCGGGCGCATCCGTGGTCGTCCCGGCGGCGCTCACGGGGTCGTGCCTCGTGCTCGCGGCCGACCTCCTGGGGCAGTTCGCCTTCGACACGAAGTTCCCCGTGGGCGTCATCACCGGCATCCTCGGAGCTCCCTACCTCCTGTACCTGCTCATCCGTACCAGCCGCCGCGGAGGCTCTTCATGACCCACGCACACCAGCTCCGCACGGAGGGCCTCGTCGCCGGCTACGCGGGCGCCGTCATCGTCGACGACGTCGACCTCGACGTGCCCGCCGGCAGGATCAGTGTGATCGTCGGCGCGAACGCGTGCGGCAAGTCGACGCTGCTCAAGACGATGTCGAGGCTGCTCGCGCCGGAGAGCGGAACGGTCGTCCTCGACGGCCGTCGCATCGACCAGATCCCCACCAAGGAACTCGCCCGATCGCTCGGACTGCTCCCGCAGCAGCCGATCGCCCCCGAGGGCATCGTGGTGTCGGAACTCGTCGGACGCGGGAGGCACCCGCACCAGAAGCTCTTCCGGTCCTGGACGACCGAGGACGACGTCGCCGTCGCGCACGCCCTCGACGCGACCGGTGTGAACGACCTCGCCGACCGCCCGATCGACGAACTGTCCGGCGGACAGCGGCAGCGCGTGTGGATCGCCATGGCACTGGCTCAGGAGACGGGCGTGCTGCTGCTGGACGAGCCGACGACCTTCCTCGACGTCAGTCACCAGGTCGAGGTTCTCGACCTGCTCACCGATCTGAACCGCCGGCGGGGCACGACGATCGTCATGGTCCTGCACGACATCAATCTCGCGGCGCGGTACGCCGACCATCTGTTCGCCCTCAGACGCGGTCGACTCGTCGCGAGCGGTCCGCCGTCGGATGTCATCACCCGCGAACTCATTCGCGACGTCTTCGACCTGGACTCCCTCGTCATCGACGACCCGGTCTCGGGGTCTCCGATGGTCCTCCCCCGTGGACGCCACCACATCCTCGACCCCCTGGACGGAGTGACACCATGACAGACAAGCCCTACCGGTTCTTCCGGGTGCGTGTGACGGCCATCAGCGACCTGACCCCCAGCTTCCGACGCTTCACCTTCACCGGCGACGACCTCGACGATTACGGCGACCCGGGCTTCGATCAGCGGATCAAGCTCATCTTCCCCACCGCGACAGCACCACTGGAGGCGATGCCGACCGGAGACGACTGGTACGCGCAGTGGCGGGAGCTCCCCTCGGACACCCGCCCCCACATCCGCACCTACACCACGCGACGCGTGCGTCACGAGCTGCGAGAGGTGGATGTCGACATGGTCGTGCACGACGTCGCCGGCCCCGCCTCCCGGTGGATCGACGACGCGAGGATCGGCGACGAGCTGCTGATCCTCGCTCCGTCCACGGCCGCGACCGGCGTGAGCTTCGGCATCGACTTCGTCCCGCCTGAGCGCACCGACGCCGTCCTGCTCGTGGGAGATGAGACCGCGGCCCCCGCGATCGCGGTCATCCTCGAGCAGCTCCCGCCGGAGGCTCGCGGACACGTCGTTCTCGAGCTGCCCGAGCCGGCCGATGCGGCCTACATGCCGACCCATCCCGGGTTCGGGATGTCCATCGGGCACCGCACCGCCGACACGCGGCACGACTTCCTCACCACGACCGTGCCGCACGTCGCCGAACGTCTCGCGCCCGGCGGGACGGGAGCCGACGTCGAAGAGATCGACATCGACACCCAGCTCCTCTGGGAGGTGCCGCGCACGGCCAAGGGCGGCGCCGCCTTGATGAGCGCACCGCTCTACGCGTGGCTGGCCGGGGAAGCCGGCGGCATCAAGGCGCTCCGTCGTCATCTCGTCAGTGAGCGGGGCGTGGATCGCCGAGCGGTCGCCTTCATGGGCTACTGGCGCCTCGGCCGCGCCGAGATGTGAGAAAGGGCGCGACCGCGCAAGCGGTCGCGCCCTTCACCTCGGTCACGAGGAGTGCGCGTCAGATCGCGAAACCGAGGGCACGCATCATGTCGCGCCCATCGTCGGTGATCCGCTCCGGACCCCACGGCGGCATCCAGACCCAGTTGATCCGGAATCGATCCACCACGGCGTCGAGCGCCTGCGCGGTCTGCTCCTCGAGCACGTCCGTCAGCGGGCAGCCGGCGGACGTGAGTGTCATGTGGATCACGAGGGCGTCGTTGTCGTCGTCCCACGCGAGGTCGTAGATGAGCCCCAGATCGACGACATTGATCCCGAGCTCCGGATCCATGACGTCTTTGAGCGCTTCGGAGACCTCGTCGTACTTCTCGGTCGTGAGCGTGACGGTCATGTAACGATTCTACGCGCCGGCGTCGACGGTCGGCTCAGCGACCTGCGGAACGAAGCGATCGTAGCCCTCGTCCTCCAGCCGGTCGGCAAGTTCCGGGCCGCCCTCCTCGACGATGCGGCCCTTGACCATCACGTGCACGTGATCAGGCCGGATGTAACGCAGGATGCGGGTGTAGTGGGTGATCAGGAGCACACCGAGGTCGGTCTGCTCCTTCGCCCGGTTGACACCCTCGGACACGATCTTGAGGGCGTCGACGTCCAGCCCGGAGTCGGTCTCGTCCAGCACGGCGAGCTTCGGGCGGAGCAGCTCGAGCTGCAGGATCTCGTGGCGCTTCTTCTCGCCGCCGGAGAATCCCTCGTTGACGTTGCGCTGCGCGAACGTCGGGTCCATCCGGAGATTCGTCATCGACTCGCGGACGTCCTTGGTCCACGAGCGGATCGCGGGTGCTTCGCCGTCGATGGCGGTCTTGGCGGTGCGGAGGAAGTTCGTCACGGTCACCCCGGGGATCTCCACAGGGTACTGCATCGCCAGGAAGAGCCCGGCGCGGGCGCGCTCGTCGACGGACATCTCGAGCACGTCCTCGCCGTCGAGCGTGATGGATCCGCCCGTCACGGTGTACTTGGGGTGTCCGGCGATCGTGTACGCGAGCGTCGACTTTCCCGACCCGTTCGGGCCCATGATGGCGTGCGTCTCGCCCGTTCGGATGGTCAGTGTGACGCCGTTCAGGATGGGGGTGGCCCCCTTCTCGGTCTCGACCGTCACGTGCAGGTCGCGGATCTCGAGGACAGTCATGATGTGTTCCTTCGTCAAGTCAGGTCTTTGGTCACGGCCGGATCGATCATCACGTCGTCGCCGTCGATCTCGACGACGTAGACGGGGACCGGTTCGAAGGCCGGAAGGTTCTGAGGTCTGCCGGTGATGAGCGAGAACGCCGAGCCGTGCGCCCAGCATTCGAGGGTGTCCCCCTCGACGAATCCTTCGGACAGCGAGATGTCGCCGTGGGTGCAGGTGTCGCCGATCGCGTGCACGACGCCCTCTGCGTCCAGGACGACCGAGATCGGCACGCCGTCGAGCTCCACGCGGTGCGCGGTGTCCTGCTCGAGCTCGCTCAGCGAACAGGCTCGCTGTGCGCTCACGCGGCGCCGTCCTCGAGCTCACGCTCGATCGCGGCCGTCAGTTCGTCCTGCAGCGCCGGGATGCCGATCCGCTGCACGATCTCGGACAGGAAGCCGATGACGACGAGCCGACGCGCCTCATCCTCGGCGATGCCGCGAGCCTGGAGGTAGAACAGCTGCTCGTCGTCGAAGCGGCCCGTCGCACTGGCGTGCCCGGCGCCCTGGATATCGCCCGTCTCGATCTCGAGGTTCGGGATCGAGTCGGCTCGTGCACCGTCGGTGAGCACGAGGTTCCGGTTCGCCTCGTACGAATCCGTTCCCACCGCATCGGGACCGATCAGCACATCGCCGATCCAGACGCTCCGGGCGGAAGCCCCCTGCAGGGCGCCCTTGTAGAGAACGTCGCCGACGGTGTGGGGGCCCTTGTGGTGCAGGTACACCTGGCTCTCGAGATGCTGACCCGAGTCCGCGAAGGACAGTCCGTACAGGCGCGCCTCGGAGCCCGGACCGGCGAGTTCGACCGACGGGTTCACCCGCACGACGGAGCCGCCGAAGGTGACGACGACGTGCGTGAGCGTCGCGTCCTTGTCGACTCTCGCCTGGTGCGACGCGGCGTGCACGGCGTCGTCGTCCCACCGCTGGACGGTCACGAGCTTCAGCGTGGCGCCGTCGCGGACGATCACCTCGACGTTCTGCGCGTACGCCGCCGATCCGCTGTGGTCCAGGACGACCGTCGCGCGGGAGTTCGGAGCCGCCTCGATGACCAGATGCGCGTTGCCGTGACGCTCGGCGCCCGCGCCACGGAGCGAGAGGACGAACGGTTCGTCGAACTCGCCGCCGTCGGGCACGCGCAGGTGCAGCGCGTTCGCGCCCCGCTTCCACGCGATCGCGCTGATGAGATCCTCGGGCCGGAAGACCTCGCCCCTCGGTCCGGCGTCGTCATCGGCCGGGGCCACGATGAGGTCGGCGATCGTCTCTCGGTCATCGGAGACGGCCGGCGCTCCCTGCCCGTCGGTCTCCTCGTCGACGAAGAGGGTCCCGAGGCGGTCGAGCGGCGCGTGGCGCCAGTTGACCTCGCGGCCGGTGGGACGCTCGAAGTCCGCGGGGTCGAACGATGTCGGTCGCTCTGAGCGAGTCTGAACCGGGACGAACGATCCTGCCCCGTCCGAATGCGGCACTGATCCGGGCACCGTCGCGGGTGCCTGAGTGGTGGTCGTCATCTAGCCGACGGATCCTTCCATGCCCATCTCGATGAGCTTGTTGAGTTCCATGGCGTACTCCATGGGCAGTTCGCGGGCGATGGGCTCGATGAAGCCGCGCACGATCATCGCCATGGCTTCGTCCTCCTCGAGGCCTCGCGACTGCAGATAGAACAGCTGCTCCTCGCTGACCTTCGAGACCGTGGCCTCGTGGCCGAGCTGAACATCGTCGACCCGGATGTCGATCGCCGGATAGGTGTCCGAGCGCGAGATGGTATCGACCAGCAGGGCGTCGCATCGCACCGTGTTGGCGGAATGATGCGCGTTCTCCGCCACACGGACCTCGCCCCGATAGCCGGCTCGCCCGCCACCGCGCGCGATCGACTTCGACACGATCGAGGACTGCGTGTACGGCGCCATGTGGATCATCTTCGCCCCGGCGTCCTGGTGCTGACCCGGACCGGCGAAGGCGACCGAGAGCGTCTCGCCCTTGGCGTGCTCGCCCATGAGGAAGATCGACGGATACTTCATCGTGACCTTGGAGCCGATGTTGCCGTCGACCCACTCCATCGTCGCGCCCTCGTGGGCGACGGCGCGCTTGGTCACCAGGTTGTAGACGTTGTTGGACCAGTTCTGGATCGTCGTGTACCGCACGCGGGCGTTCTTCTTGACGACGATCTCGACGACGGCCGAGTGCAGCGAGTCGCTCTTGTAGATCGGGGCGGTGCAGCCCTCGATGTAGTGAACGTAGGAGTCCTCGTCGGCGATGATCAGCGTGCGCTCGAACTGCCCCATGTTCTCCGTGTTGATACGGAAGTAGGCCTGCAGCGGGATGTCGACGTGCACGCCCTTCGGAACGTAGACGAACGACCCGCCGGACCACACCGACGTGTTCAGCGCGGCGAACTTGTTGTCACCCGCCGGAATCACCGTGCCGAAATACTCCTCGAAGAACTCCGGGTGCTCGCGCAGCGCGGTGTCGGTGTCCATGAATATGACACCCTGACGCTCGAGGTCCTCCTGGATCTGGTGGTAGACGACCTCGGACTCGTACTGGGCCGCGACGCCCGCGACGAGGCGCGCACGCTCCGCCTCCGGGATACCGAGCTTCTCGTACGTGTTCTTGATGTCCTCGGGAAGGTCTTCCCACGACTGCGCCTGCTTCTCCGTGGAGCGCACGAAGTACTTGATGTTCTCGAAGTCGATGTCGGAGAGGTCCGCGCCCCACGTCGGCATCGGCTTGCGTTCGAACAGCTGGTGACCCTTGAGGCGGGCCTTCAGCATCCACTCCGGTTCGTTCTTCAGGCGGGAGATATCGCGCACGACGGCCTCCGAGAGGCCGCGCTTCGCGCTCGCGCCGGCGACGTCCGGGTCATGCCATCCGAACTCGTACACCCCCAGGCCATCGAGCTCGGGACGATCGATCAGCACATCCGACATGGCTCAACTCCTCTCTCTTGGGCCGCAACGTTGTCATCCGCCCCGGCATTCCCCGCCCTTCGGGAGTTTGGAAGGTGGATGCCGCTCAGGTGGGCCCGATCACAGGCGCCTCGTTACCGCGCCTAGACTGTCAGTGATGCGAAACGCGACAGCGTCGCATCCCGAACCACTCGATTCTACAGGGTTCACCGGCGGCCGCACCGAGAGCGGCCCGATGCCGTGCACCCGGAAGGCCGCGCATGCCCTCCTCCGTCTCCCCCGTCGAGAACGCCTCTTCCGTCGAGTCCTCCGGTGGCATCCGTGGGCGGATCGTCGCGTTCCTCCCCGACCGTGTCGACCGGCGTGTCGTGGCCGCGGCCTGGGCGACTCTCGTCGTGCAGATCGGCATCGTGGCCACCGGCGGTCTCGTGAGACTGACGGGCTCCGGTCTCGGATGCCCCACATGGCCGCGCTGCACCGACGAATCGTTCGTGGCGACGCAGGAGATGGGCATCCACGGCGTCATCGAATTCGGGAACCGCCTGCTGACGTTCGTGCTGGTGGCGGTGGCGATCGTGACGTTCCTCTTCGTCGTGCGGATGCGTCGACGCCGTCGCGACCTCTTCTGGCTCGCCCTCGCGATCGGCCTCTACGTGCCGCTGCAGGCGATCATCGGCGGCATCACCGTCCTGACGAACCTCAACCCCTACGTCGTCGGCCTGCACTACTTCGCGTCCGTGGTGCTCGTGGCCCTGTCGGCCGGCCTCGTGGTGCGGGTGTACGCCGTGCCGGGTCCGCGACGCGTCGCCGTACCCCGGACCTACCGCGCGCTCGTCGCCGTCACGGCCGTCGGCGTGCTGGTGACGGTCGCCGTCGGCATCCTCGTCACGGGTTCGGGGCCGCATGCCGGCGACGGCGGTGCGGCACGGAACGGTCTCGACCCGGAACTCATGCAGCATGTCCACTCCTGGCCGGCTTATGTGACGCTGGCGCTCTCGCTGGCGATCTTCGCCCTCGCCTTCCGGATGCCGGCCCCCCTTCGGCTGCCGCTGTGGACAGGGCTGCTCCTCCTCACCGAGGCCGCGCAGATCGCCGTGGGCCTGTGGCAGGCACGCGCCGGCCTCCCGATCGTGCTGGTGAACATCCACATGGTGCTCGCGGTGGTCCTCGTCGCAGCCATGACCGCGGTCGTCCTGCACCAGTCGCTGCCGGCGACCCATCCGCGATCAGACCCGGCCCCGCGCTCATAGCGGACTCATCGGATTCACCCACCCGCAACCGAGGAACCGCATACCGCGCGCACGGACGCTCCCGGAATCGTGTCCTCGGTCGCGGCCGACCGGCCGCACGTGAGGAGCAGATGACAATGACCACCCGTCCCAGCCTCGTGCGCAGCATCCCGTTCTGGATCCTTCTCGCAGGCTCCCTCGGCACGGCCGGATACGGCGCGAGCATGGTGACCGGAACGCTGGACTCGATGACCACGACCCTCCTGGACGGAACGGCGACCGGCGTCGACGTCTACGTCGGCCAATCGACGGCGGTCATCGGTGCCGTGCTCATCGGCGCAGGTGTCATCGGCGTGCTGCTGACCCTCGCCGTCGCGGCCGTTGCGACCCTGCGCCCGTATCCTGCACCGGAGATCGTCGAGGCTGTCGACCCGGCGGCCGACTCGGAGGAGAACGACCTGACGCCGGATGCGCCGCAGAGCGAACCCGAGATCACGCGCCCGGAAGCGGACGCGGAGACCGACCGCGTCGGCTGACCGCACGCGCGGCCCGCTGCGACTCAGAAGGGCAGCAGCGGGTCGACGGCGATCGCGACGAACAGCAGGGTCAGGTACGTGATCGACGCGTGGAACACCCGCATCGGCTTCGGCTCCGTGCCGCGGACGGCTCGGTTGTAGAGAACGTGCGACTCGTAGACGAACCAGCCGCCGAACACGAGGGCTGATGCGGTGTAGACGATGCCCATCGACGCGACCGGGATGAGCAGCAGGGAGCACACCACCGTGGCCCACGCGTAGAGGATCACCTGCAGCCCCACCTGCGATCCGTTCCGGGTCGCTCCGAGCATCGGCACGTCGACGTCGTCGTACTGGTCCTTGTACTTCATCGACAGCGGCCAGTAGTGCGGCGGCGTCCACAGGAAGACGAGCACGAAGAGGATGACCGGAGGCCACGCGAGCGAACCGGTCACAGCGGTCCAGCCGATGAGCACCGGGAAGCAGCCCGCGATCCCGCCCCACACGATGTTCTGCTCGGTGCGGCGCTTCAGGAGCATCGTGTAGATCACGACGTAGAAGAAGATCGCGCCCGCGGACAGCGCCGCCGCCAGAGCGTTCGTCGTGACGAACAGCCACGCGGTCGAGCCCACGGCCAGCGCCCATGCGAACACGAGGGCCCCGCGCGGAGAGACCTCGCCGGTCACCAGCGGTCGGTTGACGGTGCGCTGCATGTGCGCATCGATGTCGCGATCGAGGTACATGTTGAACGCCGCCGCCGAGCCGGCGCTCATCGAGCCGCCGATGACCGTCGCGAGCACGAGCCACAGGTCGGGCAGACCGCCCTCGGCGAGGATCATCACCGGCACCGTCGTGACCAGCAGCAACTCGAGGACGCGGGGCTTCGTCAGCGCGACGTAAGCCAGGATCGTCCGGCGGATCGATCGGGTTCCCTCGGTTCGCCGGGTGCCGGTCTGAGCCGTCGTGGTGTGCATCTCCCCCGCCATCGCCGCCTGAACAATCGCTTCAGTCTATGGCATGCTCGCGCGACCACACTCCCGCCCGACGACGTGCGACCTCCGACGCGGGCGCCGGCACGGATCACGGCCGTGTGACGGCCTGAGGGCGAATCGCTATGCTGAGAGGACACGCGCGCCGCACGCGCCGATCCCATCCCTCGCCACCGGCTGATTCGGGGATCCGTGCGCGTCAGCGCACCCTCGAGAAAGGCCCTCTGTGTCGGAACTGCGTTGGGAAGAGATCGATCGGCGCGCGGTGGACACCGTGCGCGTGCTGGCGGCGGATGCTGTCGAGAAGGTCGGCAATGGTCACCCCGGAACGGCGATGAGTCTCGCTCCGGCGGCGTATCTGCTGTATCAGCGGGTGATGAACCACGACCCCGCGGATGTGCACTGGCCGGGTCGTGATCGTTTCATCCTCTCTGCGGGGCATTCGTCGTTGACGCAGTACATCCAGCTGTATCTGGGTGGGTTCGGGTTGGAGCTGCAGGACCTGAAGGAGCTGCGGACGTGGGGGTCGAAGACCCCGGGTCACCCGGAGTTCGGTCACACCGACGGTGTGGAGATCACGACCGGACCGTTGGGTCAGGGACTGGCCTCGTCGGTCGGGTTCGCGTACGCGGCCCGGTATGAGCGGGGCCTGTTCGACCCGGAGTCCGCGCCGGGTGAGTCGCCGTTCGATCACACCATCTATGTGATCGCCTCGGATGGGGACATCCAGGAGGGCATCACCAGCGAGGCCTCCTCGTTGGCCGGGCATCAGGAGCTCGGCAATCTCGTCGTCATCTACGACGCGAACCAGATCTCGATCGAGGACGACACCGACGTCGCGTTCACCGAGGACGTCGCCGCCCGCTACGCCGCGTACGGCTGGCATGTGCAGACGGTGGATTGGAAGAAGACGGGCGAGTACGTCGAAGACGTCGCCGAGCTTCACGCAGCCCTCGAGGCGGCGAAGGCCGAGACGTCGAAGCCGTCGATCATCGTGCTGAAGACGATCATCGGGTGGCCCTCGCCGGGCAAGCAGAACACCGG
>NZ_DCMW01000027.1:0-18096 GCF_002321605.1 Microbacterium sp. UBA1612
CACCCCATCCTGACGCACAGGGGCCACCGACGCGCCGCTTCCGTGCGTCGCCCCGTTAGGGATCGGTTCCCGAGAAGTCGCCGCTAGGGTCTTAGGGTGACTGAGTGGGCGACCGAGGCGATCAGCTCGGTCGCCGATTTCGTTGCAGGAATTGAGCCCGGGAGTTGGGCGGATTGGTTCGCGGCGGTAGGGACGGTGGGCGCACTCGCGGCAACAGCGGTTATCTATGCCTGGGATAGACGCCGTGCCCGAAGAGCGCTGGCAGACGACCTCAACGCCTGGACAGAATCTGGTCTATCCCGAGAGACGGGTTGGCGCGTCGTCCTACATCTTGAGAATGTAGGCGACCGAACGATTCCCGACATCTACATTCGGTCGCACCCTCACGCTCGCATGCAATCGCGGGGAGTGCTCGACAGCGCTGACGAGTTCGGTTTGCGGCCAGGCGCCCGCGATTCGATCACTCTCCTTTACGGCACGTCACCACCCATGCTCGCAGGCGCCAAAGGGTCCAGCCCCCGCGTCGATGACCGCCTATTCCTGTTCTTCTCGGACTCTCGTGGGAGTCGCTGGGTTCGTGACGTTCGTCGGAACCGCTATATCGGTCGGGTTCGCGCGAGATTGCTGAAGGCACGAATGGAGATTCGCGACGGGCGCACGCGGGCGAGTGCGACTCGAAGGTTGCGAGGCGCCTTCGACCCGACTCCGCCCGAGCGCGAGAGCTAGTAGGGATCGTCAGCGCGCGGGCAGGTTCCTTCACCGCGCATCGCCCGGAAGGGGATCCCGGGGACCCATCCCAGGTGCGCCTGCGCGCTGCGGCGAGCACGCTCGGCAGCATGAATGGAATACAGATTGGCTATGCCAGAGTCTCCACCGCCGATCAGGACCTCACGTCACAGCGGGATGCGCTGTTGCGCCTCGGGGTCCTCGATTCGAACATGTACGTCGATCACGGGTTGACCGGCACCAACCGGCGCCAGGCCCGGACTTCGAGAGGCCCTCGCCGCTGTCAGGGAAGGCGACACTCTCGTCGTCACGAAGCTCGACCGGCTCGCCCGTTCAGTGCGGGACGCACGTGACATTGCTGATGAACTGACCACGAAGGAGGTTGCGCTCAGTCTCGGCGGCAGCAGGTACGATCCCACCGACCCGGTGGGGCGGCTGCTGTTCAACGTGCTCGCCATGGTGGCCGAGTTTGAACGCGACCTGATCAGCATGCGCACGAAGGAAGGAATGGCGGTGGCCCGCGCGAAGGGCCACCTGAAGGGCAAGCAACCCAAGCTGTCGAACACGCAGCGGAAGCTCCTGTTCGACGTGCAGGATCGCGGCGAGTACACCCAGACGGAGATCGCCGAGCTGTTCAGCGTGTCCCGTGCGACGGTCTACCGCGAACTCCACCGCCGGCGCGCGGCATTCCTTGCCACCTGCGAAGCACACATCTTCTGACACCTGCGCCGCCGCGACCACCCGCCGCTTCCCCTCGCGGCGGCGCGCGGTCGCGGCGCGATCCGGGCGACCGGCTCACAGCACCAGGGTCTCGAGCGAATCCCATTTTCGTATTACGATGCGACCATGGGCAACGGCGAGACGATCAACGGGGTACCGGTCACCGAAGAGCAGATCACGGCGTGGGCAAACGAGGCCGAAGCCGGCTACGACGTCGACGCGCTCAAGCGCCGCGGACGTGGACGCCCAGGGCGGGGAGCGGAGCCCGCACAAGTGGTGGCGCTCCGACTGACCGTGGACGAGCTCGCCGCCCTTGACGCCCGCGCCGCCCGTGAACACAAGTCCCGGTCGGAGTTGATCCGCGAGGCGATCGCTGCGTACGCGGCGTGAACATCCACGACTCCGCCCTCAAACACGGAATCGCACCCGATGACATTCAGCAGGCGGCTTCCTGGCCGGCATGGATCGAAGACCTCGACGACGACTCGCCCGCGCGCCAACTGCGACTCGGCTTCGACACGCAGGGACGCTTACTCGAGACCGTGGTCCTTGTCTTCGACAGTGGCAACGAGCTCGTGATCCACGCTATGAAGGTGCGCCCGAAGATGCTCGACCTCCTACCCTGACCTCCCGCCGGCTACGACATCACACCGGTGTCACCCGGGAGCGGCTGGAACACCACCGTCCCTCAATGCGCGTTGCCCGCAGCGGGATCCTGTGACCACTCACGGTGCATGCCGCTCTTTCGCCACCGACTAGGTGAACGAAAGGTTCCAACCGTGATCCCGAGCAATGAATGTCGCATCATCGACTCCGGCTACAGCCGCGGCCACACCGGTCGGGAGCGGAGGGCTCGGATTCTGTGCCGGACAGTGCATGAAACGCCGGCGATATTCGCCCGCCTAAGATGCTCGCATGAGGAGCAGTCCCTATGGTCAGGCGCTGAGATCGCCGCGGGGGCTTGGCGCAGTGTGCGGTGCTGCCAGCGTTCTCGCGGTCGCCCTCACTCTCGGTGGCTGCGCATCGGAGGTGGCGAATCTCGGTGTAGCGAGTGCCTCCCCTTCGCCGACATGCGCGGTTGCTGAGCAGCCGGGCATCGAACCGGCGCCTGGCTGCGTCGCCTACGACGCGGAGAAGAACATGGCGAGCAACGAGCTCTACCGTCAACGTATGGAGCAGCCGCAAGATGGACGAGAAGCAGGATCGCACCTCATCGCGCCCGTGACCGCGGCACTCGAGGCCGTGCGCGTCTCGAGCGCTGGGATCAGCGAAACCGCCGTGCGCGCCGCACTGGTCGAGGCGGGCGTGACCGAAGCGAACATCCAAAGCTACGAGCGCAATGGTGACGTGCCGTTCGGCGTGGCCGTCGTCGGTGGCGGATGCCTCTTCGGCGCCGTGACACCCGAAGGGGTGCAGGTCGAGGTCGGCGGATTCATCATGGACGGCGGGTGCCTGCCGGCTCCGGGCCACTAGCTACCCTGACCTCAACGGGTCCACCCCTCCCACGTGCCCACGTCGCCGCTTCGAGGATTGAAGCGCCGCACCGCCCTCGTGCATTCATGCCCCGATGAACCCGGGCATCCTCGAAGACGCACCCACCGCCCCCGCCGCGCGATGCCCGCTGACTGTCTCACGGCATCGCTTCTACGCCGATACCGCTGTAGGCAACGCCGAGGCGGAACATTGCCCACATAAGACCCATAACGGCCGAGGCGATCAGCGCGAGGCCGACATCGGGCTGGAACACCAGGATCGTCCCGAGCGGCGCGCCCAGCAGGTTCGGCATGATCCAGAGGAGCACGGCAGCGGCGGCGATCGTGGTGGCGAGCGGGAACCAGAGGCTGAAGAGGCCGAATCCGCGCCGCTTCGCGCGCAGCGCGGTGCGATGCCGCCACGCCCAGACCATGCTCACCGCATACGCGATCGGCAGGAGAACAAGTCCGAGGAACAGTGCCTGTTGCGCCCACCGCGACCCGATCTCGGGCTCGGGCGTGCCGAGGGCTGTGGCAATCACGCGATCACGCAGCTGCGTCGTCTCCCCGAACCCCAGACCGCTGCCGCCGTTGACGAACACGAGCGCGGCTCGACCCTCGTCGGGCGACAGTGCTGCGAGGGTCTCGACGCCGGGCGTCGACCCCGAATGCCAGACGGTCCCGGCACTCGTATCGATGAACCAGCCGAGTCCGTAGAACGGCGAAGCCTCGCTTGCGGGGCGCATCATCGTCGCTTTCGCCTCGGCGCTGAGGACGTCATCCTCTCCGTTGATCATCACCTGAAGGTAGAGAGCGAGGTCGGTGGCGGTCGCGACGACGCCGCCCTGCGCTGCGGTTTCGCGTGAGGTCGTGCGGTCGTCGATCGGGCGCTTGGTCCAGAACCACGAGGTGTGGCCGACGGCCATATCTTCGTGCACGGCGCCGTCGGAGACGAAGCTGTCGTCCATGCCGACCGGTTCGAGGATGTGCTCTTCGACGTAGGTGGCGAAGTCGTCACCGCTTTCCGCTTCGATGAGGCGTCCGAGGATCTGATAGTTCGTGTTGGAGTATTCCCATATCTCGCCGGGCCTGTTCGCGGGGGCGTCTGAGGGTGCGGCCGGTGAGCTGTTGCCCTGGAGTGTCGAGTACCCACTTGTATGACTCAGCAGCTGCCGCACGGTGACATCCGCGCCCGGGCCGCCGGCGAAGTCGTCGAGGTGCGCCGAGATCGGGTCGTCAAGGCCGACGGCTCCCGCTTCGACCAGCTGCATCACCGCGAGGGCGGTGAAGCTCTTCGAAATGGATCCGGTGAGGAACGGGGTGTCGGGGGTGACCGGCAGATCAGTGCCCGCTTCGCGCACTCCGCGCGCGCCCGTCGTCACGGTATCGCCGTCGACGATCGCGTAGGCGAGCCCGGGTACCCCGGACGCCGGCATCTCTTCATCGATGATCTGCTCGACGGATGCCGCAGCGTGGCTGCCCGGCGAGAGCGCTGCACCGAGCAGCAGGACGGTGGTGAGGAACGTACGCATGAGGCACCTTTCGGTGTGAAGGCCCGCCGCGGGTCACTGGAGGACGGGCACGCGAGGCTCTTCGCGTGTGGTTGCGCTGGATCGGCGGCCGGAGAGAAGCAGCCAGATCGTGAAGGTGACCTCGGCGACGATAGAGGGAATCGCGACGATGCCGAGCATGACGCTCGAGATGGCCGCGTAATCGGTGACGAGAATGTGCGCCAGGGTGTCGACCGCGTAGGCGGCCCCGGCGACGATGAGGATGCCGCCGATAAGGCGCGGCGCGAGACCCGATCGGATGATCAACACGCCGAGCAGCACAAGGTGACCGCCGAAGGCGATCAGGCCGACGAACCACGCGAAATCGAACGCTTCGAACATCAACAGCGCAGCGTCGGCGCCCAACGAGGTCGTGCCATTGGCGACCTGCAGGCCGAGGAACATGAAGACGGCGCCGACACCGAGGAAGACCGTGTAGATCAGGCGGAACCACGCCACGAGGAGGGAGCGGGTGCGACCGGCCGGGGCGAACAGGACGTAGAGCGCCCACGCGACGGCAATGTCGATGAGGAAGACGACCACGAAAGCGGTGAGCCCGACGCGGAACAGCCCCTCCTGCGCCTGGATGTTCGCCACGGTCGTCTCGGCGCTCGACGCATCGATGAGGCCCTGTTTGACGACGAAGTTCGCGAAGATCGCCAGCACGAACAGGCCGAGGTATCCGGCGCCCGCGACGCGGGCGGCGGTGCGGCGGGTGGTGTCGATCGGGGTGATGGTGGACATCGTGCATTCTCCTTGGATGCAGGCGTCAGCGAGGGTGCGGATTCAGGCGGCGACGCGGATCACGGCTTTGCCGCGGACGCGTCCATCCGTGAGGTCGGCGATCGCCTGACGGACCTCGGCGAGCGGGCGCATCGTGGTCGCGGTCGAGCGGAGAGCCCCGGTCTCGACCAGGCGTGCGAGCTCCGGAAGGTCGGCGCGTGTCTCGGAGGAGATGAAGAACCCCAGACGCCGCCGCGTGAAGGCGGAGCGGAGCCGGGCGCCGAACTGGCGCTCGATGCCTCCGGTCAACCGACCTCCGTTCTCGCCACCGACGATGACGAGGGCGCCGGCGGGTGTGAGGATGCGGACGAGGCGACCCAGCGGCAGCCGACCGTTCACGTCGACGATGAGGTCGTACCGGTCGGGCAGATCTGTGACGTCGGTCGTTCCGTAGTCGATCGACCGGCCGGCCCCGAGTGAGCGGACGAAATCAGCCTTGACGCCGCTGGCGACCCCTGTCACGTCGGCACCGGCCGCTGCGGCCAGCTGCACGGCGTAACCGCCGACTCCACCCGACGCTCCGGTCACGAGCACACGCTGTCCAGGCTGCACGCCGCCGTGGGTGTGCACGGCCTCGAACGCGGTGAGTCCCGACACCGGCAGCGCTGCCGCATCCTCGAAGCTCACCCCATCGGGCAGGTGGGTGATCGAAGTCGTGGTCGCAACGGCGTACTCCGCGAAACTCCCGGCCGCGATGCCGAAGACACGGTCGCCGACGGAGAAGCCCTCAGCCCCGGGGCCGAGCGCGACGACCGTGCCGGCGACGTCGAGACCGGGGATCGGCTGCCGCGGAGTGCTCATCCCGAACATGGGTCGGACCAGGTAGGGCAGCCCGGCCATGAGGTGCCACACTCCGCGGTCGAGGCCGGCCGCCGCGACCCGGAGGAGAACCTGACCGGCGTCAGGCGCGGGAACCTCGATCTCCTCTCGGTGGAGCACCTCGGGACCGCCGTAGCCGCGCTGGACGATTGCGGTCATGGTAGCGGGGACCGTCTCGGCATCCGCTGATGGGGTCGTGCTCAGCTGTTCAGTCATCGATCTCTTCTTCGGCTAGATGGGTTGCGGGGCGCCGTACTTAGTACGGCAATTAGGAGTACCGTAGGCGTACTTAGTACGATTCGTCAAGGAACTCGAAGGAAAGGAGGCAGGATGTCGCCGTCAGATCCGCCGTCGCGGGGATCGCTCAGTCGCGACCACATCATCGACGGGGCGATGGCTCTCGCCGACGAGATCGGTCTCGAGCCCCTCACGATCCGCCGCCTGGCCGACCATCTCGGCGTGCGACCAATGACGATCTACCACTACGTGAAGAACAAGGACGACATCGTCGACGGGATGGTGGGCCGCGTCTTCGACGAGGTCGAGCGCCCCGCGGCAGACACGCTGTGGAAGGACGCCATCGCGAGTCGCGCACGCTCACTGCGCGACGCCCTCCGCCGGCACCCGTGGGCTATCCCCATCATGGAGTCGCGACGCACCCCCGGTGCTGACATCCTCGATCACCACGAAGCGCTCGTGACGACCTGGCTCAGCACCGGCTTCTCGCTTGCCGTCGTCGCACATGGACTCGCGGTCGTCGACGCCTTCGTCTACGGCTTCGCGCTGCAGGAGGCGGCACTCCCGCTCGGTGACGCCGGCGGCGACCTGACCGAGGCCGGCGATCAGATCATCGCGCCGCTCTCGCCCGAGGCATACCCTTCGCTGGTGCGCTTCACGAGTGATCACGTCATGCAGCCCGGATACGATTTCCGCGACTCGTTCGAAGCGGGACTCGAGATCGTGCTCGACGGCATCGAGCGTCGCGGCCGCAACGAGTGACCGCCGGGACGGCCGGCTCGGTTCACTCCACGTCGACGCCGCCCCTCCTCCCTGCCCACAACGGGATGGCTGTTTTCGGACGGTCGCTGTCGCACCGGGCTGTGTCGGAGGTCCCCACGCGCCCGCAGGATGTATGCATGCGCATCGCAGACTTCACTGTGCCCGACACACTGGCGGCACGCGGTGCCCTCGAACTCGCCACGCAGTACCAATCCCCCGCGATCACCGCTCACGCACTGCGCTCGTGGCTCTGGGCCGAGGCCTTCGCGCGGGTCGACGGCATCACCGACATCGACCACGAGCTGCTGTATGTGTCTGCCGTGCTGCACGACATCGGCATCGCGACGGAATTCGATAACCACACAATCTCCTACGAGCACGCCGGCGGGCACGTCGGTGTCGCGCTCACCGCGGGAGCAGGCTGGCCGGCGCACCGGCGCAATCGGGTGCTCGAGGTGATCGTGCGCCACAACTGGCCGAGTGTCGACCCCGCGTTGGACGCCGAGGGCCACCTGCTCGAGATCGCCGCGGGTCTGGACATCTCCGGCGCGAGACCGGATGATCTGCCGGAAGACTTCCGGCGCGAAGTGCTCGCTGCCCACCCACGAGGAACGCTCGCCGCGGAGTTCGGCTCATGCGTGAGCGACCAGGCATCACGCAAGCCCGATACCGCCGCGAAACGACTCGTCGACGGCGGCCTCATCGCCAAGCTGGCGGCCAATCCCCTCGAACGTCTGAGCTGACTCGACCAGCGACGGAACAAGGCGGTTGATGGCGTCATCACGGGCGGTGGCGAGCGGGTCGGGGGGATGAGGCGACCGACGGTCGGTGGCCTGTCACCTCGGGCACATAGAGTGCCCGAGTGGCGAAAGCGGCGACAGCGCAGGCGCGGACAAGATCGATGACGAGCGTGGCGCTCGCCTCAGCCGCGGTGCTCGCGGCAAGCCTGGTGCTCGGCGGCGCGACGGCGTTTGCGCAGGCGTTCCTGCCCGAGTGGTTCGTGTCGTTCGCGAACTCGGCGAGCGGCTGGACCGTCATCACCGCCGCGCTGGTCTACGGGGCTCGAGTGCCCTGGTGGCTGTCCGCCGCGCTCGGGGCGGTGAGCTTCGTGCTGCTCACCGTCGGGTACGCGATCGTGTCGACGATGCGCGGCTACGCGTATGACCCGCTGATGTTCTCGGTGATCGGCCTCGTCGTCGGACCGTTCGTCGGCGTCGCCGCGTGCTGGCTGCGCGCGCGCGGGCTGCGCGCCGCGCTCGGTACGGCCGCGCTCGCGGGAGTCGGAATGGGCGAGGCTGCCTATGGACTCACGGTGGTCGGCGAGACCACGAGCCCGGTGTACTGGATCGTCATCGGGATCATCGGAGTGGTGTTGCTCGGGGTGATGCTATGGGGTCGTATCCGTGGAGCCCTCCCCGTCGTGGTCGCGGTCGGCGGCACGGCGGTCGTGGCGGTCGCCTTCGTGGCGGCGTACAGCATGGTGGGGCTGATCTGACAGCGGCGTTCGCGGTTCCAACGGCGTTCGCCGCTCAGCGCGGCATGCCGCGTCCCCGCGAGGATCACGACGTGCTTCTGCGCTACAGCAGAGCGGCGGCGGTTTGGAGGCTCTGCGCATCGGATGACGCCCATCGCGCCACGATCCGCCTGGCGCGCTCGGCCTCGGCGCCCCGAAGCCGAGCGAGCAGCGGACGCACCACATCGACCGTGAGCGGCTCGATGAGGTCGCCGACGCGCGCATCGCGAAGGAACCCCTCGATACGCGTGAGGTCGTTGCCGGTGAGCGACTCGACGTATCGCTGCAGCAACACGATCGCGGCCAGGCGGCGTTCGAGGACGGGCACCGACCACAGTTCAGACGCGACGGCAGTCACCTCATCATGCTGCAGGTCGCCGTATCGGCGGAGCGCGTCACGAACGGTGCCGCGCACCGCCCCCACCGATGCGCCGTAGACGCGCAGCCCGCCGACCGACGCGTCGCCGTCCGCCCACGTGCGCCACTCCGTCGCCTCGGCCCGCAGCGTGCGGTCGATGAAGTCGGCGGGCGAATCCATCCCTCCATTCTCGCCTTCGCCCCGCCGCATCTGTCGAGCGCAAGGGGTTCTGAACGACTGCGGCGCAAGGCACCATGACGACATGACCCTCATCACCACTCTCCACGGCGACATCACCGCGCAGCAGGTCGACGCAGTCGTGAACGCCGCCAACCGCGCCATGCGCGGAGGCGGCGGCGTCGACGGAGCGATCCACCGCGCCGGCGGTCGGGCGATCCTCGACGACTGCATCGCCCGCTTCCCACGCGGTCTCGACACCGGGGATGCGGGATGGACGACCGCCGGCGACCTTCCTGCGCGATGGGTCATTCATACCGTCGGACCCAACCACGCCGCCGGGGAGCGCGACCGGCGCCTTCTGGAGTCCTGCTATCGACGATCCCTCGAGGTCGCCGAAGAACTCGGCGCCACGAGCATCGCCTTCCCGCTGATCAGCGCCGGCATCTATGCGTGGCCACTGGATGATGCCATCGACGCCGCCGTCGAGACCATCTCTCGCGCCGACACCGGCCTGGAGGAGATTCGGCTGGTGTCGTTCGCCGCAGCCACACACGAGCGGGTACGGGCACGAGTGGAGCGATAGCTGCGACTCACGGCTCAGACCGATCTCATTTCGAGCGCGCTGCGTGAACTGCACCAACCGATACTTTCGAAGCAATGTCCGAGGTCGGTGAGACGATGACGTCATGACCGAAACAGCCACCGCACCCGACCAGGTCGCCGCCGCGCGACTGGCGCCGGTGGTCACCGAGGTCGTCGACATCCGGCGTCAGATCGCCCAGCTCCAGGCGCGCGAGGCCCGTGCGCTCGCACACGCGGGCGAGATCGCAGACGCGTGGGCGGCCGCAGAAGAGAACATGTCCACCGCCGACCTCCCCCGGCGCTCCGTCGCCGCTGAACTCGCGACCGCCCTTCGGGTGTCCGACCGCACCGTGCAGCGTCAGATCGGCGAGGCCGCGCGGATGGTCGAGATGTTCCCCGAGACGGTGCGCTCACTCGGGGCCGGCCGCATCTCGCTCGCACACGCGCGCGTCATCGTCGAGGCGGGCGACCGCATCGAGCACCCCGAGCTCGCCGCCGAGTACGAGAACAGCGTGCTCGGATACGCCGAGGCCGAGTCCGCGTCACGCCTGCGGCCGATCGCCAGGCGACGAGCGCAGTGGTTCCTCAACGAGACGATCCGCGAGCGCCACGCGAAAGCCGCCGCGACCCGCTCGGTTCAGGTCCACGATCTCGACGACGGCATGGCCGAACTGCAGGTGACGGGGCCGGCCGTGATCATCCACGGCGTCCACGACCGCCTCACCCGCATGGCTCGCGATGTCGCCGAGGCCGATGCCGAGGCCATCCGCAATGCCCGTGACGCCGTGCAGGCCGCAGTGAAGGCCGAGCGCGCGGAATCGAGAAATGGGGCCGAGCCGACGGGATCGGGAGCGAAAACCGAGCGGAACGAACAGAGCGCGGTCGACCGGGCGGAGGCCCACCTCGACGAGCTCCTCGCCGCCCGCCGTGTGCTCGACGCCATCCGGGTCGATCTTCTCGCCGACATGCTCCTCACGGCAGCCCCCGACGCACACATCGGCACGACCGCGACCGGACTGGGCGCGATCCAGGCGCACGTGCGGGTCACCATCCCCGTGCTCACGCTCCTCGACTCCCCGGCTGACGACCCGTTCGAAGCCGTCACTCTCGCCGGACACGGTCCGATCGACCCGAATACGGCCAGGGAGCTCGCAAGAAACGCTCCCGGATGGGACCGAATTCTCACACATCCCATCTCCGGCGAAGTGCTCGGCGTCGACCGATACCAGGCGTCCAGTCAAATGCGCCGCACCCTCGACGTTCGAGATCAGCACTGTCGATTCCCCGGGTGTCGACTGCCTGCCGCGGTCTGCGACCTCGACCACACGCTGGACTGGCAATTCGGGGGCACGACCACCGTGTCGAATCTCAGTCATCTCTGCCGACGACATCACACCCTGAAACATCAGACGCCGTGGACGGTCGTGCAGAAGCCGGGCGGCGTTCTGGAATGGACAAGCCCCACCGGACGGGTCTACCCCGACCACCCCGTGTCCAGCGTGCAGTTCGTCACCGATGCCGAGTTCGATCCGGCGCCGTTCTGACCCGCCGAAGCGGTCCCCTTCGGGAAAATTCGGGAAAGATAACGCTTTCCTTGACCTTGCCTTCGGGTGGCGTGACAATGGATGAACCGCGTCAGCAAACGCTTTCCCGCAGGTGCGGCGTGGGGAGGAGCACCGACGCTCCTCCGGAAGTCACCGTTTCGAAGGAGATTCAGTGCCCGATCCACGTCGCCCCAGACGACTGAGAACAACCATCGCCGCCGTCGCCGGAGGTGCGATCGTCGCCTCCGGCGCCCTCGCGGCTTCCCCCGCATCCGCCGCCGACGAGATCGACCTGCGCTTCGACTTCGGTGGGTCCTCCTCGCCCACTCCGGAGGGCTGGATTGCGATCCACCCGGGCTCGGCATACGACGCTGACACGGGTTACGGCTTCACCGCGGCTCCGGGAGCGTTCCGCGACCGCGGCGGCGACGACCTGGTCGCCCGCGACTTCACCATCGGAGACGGTTCGGCCTTCGCCGTAGACGTTCCCAACGGCACCTATGAAGTCACGACGTGGGCCGGCGACCTCATCGCCGGCAACCGCACCAGCTTCGATATCGAGGGCACGGCATTCTCGGGTCCGCGCACCTCGAGCGGCGACGTGCACGAGGAGTTCTTCCCCGCGATCGAGGTCTCCGACGGACAGCTGAACATCTCCGCCTCCGGCGATGCGCGCATCAACGGCATCACCGTGCAGACTCCGCTCGCCGCCCCCTCGACCCTCGCCTCGTCGGTCGACGCCGACGAGTTGAATGTCGCCCTCGGTTGGCAGCCCGTCGAGGGCGCCACCGGCTACACCCTCTATCGCTCGGCACCCGGCGGCGACCTGAGCGAGATCGGCACGGTCAGCGCCCCGGCCGATCCCGCGGAATCGCCGACATTCGTCGACTCCGACGTCGAGCTCGGCGAGACCTACGACTACGCCGTCGCCACGGTCAAGGGCGAGCGCACGTCACGCCCCGGCGAGCGCCTCGCCGTGTCGGTGATCGACGAGTCCGTCGCACCGCCCGCCGCACCTACCGGACTGACGACCGAATCCATCGACCGCAGCCAGGTCACGCTCACGTGGGATGCCGCCGACGACGTCGCGCTCTACAAGGTGTTCCGCTCGACGCGCGACGACATCCCCTTCGAAGAGATCGGTCAGGTCTCGGAGCCCGCCTACACCGACGACGACGTGCTGACCACCCGGCCCTACCTCTACAAGGTCGTCGCACTGAACGCCGGTGGCGCCTCGGAGGAGTCGGAGGTGCTCTCGACCGAGATCGCCACGACACTCGTGCGCGACGTCGAGTACCTCGACCGCTCCCCCGTCGCCGTGTCCACCGACGACGGCGTCTACCTCGGCTGGCGCCTGCTCGGCCTCGACGATCGCGCGATGGGCTTCGACGTCTACCGCGACGGCGCGAAGATCACGGATGCGCCCCTCACCGACACGACGAACTTCGTCGATGTCGAGGGCACAGCCGACTCGACCTACCTCGTCACAACCCAGGTCGACGACCGCGAGGTCTCGGTCACCGACGAGTTCGGCGTCTGGGCATCGGACTACCTCGACGTCCCGCTCGACAAGCCGGCCGACCAGACCATGCCCGACGGCAGCACCGCCACGTACGCGCCGGGCGACGGCACCGTGGGCGACGTCGACGGAGATGGCGAGTACGAGCTGGTCTTCCTGTGGAACCCGTCGAACGCGCAGGACAACTCGCGACCGGGATACACCGGCAACGTCTATATCGAGGCGGTCGAGTTCGACGGCACGAGCCTGTGGCGCATCGACCTCGGGCGCAACATCCGCGCTGGCGCGCACTACACGCAGCTCGAGGTCTTCGACTACGACAGCGACGGACGAGCGGAAGTCGCCGTGAAGACGGCCGACGGCACGGTCGACGGCGAGGGCACGGTCATCGGCGACGCCGACGCCGACTATCGCAACAGCAGCGGCTACATACTCTCCGGCCCGGAGTTCCTCACGGTCTTCGACGGGCAGACCGGCGCCGCGATCGACACCGTCGACTACCTTCCGGGCCGCGGGAACGTCGGCTCATGGGGCGACACCTACGGCAACCGCGTCGACCGCTTCCTCGGCGGCGTCGCCTACCTCGACGGCGAGAACCCATCGCTGGTGATGAGCCGCGGCTACTACACACGCACGGTGATCGTCGCGTGGGATCTCGTGGACGGCAAGCTCGTCGAGCGCTGGACCTTCGACTCCGACGAAGCCGGCTCGGAATACGAGGGGCAGGGCAACCACCAGTTCACCGTCGCCGACGTCGACCGTGACGGCCTCGACGAGATCGTCTTCGGCGCACTGACCATCGACCACGACGGCATGCCGCTGTACAACTCGCGCCTGTTCCACGGCGACGCGCTTCACGTGAGCGACTTCGTGATCGACCGGCCCGGCCAGGAGATCTACAGCGTCTTCGAGTCGCCCAGTGGCAACGGCAACATCATCGCCGCGATGCGCGACGCCGAGACCGGCGAGATCCTCTGGTCGAACGAGGGCACCGTCGACACCGGTCGCGGCGCCGCCGCCGACATCGACCCCACCTCCCCGGGAGCGGAAGCGTGGAACGTCGGCGGGAACGCCGCGTGGAACTCCCCCGTCGGCACGCTGAACGCCTCGACCGGTGAGGTGCTGTCCACCGACATCCCCGCGGCGAACTTCGTCACGTGGTGGAACGGCGACGTCGTGCGCGAGATCACCGATCACGACTACGACGAAGACACCATGACGGGCGTGCCGACGATCTCCACGTGGGATCCGGCGGCACAGGAAGAGGTCGAGATCAAGCGCCTCGAGGGCACGTCGACCAACAACACCACCAAGGGCAACCCCGTGATCCAGGCCGACCTGTTCGGCGACTGGCGCGAGGAGCTCGCGGTGCGGCTGGAGGTCGGCACCGGCATCCGCATCTACACGACGACGGACGTCACCGACACGCGCATCCCCACCCTGATGCACGACTCGCAGTATCGCCTGGCGGTCGCCAATCAGAACTCCGCCTACAACCAGCCCCCGCACCCGTCGTACTTCATCGGCGCCGGGATGGGCGAGCCACCCGTACCGTCGATCTCGTACGTCGGCGCGCCCGACACCGACGAGTCGGCGCCGGTGATCAGCGGGATGCCCTCGGGCGTGGTCTCGGTGGACGAGCCCTTCGAACTCGCGATCACCGCCGATGACCCCGAGAGCGGCGTGCGGTCCGTGACGGTGACCATCGACGGGGTCGATGTGCCGGCATCCGGCGACGTCGTGCTCGCCGACCTCGGGATCTCCGGCGACGGGCGGGAAGCCGAGGTCGTCGCCACGGCGACCAACAACGACGGCTTCGTCTCGACCGAGACCAGCACGGTGCTGCTCGTCTCCGGCGACGAATACGACGCGGCACCCGGACGCGGCACGCTGTCCAACACCAGCGGCTGGGCCTACGGGCTGCACGACGGCACCTACGACGTCGTGATGAACCTCTGGTGGGGTGTTCCCGGCACGGTGTTCCGCCTGTTCGAGAACGGCGAACTGATCGAGACCCGCGTGCTCGAGCCGACCCAGGGCATGTCGCAGACCACGGGGGTGAGCTTCGAGGGCAAGCCGAACGGCACCTACGAGTACACCGCCGAGCTCGTCAACAGCCAAGGCATCACCGAGACGAGCTCGACAACGGTCGTGGTGAACGCTGCGGCACCCGGCACACCGGTCGTTTCCCACGACAACTGGGACCGCGACGGGGAGTTCACCGTCACGGCGAACCTGTGGTGGGGCACCAACGCCGACGCGTACGACATCCTCCTCGACGGCGAGGTGGTCGACTCCGGCGAGCTCGCCGCGTCGACCCCCGACGCCCAGCGGGCACAGGTCGAGCTGGAGGGAGTGGAGCCCGGCGACCACGAGCTGATCGCCGTGTTCCGCAACGCCAACGGCGAGACCGCATCGAAGCCGGTCACGGTCACGGTGCGATAGCACGCCACACCGTGAATCCTCCCCGGCGCGCGCGTCGGGGAGGATTCACGGTCGCACCCACCGCTCGAGAGCGTCGATGCTCTCCCGCAGCGCGAGGCCGCGATCGGTCAGCGCATAAGCCCGGGTCTTGTGCCGGAGCGGCAGGCGGGTCAGCACGCCCGCCTGTTCGAGTTCGCGCAGTCGGGTGGCGAGGATGTTGGTGGGCACTCCGAGGTCGCGCTGCAGATCACCGTAGCGCTGTGGTCCGTCGAGGAGCCGGCCCACGATGAGCAGGGCCCACCGGGCGCCGACGACATCGAGGGCGGCGGCGAGGTCGCTCACTCCTGCGGACCGGCCTCCGGCTTCATCCAGAACGGCGAATAGTGATATCCGTCGGGGTCGTCGAACTGGCGCTGATACATGAACGGGTAGTCGTCGGTGTCCCCGACCCGCCCGCCCGCGGCGCCGGCGCGCTCGGTGAGTTCGTCGACCGCCTCACGGCTGCCGAGGTCGAACGAGACGGTCACTTTCGACGGTGTCTCGGCCCCGCCGATCAGGTCGTCGGTGCCGCCCACACTCGCGTACATCTCTCGACTGCCGAGCATGACGTACTGCCCGGGCGCGATCGCGAAGCACGACACGTTGTGGTCGGACATGTCAGGATCCATGGTCCACCCGAGGGCGGTGTAGAAGGCGGTCGAGCGTTCGACGCTCTCGACGGGGCACGTGATGAAGAGGCTCATACGCAAACACTTGCAAAAAGCAAGTATGCCGTCAAGATCACGGCGTCTGCGAGCCCACGGGCGATCTACGCTGGAAGACCGCGCGGCGCGATCGCGCCGAGACGGCCGACGAGAGCGAGACACCATGCGCGCAGCAATCCACCGCACCTTCGGAGCCCCGGAGGAGGTGCTCGCCATCGATGAGATCGACCGGCCCGAACCGGGCCCGGAAGAGGTGCGGGTGCGCATCGTGCTCGCCGCCATCCACAATCACGACCTCATGACCGTGCGCGGGCAGTACGGCGTCCTGCCTGATCTTCCGGCTCGCGCGGGAACCGAGGCGATGGGTCTGATCGATGCCGTCGGTGCCGACGTCGGAGACCGACAGGTGGGTCAGCGTGTCACCGCGAGCGGCCACGGCGTCTGGGCCGAGGAGGTCGTCCTGCCCGCCCGTGCGACGGTTCCCGTCGACGACGAGATCCCCGATGAGGTCGCCGCGCAGATGTTCGCGATGCCCATGTCGGCGCTCACGCTCCTCGACGACCTCTCGCTCGAGGCAGGCGAGTGGATGGTGCAGAACGCCGCCAACGGCGCCGTCGGACGACTGGTGGCGAGCCTGGCACCGAGTCGCGGCATCCGCGTGATCAACCTCGTGCGCCGGGCCGAGGCCGTCGACGAACTTGCCGCGGCCGGCATCCACGACGTCGTCGCCACTGATGACCACGACTGGCGCGAGCGCGTCGCCGCGCTGCTCGACGGCGCCAGCCCGCGCGCCGGCGTCGATTCCGTGGGAGGGAGCGCGGCGGGCGACGTGCTGTCGCTGCTCGGCGAGGGCGGCGAGCTCGTGGTCTTCGGAGCGATGGCTTCGCCCCGGCTCGATCTCGCCGTCGGTGACGTGCTGTTCCGCCGGACCAGGGTGCGGGGATTCTGGGGCGCCCGTCCCCGCGTCACCCCCGCGCGCCGCGGTGAACTCGCCGCGGAACTGCGCGCACGTCTGGCCGACGGCACGATCAACCTGCCGGTGTCATCCGTCCACGCTCTCGACGACATCACCGACGCGGTGCGCGCGAGCGGTGAGGCCGGCCGTGTGGGCAAGGTGCTCCTTCGCCCGTGAGCGCGGGTGAGGGATGCTGCTGCAACCCCACGTCCGCGGCAGCATCCCTCCGCTCAGACCTCCAGCCCCACAGCCGCCGAGCATCGGGAGAGCTCGTCGTCGCTCAGCTGCAGGTCGGCCGCCCGGGCACTGTCGGTGATGGACGCGGGTCGACGGGCGCCCGGGATCGGGATGACCACGTCCGCCAGCGACAGCTCCCACGCGAGCACGACCTGCTGGGGGCTGACGCCATGATCATCGGCGATCGCCGCGAAGGCGCCGAACCGCTCTCCGACGTCACGCGCCCCGCCGCCGGTGCCGCCGAGCGGGCTCCACGGCAGGAACGCTATGCCGTGTTCGGCGCAGTGCTGCAACTCGTCGTAGCTGCCGGGATGCTTCGGGGAGAACTCGTTCTGCACACTGACGAGCACTCCCTCGCCGAGCACCTGCCGGGCGATGTCGATCTCTTCCACGCTCGCGTTCGAGATGCCGATCTGCTGCACTTTGCCCTCCTCACGGAGGGTCTTGAGGTTGTCCATGATGTCGCCATAGACCATCCACCGATCCGGCCGGTGGTACTGGTACAGGTCGATCGCATCGATGCCGAGGTTCCGCAGCGACTTCTCCACCGCAGACCGCAGGTACGGCAGCGACCCGTCGCGACCGACACCGCCGTCCGCCTGGCGGACGATACCGCCCTTGGTGGCGACGACGATGCCGTCGGTGTCGCCGCCCCACGAGGCGAGGGCGTCGCGCACGATCTGTTCGTTGTGGCCCATCTCGGCATCGGCGGGCGCGTAGATGTCGGCGGTGTCGATCAGCGTCACCCCGGCGTCGAGGGCAGCATGGATCATCGCGATCGCATCATCGCGCGCGGGGTAGGTGTTGTCGCGATTCATCGACACCGGCATCGCACCGAGGCCGATCGCCGAGACGGTGTACGGGCCGAGCGTTCGATTCTTCATGGTTCTCCTTCGTCTCGCTCTCTCGAAAGAGGGATGCATCGCTCAGCCTCGCAGGTCGCTCAGCGGTGCGGAGGGGGTTGACGCGTTAACGTGGACCGGGGCGGAACCCGACCCGCCCTCCCGCCAC
>NZ_DCMW01000027.1:18404-19766 GCF_002321605.1 Microbacterium sp. UBA1612
CGACCCGCCCTCCCGCCACACGAGGGCACCACGCGCACGGTCACGCCTCTCCTCCGGCCGGATGCCTCCCGAGAAAGACGCCATGCCGAACCGACGCTCCCCCTTCACCCGCCGCGCCGCGGCCGTCGCTCTGGCGACGGGGCTTCTCCTCACCGCGTGCACTGCGACCGTCGAAGACGACGCCGCGCCGACACCCACTCCCACGGCATCCCCTGATGCATCCGAGGGAAGCGCAGCGCCGCTCCCTGAAGCCTCCGCGACACCGACTCCCACGGCGACGACCACGCCGACGCCGTCACCCGAGGAGGATGTCACGACGCCGTGGACGCGTCCGTCCGCGCCCTACGGGGGAAGTCGCACGGTGCCGGCTCAGAGCGTCGACACCCACGAGGCAAGCGGATCCTCGCGCGACAACGGCTCCGGTTCGCCGTCGACCGGCGATGTCGACCCTGCACCCGAGCCCGTTCCCGCACCCGAACCCGATACGGATCCCGAGCTGTCGAAGACCCACGACGACACCGTCGAGATCCGCAGCGACCTGGGTGAGATCTCGTTCGCGTACGACGGCGCATCGTCCGGCGAGGACTTCGCCTACCAGGGACAGAGCTGGGACAGCGGCGACAATCGTCTGACCCTCGATGTGCAGGGAACGCACGACGGTGAGGACTCCGTCGCATCCTGGTACAACGGCCAGACCGGGGGCGCCGCCGTGCACACCGACATCGACACGAACGACGAGCCGCAGGAGCTCCACTACGCTTTCTGCGGCACGCTGACGTTCCTCGACTACGGCTCCGCATCCGTCGAGACCTGCTTCGGGCAGGGTGACAGCGGTCTGGAGAACAACTGGTGGATGGGCGGAGCGGACTTCGGGCGAGTCGGTGGCATCTGCCACGTCGATGCCGATGCCGCCGACGCCCAGGCCACGAGTCTCGTGGCCTGCCTGGACTCCGACGGCCTGTCCTCGAACGAGTTCGAGGTGAGCATGGGCGATGCGCACGCAAACTACTTCTCGCTCTACAGCCTCTCCGACCTGCCGCCGCTTGCTCTGGCCCCGCTCGGAACGGCGATCACGAACTTCGTCGACAGCGATCCGCCGAACCTCACCACGGCTGAAGCGATCGCGCTGAAGGCGTTCGCCGCCAAGCTCGCCGACGCGAGCCTCGAGCTGCCGACCTCGTGGTCGGTGTCGTGCGACGGATGCGCATGGTCGATCACCGACAACCAACTGTGGGCGGGAGTGCACGACACGACCTCCTACGCCGGAGTTGCGTGGAACACGTTCGAGGCTGTCGCATGAATCTGCCTGGGTCCGGATGAGCCGGGAGCGGCGGGGCGGGGTGGCCCCGTCGTTCAGGCGGT
>NZ_DCMW01000016.1:0-24912 GCF_002321605.1 Microbacterium sp. UBA1612
GCCCATCGGTGGATCGAGGCTTAGTTGGCCATGCCTCCGCACCGCCGACAACGACCACGGAGATCAGGCTCATAAGGAGGAATACAAAGGCCACTTTCGTCCAGATTGAACCGAGCCTGTATTGCGCGTCCCGGCTTTCGACTTCCTGGACCTTTACCTCTAACAGGTGATCCACGAGGTCGTATTCGGTGAGTTCGGATTCTCTCCAGGCAGTCACCATCTCGCGCCCACCTGCGACCTTCAACTTCCTTGGCCAAAGGGTAACAGTGGCGGTCAGCACGGTAAGGAAAGTCAGGCTGAACGGGACTACCCAGGCGAGACCCGCTTCCCGGTCTCCTATGCCGACCGAACTAACACTCGCGATGACACCCGCGGCGACCACTACGAAGGACGCTTTAGTATTCAGAAGGCGGGATCGCTCAAGGGCTGCGTCACGCGTGCGATCGAGTTCCTCGCTCAGTAGCCGGATGCGGGCGTCGCGATAATCGATGCTGATATCTTCTGCCTTACGTCTGCCGAACACACGCTCACAGTAACGAAACCCGGAGCGGCGTATCGGTCGGCCCCTACGGGAGGCCTCCCCGTACCGCCATCTCCCGTCGCGACTCAAGCGGGTATCCATTCGATCGGCGCCCCCGGCAGAGGGTCGTCATCAGGGCTTGACGGCGGCCGCGGCGGCCCGCCGCCCGCTCGCGCGATGCAATAGTTCGCGAGACCCGCCGCTGACAATGCCCGACGGCCGTGCCCTAACTGAACGTACTTCCGCGCCCTCGCCGGACCACCCAGCGCCCGCCAGCAACAGAGTCGATGCATGCGGAGTTCCGCTCACCGTGCCAGCGTCAGGAGCCGCCGCTTGCCGCTTCAGTCGCCGTCGATGCGTGCGTGGCGGCCCAGCTCGCGAGGAGGCGGAGCTTCTCCTCGTCGGCGCTGCCCTCCTCAGCGGCATAGATCATCAGCGATAGACCCGGTTCGGTGATGACCTCGGTGCCGACCATGTGCAACGCGAGGTCGCCGACGACGGGATGGACCGCCACTTTCATGCCGGCGTCGTGGCGGTGGACCACCGCGTTCGCCCAGCGGTCGCGGAAGACCTCGCTGCGCGTGGAGAGCTCGCCGACGATCTCCGTGATCCGCTTGTCGTACGGGTTGCGGCCGGCCTCGTGCCGAAGGACGGCGACGGTTCCATCGACGGCCTTGATCCAGTCCGGATAGAAGCTCTGCGCAGCCGGATCGAAGACGTTGAAGATCGCAATGTTCGGCGTCTCGGGCGCCTTCGCGAACATCGGCGCGTAGTACGCGCGGCCCAGATCGTTCGCGGCGAGCACGTCGAGGGCGCCGTTGCGCACGAACGCGGGCGCGGTCGTGATCGACTTCACCGCCGCGAGGATTCCGGGCCGCAACGAGTGAGACGTCGGCTTCGCCCGTCGTGACCGGGGACTGGCCGATGCGGCACGGGCGAGGTTGGCGAGGTGGTCGCGCTCGGTGTCGTCGAGCTGGAGGGCGTCGCCGAGGGAGTCGAGAACCTGATTCGAGACGCCCGCGACATCCCCCCGTTCGAGACGCGCGTAGTACTCGGTGGACACGCCAGCGAGCATCGCGACCTCTTCGCGGCGAAGACCCTTCACGTGGCGACGCCCTCCGAAGCTCGGCAGTCCGACGTCTTCGGGCTTCAGCCGGGCACGACGCGCTGTGAGGAAGTCGCGAACCTCGGTGCGGTAGTCCATGCCCTCACGCTACGTCGCCATCCGCGCGCAAACCAGGTACCCGCAGTACACGCAGAACCAGACTCTCGCCCGCCGCCTTCTCCTCTGATCGGGTGGCAGAGAAGGCAGACCGCACCGATAGAAGGAGCACCACGATGACCGATTCCGCCACCACCGGTTGGACCGGCGGCCAGCAGGCGTTCGGCGACCTCGCCCCGGCCCTGGCCCACTACACCGACAAGGTCCTCTTCGACGAGGTGTGGGAGCGCGAGGAGCTCTCCAAGCGCGACCGCAGCCTCATCACCATCGCGGCGCTCACCGCGATGGGAAACGCCGACCAGCTCGGCTTCCACATCCCCTTCGGCATCGCCAACGGCCTGACCCAGGAGGAGATCATCGAGGCGATCACGCACCTCGCGTTCTACACGGGCTGGCCCAAGGGATTCTCCGCCATGGGCGTGGCCAAGAACGTCGCCGCATCAGCCGGCGACGAAGCCTGACAAGAAGGAAGGGTCCGCTGCATCGCAACGGACCCTTCCTCTTACGGCGTCGCAGTGACTTCAAACGCCGCCGCGCGTGCCTGCTCACTGAGCATCGGCGCGAGGTAGGCGCTGCTGGCATACTTCGCGCGGTAGGCGTCGTCGATGCTGTCGGCGAGCTCGACCGGGGCGGGGGTGAAGGTCACATCCACCGCTCGAGAGCCGGAGGTGACGCGCCCCGCGCGACGGGCGAGCACCCCGCGGTACCACCGCCCTTCCGTCCCCCTGTAGGAGCGGATGAACAGGCGCCCGTCGACCAGCACCGACCAGATCGGCACTGGCCGGCTGAACGTGCCGTCGGGGCGCAGGCTCGACACGCTGAGCTCGCCGCGTCGGCCCACGCCCTCGAGGGCGTCGTGCTCGCCCGTCACCGGGGTCACTTCCCGCTGTAGACCGGGAAGAACGAGAACTCGCCGTACTCGCGGTGCTCCAGCCCGCGGAGCGTGTTCATGTCCTCCTCGGAGATCGTGAAGTCGACCTGGGCGTTGTCGCGCATGTGCGCCGGGTTGGCCGTCTTCGGCAGCGACACCGTGCCGAGGTCGAGGGTGTAGCGTATGCACAGCTGCGGCACGCTGACGCCATAGCGCTCGGCCATCGCGGTCACTTCGCTGTTCTTCATCATCTCGCCGTGCGCCATGGGGGAGTACGCCTCGACGAGGATGCCCTTGCCGGTGCAGTACTCGATGAGCTCGGCCGGGGTGTTCCCGACGTGCACCAGCAGCTGGTTCACGTGCGGGACCACACTCGCGCCTTCGAGCAGGCTCTCGATGTCGGCCTGCTGGAAGTTGGAGACGCCGATCGAGCGCAGCTTGCCGGCCGCGAGGGCTTCTTCGAGCGCACGCCAGGCGGCGCGGTTGCCCTCGGCGTAGTCGCCGCCGCGGAAGTCATCCCACGGCTGCGGGCTGTGAATGAGCATCAGGTCGATGTGGTCGAGCCCCATCGTGGCAAGAGAGGAATCGATCGCCGCGACCGCGCCCTCGTAATCCTTGATCTCGGCGGCGAGCTTCGTCGAGACGAAGAGCTCCTCGCGCGGCACGTCGGCGGTGCGCACCCCCTCACCGACGCCTCGTTCGTTGCCGTACGCCTGCGCGGTGTCGATGTTGCGATAGCCGGCGGCGACCGCATCCCGCACGGCCTGCGCTGCCTTGTCGTCGTCGATGAACCAGGTGCCGAGCCCGAGCTTCGGGATCTCGACGCCGTTGGACAGGGTGTAGGTCTCGTCAGTGATCATGCGTTCTCCTTCATCGTAGGGAGGGTGTTGTAGTACTCGTCGTCGACCGGCTCGAGCCATATGTTGTCGACATCGTCACCGGGTACCGAGATGGCGACGTGGCTGAACCACGAGTCGGCCTTCGCTCCGTGCCAGTGCTTCTGACCGGCCGGAATCTGCACGACCGAGCCGGGCTCGAGGCTGACCGGCTCCTCGCCCTCGGCCTGGAACCAGCCGCTGCCGGCGACGGCGAGGAGGATCTGCCCGCCCCCGCTGCTCGCGGCGTGCACGTGCCAGTTGTTGCGGCACCCGGGTTCGAACGTCACGTTGGCGACGAACATCCCGAGATCCGCCAGGGGAGCGAGGTAACTCTGCCCGCTGAAGTAGGGCGCGAAGGCGTCGTTCGCGGCGCCGAGAGGAAACAGGCTGTCGAAGTCTGAATCGGTCATGATGGGTCTCCTTCCGACCAGTCCCACCAGACAACTCTGGCCGCCGGCGCGGGGGAAGGACCTGTCACGACGCGTACTGGCAGTACGTGGAAAAACCCGACAGGGTGCGCCTCGCTCAGGACGCCAGAACAAGACGCTCGATGGCATCCTCCAGCCACGCGAGGTAGGCCGACCGCGACCATCCGGCGTCGATGACCAGCTGGGTGTAGCTCTCCGGTGAGATGAGGAACGACAGCACATCGGCGCACTGCTGGTGCGGGCGGGAACCTCGCACCAGCCCCTTCGCATCGAGCATGGCCAGAGCGCCCCGCATGTCCGCTCGACGATTGGTCTGCAGCTGATCGAGCCGTCGGGCGACGTCGGCGTCGCCGGCGGCAGCATCCAGCAGGCGCGGCCACAGACGAGCGACCCGCTCGTTCGCGCCGCCGACGAAGGCCACGAGAAAGCTCAGCGTCTCGGCGGGGCCGAGCGACGCTGCTTGCTCGCCCAGCTGGCGGGCGTGTAACGGGCCCTTGCCCTCCTCGCCGGCGAAGGCGTAGTCGAATCCGGCCAGCAACAGCGCCGCTTTCGGCCCGTTCTGCTTCACCGTCTCGAGCGAGACGCCCGCCTCCTTCGCGATCCGCGCGAGGGAGGCACCGGAGTAGCCCGCGTCGCCGAAGACATCGATGGCGGCTTCGAGAATGCGCTGGCGGGTCTGGGCTGCTTGCGCTTCGCGCAGGGGGGAACTGTACGGGGGCATTGACTTTCCTCTGGGGGTACTGAATACTTCCTAAGTACTTTCAACACCCTAACAGGAGTCCACATGTCCTCTCTCCTTCTCTGCAGCACGCCGGTGCGCGGCCACGTGACGCCCCTGCTCGCCGTCGCTCGAGCTCTCGTCGGAGCAGGGCACGACGTGCGGTTCCTCACCGGCCGTACCTATCGAGAGGCCGTCGAGCAGACGGGCGCTCGCTGGTGCGCTCTGCCGGCCGAGGCCGACTACGACGACAGCGACATGGATGCGGCCTTTCCCGCCCGTGTCGGGCGAACCGGCGCGGCGGGCGTCCGCTGGGATCTCCAGCACATCTTCCTCGATCCCGCCCCGGCGCAGCTGCGCGCGGTGGACGAGCTGCTCGCGACCCAACCAGCCCACGCCGTGCTCACCGAGAGCATGTTCCTGGGCGCCATGCTGCTCCTGAGCCGACCCGCCGCAGAGCGTCCGCCGGTGATCAACCTCGGCATCATCCCCCTGGGCCTGCGCAGCCGCGACACCGCACCGTTCGCCCTCGGCATCCCGCCTCGCCCCGGCGCCGCGGGCCGAGCGCGCAACGCGCTTCTCACCTGGAGCACCGACCGGTTCGTCTTCGGCGACCTGCAGCGCGCCGCGGCGCGGCAGGTTCGAGACATCGTCGGGGCAGAGCTGCGCACGCCCGTGATGAACTATCCGTCGCTCGCCGATGCGGTGGTGCAGTTCAGCGTGCCGGAGTTCGAGTACCCGCGCACCGACGTGCGCACCCGCGTTCACTTCGTCGGGCCGGTCTCGCTGGCCGACGCCTCCTCGATCCCGGTGCCGGACTGGTGGGGGGATCTCGACGCCGACCGTCCGGTCGTCCACGTCACCCAGGGCACGGTGGCCAACGCCGACCTGAATGATCTCGTGCTCCCGACCATCGACGCGCTCGCCGATCGCGACGTGCTCGTCGTCGCCACGACCGGTGGGCGCGAGCTGCCCCGCCGTCCGCTGCCCGCAAACGCGCGGATGGCCGCCTACCTTCCGTACGACCGCCTGTTCCCGCGCACGAGCGTGCTCGTCACGAACGGCGGCTACGGCGGGGTGCACTACGCCCTCGCGCACGGGGTGCCGGTCGTCGCGACGGGCAACACCGAAGACAAGGCCGAAGTGGCCGCCCGGGTCGCCTGGAGCGGCGTCGGTCTGCGCCTGAAGCCCACCCGCACCGGCATCGCGCCCACCCGGATCGCCCACGCCGTCGACGAGATCCTCGGCAACGGCTCGTACCGCGAGCGCGCCGCGCACATCGGCGCCGCCATCACCCGAGCTCCCGGGCCGCTCGGGATCGAGGCCGTGCTCGACAGCCTCGCGGGCGCTCGCACCTCCTGATCGTCATCACCCCTTCCACCCGCATCCCTCCTCGAGGACGACATGAACACTTCCGACACCACCCCTGACGCTTCCGACACCTCCGCCGCGATCCTGCCCGGAGAGCACCTGCACGCCCTGCGGTCCGCCCTTCACGGCCCGGTCATCCTGCCGGGCGACCCGGAGTGGGACGACGCCCGCCGCGCTTGGCAGCTCCTCGTCGACCAGCACCCGGTGGCGGTGGTGGTGCCCGCCGATGTCGACGACGTCGTCGCGACCGTGCTGGCCGCGCGCAAGCTCGGGCTGCGCGTGGCACCGCAGTCCACGGGCCACGCGGCCGGAACCGTCGACTCGCTCGCCGACACGATCCTGCTGCGCACCTCCGCGCTCGACACCGTCGAGATCCGCCCCGCGACCGCGTCGGCCCGGGTGGGCGCCGGCGTGAGCCTGGGTGCGGTGGCCGACGCCGCCGCGCAGCACGGTCTCGCGGTCGTCGCGGGCATGGCGCCCAGCGTCGGCGCTGTCGGGTTCGCGCTCGGGGGAGGGCTCGGATGGCTCGCCCGTTCGCACGGTCTCGCGGCGAACAGCATCCTCGCCCTCGAAGCCGTCGATGCCCACGGCCGGGTGCTCCGCATCGACGAGACGCACCACACGGACCTCTTTTGGGCCGCTCGCGGGGGAGTGGCGCCGGTAGTCGTCACGGCGATCGAGATTCGGCTCTACCCGATCGCCGAGGTGCACGCCGGCGCGTTGATGTGGCCGCTCGAGCGCGCCGCCGACGTCGCGCACGCGTGGCGGGAGTGGACCGCCGACATCCCCGATTCGGTGACCTCACTCGCGCGCGTGCTGCGCTACCCGGCGATCCCCGAGATTCCGGAGTTCCTGCGGGGTCGTTCCTTCGTCGCCGTCGAAGCGGCGGTGCAGGCCGACGCCGCCACGGCGGACGCGCTGGTGGCGCCGCTTCGCGCCCTCACGCCCGAGATCGACACGATCCACCCGATGTCGCCGGCCGAGCTGGGGGCCGTGCACGGCGACCCGCCTCAGCCCGCGCCCGCGCGGGGCAAAGCGATCCTTCTCTCGGAGATCTCCGCCGCCAGCGTGGACGCCTTCATGGATGCCGCGCTCGCGCCCTCGTCTGCACCCTTGCTGTCGATCGAGCTGCGGCATCTGGGCGGTGCGCTTCGTGCAGGGAGCGGCACGGGCGGAGCGGTCTCGACGATCGACGGCGAGGGACTCGTCTTCGCCGTCGGAATCGTCCCCGTCCCCGAGGCTCACGAGCCGGTCCGTGCGGCGGCGCTCGAGGTCGTCCACCGCCTGCGTCCGCACGCGGCACCGCGGCTCGTGAGGAACTTCGCCGAACGGCCGGTTGCCGCATCCGACCTGTACGACGAACCCACCCTCGCCCGGCTCCGCGACATCGCCGCCGCCTGGGACCCGGACCGCGTCATCCACGTCGGCCATCCGCTCGGCTGATTCACACCGCCGTCGACCATTCGCCGGCCATCACAACGACGGCGCACACGAGCGCTGAAACGGCCATCGCCCCCATGAGCCACGCCATCGCGCGGTTGCGAGTGGGCGCCCGCCTCACGGTGAGCGACACGACGACCATCGCCGCGAACAGCGAGCCGGTGAGCACCAGGGCGATCGTCGGAACGAGAATCTGCAACTGCAGCATCCCGATGAACAGCGCGATGCAGATCGCGGCGAAGATCGCCCCGGGAATCAACCAGCGTCTGCGTCCACCCTCCTGCAGCGATCGCTGGGCGCGCACGCGGGTCGGATCCGAATCGGCCATCGTCGACCTCCCTTCCTCGCGCGGCGACGCTACCCCCGCGCGTGCGTACCCCGCACCGGGGTTGACACTCGCTTGGGCGTGTCGGCGGGCGACGACGTACCGTGGAAGCGGATCGTCATCCGACGGAAGGCAGGGGAATGAAGATCGTCGCGTCATCGGACTGGCGGGACGCTCTCCCGTACGACAAGCCCATCCGGGTGGCCGACGTCGCCGACGGCGAGCCGGCGCGCTGCTTCTCGTGCGGCGCCGGCTCCGATCCGCTCGCCCGCACCGAGCTGTGGGCGGTCAAGCACCGGCATCCGAAGAACCACAGCGGCTACGTGCGCTTCTACTGCAGCGCGCATGTGCCCGCATCCCCGGCCGCCACGGCACCGACCACCACCCCTGCGCGCCGCGGCGCGGCACCGCGCGCGCAGCGTCGCCCCACCCCCGAGCGCCGCCCCGCACCGCGACGCGTGAGCGCCGCCGAGCCGATCGTGCGCGCGAAGTGCCCCGACTGCTTCATCGAGGTCTCGGCCACCGGTGAATGCGGCATGTGCGGGCAACGGGTCAGCTGAGCCGGCGCCACATCCGCTAGCGACCGGCTCCGCGGGTCTCAACCCCCTAGCCCTGGTTTCGGATGCGGGAGAGCGTGGGGAGATGGCATCCCACGACATCGATCTCGCACGCCTGGACGCCTGGTGGCGCGCCGCGAACTACCTCAGCGTCGGCCAGATCTACCTGCTCGAGAACCCGCTGCTGCGCCGGCCGCTCGTCGCGGAGCACGTCAAGCCCCGACTGCTCGGTCACTTCGGCACGGTGCCGGGGCTCACCCTGATCTACGCGCACGCGAACCGGGTGATCCGCGAGCGCGACCTCGACGCGATGTTCATCGCCGGTCCCGGGCACGGCGGTCCGGGCATGGTCGCCGCGGCCTGGCTGGACGGCACGTACTCGGAGCTGTACCCCGAGGTCACCCGAGACGCGACGGGGATGCAGCGCCTGTTCCGGCAGTTCTCGTTCCCGGGCGGCATCCCGAGCCACGCCGCCCCGGAGACACCCGGGTCGATCCACGAGGGGGGAGAGCTGGGGTACTCGCTGAGCCATGCCTACGGAGCGGTGTTCGACAACCCCGATCTGACGGTGTTCTGCGTCGTCGGAGACGGCGAGGCCGAGACCGGGCCGCTGGCGACCGGATGGCACGGGAACAAGTTCGTCGACCCCCGCACCGACGGAACCGTCGTGCCGATCCTGCACCTGAACGGATGGAAGATCGCGAACCCGACGGTGCTGGCGCGCATCCCCGAGTCGGAGCTGGCGGACCTGTTGCGCGGATACGGGCACGATCCGATCTTCGTCACCGTCGACGCGGCGGACCCGCACGAGGAGGTGCATCGCCGCATGGCCGAGGCGATGGACGAGGCGCTCGACTCGATCGCGCGGCAGCGGAGCGACCTGACCGTGGTGCGTCCGCGCACGCCCATGATCGTGCTGCGCTCGCCGAAGGGCTGGACCGGACCCGTCGAGGTCGACGGTGAGCCCGTCGAAGGCACGTGGCGCGCCCACCAGGTGCCGGTCGACGCCGCACGGGACGACGACGAGCACCGCCGCATCCTCGAGGACTGGATGCGCTCCTACAGGCCCGAGGACCTCTTCGACGACCACGGACGCCCCGTCGACGCGATCGACCAGGCGACGCCCGAGGGTGCCCGGCGGATGTCGGCGAACCCGCACGCCAACGGCGGCCTGCTGCGACGCGAGCTCGACCTGCCCGACATCGCCGATCACCTGTCGGGTCTCGAGCCGGACGGTTCCGCCGAACGCTCGGCCATGGGCGAGCTCGGGCACTATCTGGCCGAGGTGATCGAGCGCAACCCGACCGACTTCCGGCTGTTCGGACCCGACGAGACCGCGTCGAACCGGCTCGCGCCGGCGGTGTTCGAGGCGAGCGGGAAGCGGTGGAACGCCGGCTCCGATCCGCGCGACGAGAACCTCTCGCGCACGGGGCGCATCATGGAAGTGCTCAGCGAGCATCAGGCGCAGGGCTGGCTCGAGGGATACCTCCTCACCGGCCGGCACGGGCTCTTCGCGACGTACGAGGCCTTCGTGCACATCGTCGACTCGATGTTCAACCAGCACGCCAAGTGGCTGGAAGCGGCCTCCGGCATCGCGTGGCGAGAGCCGCTGTCGAGCTTCACCTACCTGCTCTCCAGCCATGTGTGGCAGCAGGATCACAACGGCTTCACCCATCAGGATCCCGGCTTCCTCGACCTCGCCGTGAACAAGCGCGCCGACGTCGTGCGCGTCTACCTCCCGCCGGATGCCAACACCCTCGTGGCGACGGTCGACCACTGCCTGCGCACCACCGACCGCATGAACGTCGTCGTCGCCGGCAAGCAGCCGGCACCGCAGTGGTTCACCCCCGACGAGGCGGAGCGGCATCTCGCACGCGGCGCGAGTCGGCTCGCGTGGGCGGGCACCGATGCCGACGGCGTGGATGCCGTGCTCGCCTGCGCGGGAGACGTTCCGACCGAAGAGGTGGTCGCCGCGGCGCGGCTGTTGCGCGAGGACGCGCCGGGACTGCGGGTGCGGGTGGTGAACGTGATCGACCTGATGCGGCTGCAGACACCCTCGCAGCATCCGCACGGCATGGACGAGGAGTCCTTCGACGAGCTGTTCCCGCCGGAGGTGCCGATCATCTTCGCCTTCCACGGCTACCCCTGGCTCGTCCACCGCCTCGCGTACCGGCGCGCGGCGCATCCCCACCTCCACGTGCGGGGCTACAAGGAGCGGGGCACGACCACGACGCCTTTCGATATGCGCCTGCTCAACGACATCGACCGGTACCGGCTGGCGGCCGACGTGCTCGATCGTGTTCGCGGAGCCGCAGAGCGCCACGCTTCGCTCCGGGCACAGCTCGACCGGCGTCGGGAGGAAGCGCGCGCCTACACCAGGGACCACGGGGTCGATCATCCCGCGGTCGCCGGTGGGGCCGAGCGAGGAACGTCTAGCTCACCGACCGGCACAGTTCAACCCATCGACGTCGGGTGATCAGCACACGTACCGTCGGAGAATGAGAAGCGAGGGAGCGTGATGCGTCGGCACCAGTTCGTCATCGACGACAGGACCTACGTCCTTTCCGAGGAGGACCTCGCCGAAGACACCAAGCAGGCGGTGCTCGAGGCGGTGCGCGATGGCGGCGGCTACGTCGAATTCGCGACCACCGAAGCCACGGTCACCGATGTGCTGATCACACCCCACTCCAACGTGCGGATCGAACACACCGACGTGATCGAGTCGGACCGCCCCGCCGACCCCTTCAGTGACCAGCACTTCGACATCGACTCCTGGCTCTGAAGCTCGAGAACTAGTTAGGGCGCCTAATCAGAGTTACTTCGGCGACGCGGTGCTTGTAGCGTGTTGCGGTGGGCAAACTCATTTACGGCAGCGACGGGTACTCGTTCGACATCGACGACCGCACCCTCGCACACCTCCGAGTCGTCTTCATGAACAAGCTCCGCCGCGCGGAGCCGTTCTTCTTCCACCACCCCGAGACCGTCGGCAGCCGGAGTGTCTGGGTGCACCCCTCGGTCTCGATCGTGTTCCACTTCTACGGCAGCCGGAATCCCGCGCTGAACCGCGCCTGGATCGAGACGCTTCTGCACGACGCCAGCGGGCCGCACGGGCTCGCCGTGGGTCCGGAGCCTGCCGAGCCGGCGACGGCCGAGGGCTGAGTCAGCGACACTCGTCGTCGACGGCGTCGGTGACGAGGTCGATGAACGCCGCGACCGCCGCGGCCTGATCGGCCGTCAGGGTGTCTGCCAGGCCGCGGATCTGCGCGGTGAGCGGATCGATCCCGTCGATGTCGCCGTCGCGATCCAGCGGCACCACGTACTTGCTCCGCCCGTCGTCCGGATGCCGGAGGAACGTGATGATCCCCCCGGTGTACAGGCGGTTCAGGATGCCGGTCACCGACGGCGTCGAGATGCCCAGGTGCTCGGCGACATCCGTCGGTGTGACCGCCACTCCCTGATCGCTCATGTCGAAGATGAACCGCGTCGCGGCACGCGCGTTCTCACTCGGCCCGCACTCATTCTGACGGCGGCGCGCCAGGCGTCCCTCGGCGAGGCGGAGGCGCTCGATGGACCGGGCGGCATCGACCTTCGTGCGCGTTGCGCCCGGGTCGTTCTCGGCGATGCGGCTCGCATCGGTGTCGTTCTCGACGATGTCGGTCATCCTGGGCCACGTTTCGGTCGACGGCGGTGGGACAGCACGAGCGTACCCGCACCGTGCCCGCGCCGTCTCGCGCGGACCCTGTGTTACGGCCGCGGGCCTCATCCGTCAACCCCCTTCGCGTGCCGAACGGTGGGGCGAAGGTGGAAGGACGACGACGCGATCGGAGGATGCACATGCGTTTCGGATACACCCTCATGACCGAGCAGAGCGGACCGCGCGAACTCGTGCGGTATGCACAGGCGGCCGAAGACGCCGGGTTCGACTTCGAGGTCTCCAGCGACCACTACTCGCCGTGGCTCACCGAGCAGGGACACGCGCCCTACGCCTGGACGGTGCTCGGCGCCGTCGCGCAGGCGACGTCCTCGGTCGAGCTCATGACCTACGTCACGTGCCCGACGGTGCGCTACCACCCCGCGGTGGTCGCTCAGAAGGCGGCGACGCTGCAGATCCTCGCCGAGGGCCGGTTCACCCTGGGCCTCGGGTCGGGCGAGAGCCTCAACGAACACGTCGTCGGCGAAGGCTGGCCGGGCGTCGACACGCGACAGTGGATGCTCGAAGAGGCCATCCAGATCATCCGGCAGCTGCACACGGGGGAGCTCGTGACATACGCCGGCGAGTACTTCCAGGTCGATTCCGCGCGCATCTGGGACCTGCCCGACGAGGGCGTGCCGATCGGCGTGGCGGTCTCGGGAGACGCATCCATCGCGCGATTCGCGCCGCATGCCGACCATATGATCACCACCGAGCCGAAGGCGGAGCTCGTGACCGGATGGGATGCCGCGACCTCGACGAGCTCGCGGAAGATCGCCCAGGTGCCGATCTCGTGGGATCCCGATCGCGACCGGGCCGTCGAGCGGGCGCATGAGCAGTTCCGGTGGTTCGCCGGCGGCTGGGGAGTGAACGCCGACCTGCCGACGCCGCGCGGATTCTCCGCCGCGACGGCGTTCGTGCGCCCGGAAGACGTCGCCGCCTCGATCGCGTGCGGGCCGGACCTCGACGAACTCGCCGCCAGCGCGCAGCCGTTCCTCGACGCCGGCTTCACCGACCTCGCCTTCGTGCAGATCGGCGACGAGGCGCAGGATGCCTTCCTCGCCGAGGCCGCCGAGGGGCTCCTCGAGCGCGCCCGCGCGCTCAGCTGAGCGAGGCACGGCGACGACGCGCGGCGCTCCAGCGGCGGCCGAGAACGCCCTGACGGGGACTGAAGAGGTAGACCAGGGCGAACACCGCTCCCTGCGTCACCACGACGAGGCCGCCGGAGGCGGCGTCGGCCCAGTAGCTGATGTAGATGCCGACGACCGAGCAGACCGCCGAGATCGCCGGCGCGAGGATCAGCATCCGGCTGAAGCGATCGGTCAGCAGATAGGCGGTCGCGCCCGGGATGATGAGCATCGCCACGACCAGCACGACTCCCACCACCTGCAGGGCGACGACCGCGGTCAGGGCGAGCACTCCGAGGAGCAGGGCGCTGAGGAAGCGCGGCGACAGCCCGATCGCGTGAGCGTGGGTGGGATCGAAGGCGTACAGCGTGAGGTCGCGGCGTCGCACGAACAGCACGACGAAGGCGACGGCCGCGAGCACGGCGATCTGCACGAGCTCGGCGGCGGAGATGCCGAGGATGTTGCCGAAGATGATGTGGCTGAGGTCGGTCTGGCTCGGCGTCACCGAGATCATCACGAGCCCCGCGGCGAACAGGGTCGTGAAGACGATGCCGATGGCGGCATCCTCCTTGATGCGGCTCGTGCCGCGCACCAGGCCGATAAGGCCGACGGCGAGGAACCCGAAGACGACGGCGCCGAGTGCGAACGGCACGCCGACGACGTAGGCGAGGACGACCCCCGGCAGCACGGCGTGCGACACGGCGTCGCCCATGAGCGACCACCCCACGAGCACGAGCCAGCAGGACAGCACCGCGCACACGACCGCAGCGATGACGGTCGTCGCGATCGCCCGCACCATGAAGTCGTACTGGAGCGGCTCGAGGATGAGATCGAGGAGGCTCATGACGGGGCCCCGTCATCGCGCGGATCCAGACCGAAGGCCCGGGCGAGGTTCTCGGGCCGGAGCGCCTCGGCGACCGGACCCTGGAACAGCACGCGGTGTCGCAGGAGAACCGCGTGGTCGGCGAGCCGGGGGAGGGCGTGCAGGTCGTGCGAGGAGACCAGCACCGCGCAGCCGGCGGCGGCGAGATCGCGCAGCAGCCGCACGATGGTCGCCTCCGACGCCTTGTCGACGCCTGCGAACGGCTCGTCCAGCAGCAGGATCTCCGCCTCCTGGGCGATCGCGCGGGCGACGAAGGCGCGCTTGCGCTGCCCGCCGGACAGGCGCCCGATCTGCCTGTCGGCGAGGTCGGCGAGCCCGACGCGGTCGAGTGCGCCCGCGACGGCCTCGCGGTCCCGGGGGCGAGGGCGCCGCAGGATGCCCTGGCGCGCGTACCGGCCCATCATCACCACGTCGTGCACGCTCACCGGGAACTGCCAGTCGACGGCCTCGCTCTGCGGCACGTATCCGACGCGACCGGCCTTGCGGGCGGCGGCCGGTGCGGCTCCGTCGATGCTCACACGACCGTGGTCGGGACGCCGCATCCCCATGATCGTGGTGAACAGCGTCGACTTGCCCGATCCGTTCATGCCGATCAGGCCGGTGACGCCTCCGCGGTCGAGAGTGAGGGACACCCGGTCGAGTGCGCGGATCTCCCCGTAGGAGACCGACACCTCGTCGACCTGCACCGCGGCGGTCATGACGCGTTCGTCAGCCCGGCCACGATCGTGTCGACGTCGTGGCGGATGAGGTCGAGGTAGGTCGGGACGGGCCCGTCGGACTCCGAGAGCGAGTCGACGTAGAGGATGCCGCCGAACGTCGCGTCCGTCGCCTCGACCACCTGCTGCATCGCCCGGTCCGAGACCGTGGACTCGCAGAACACCGCCGGCACATCGCGGTCGCGCACGAACTCGATCGTCGCCGCGATCTGCTGCGGAGTGGCCTGCTGCTCGGCGTTGACGGCCCACAGGTACTGCTCGGTGAGGCCGGCGTCGCGAGCGAGATAGCTGAAGGCGCCCTCGCACGTGACCAGGGCGCGGTGGTCGGCGTCGAGCTCGGACAGTCGTGCGTCGAGATCGTCCTGGATCTGCTGCAGCTGCGCCTTGTAGTCGGCGGCGCGGGCGGCGAAGGCGTCGGCGGCGGCGGGGACAAGGTCGGCGAAGGCCTCGGCGATGTTGTCGACGTAGATCTGCACGTTGGCGGGACTCATCCACGCGTGCGGATTCGGCGTACCCGCATACGCGTCGTCGGCGATGTCGATCGGCTCGACGCCGTCGGAGACGACGACGTGCGTCACATCGACGGTCTCGACGAACTGCGCGAACCACGCTTCGAGGTTCAGCCCGTTGTCGATGACGAGGTCGGCGTCGCTCGCGGCTCGGATGTCGCCGGGCGTGGGCTCGTACCCGTGGATCTCGGCACCCGGCTTCGTGATCGAGGTGACCTCGATGTCGTCTCCCGCGACGTTCTGCGCGATATCCGCGAGCACCGTGAAGGTCGTGAGCACCTGCGGACGGTCCGCGGCCGCCGACTGCGGGTCAGGCGCAGAAGAGCAGCCGGCCAGGCAGAGCGCGCCGACGGCGGACATCGCCGCGACCACCACTCCGCGCGAATATTTCGGCATACCGAAACTTTAGGATTCGGGGTGCTGAAACGCCAATCGGGCCCGGTGCTGAACGCACCGGGCCCGATCGGAAATCCTGGGGTCAGGACTGGCTGGCGATGGCGAACCGCACTGAGCCGTCCTGGTTCATCTCCGCGTCGAGCACGCGGTCATCGAGCGCGGTGTTCGCGCCGTTGTCGAGGAAGACGCGTGCGCCGTGGTCCTCGACCACCTGGTCGCCGTTCTCGGGAGCCGAGGCGACGGCGAGCTCGAAACCGGTCTCCTGGGAGCCGGTGTCTCGGATGCGCACGCCGCCCTGGTCGGCGTCGGGCAGCTGGGCGATGATCGTCTTGACGGCCGTGGCGGCGTTCTCGGTGAGCGTGAGCATGGGTGCTCTCCTCTCGTTCGGGACGTTCGGACCGGCCACGATTCCGAGAATCCGGCGTCGCCGCAAGCGGATGGCCCCATTTGGAGGGGATTCCCAAACTCGTCGCGTCGGGTCAGCGCGCGGCTTCGTACGCTTCGAGCACCGTCGCCGGAACGCGGCCACGGTCGGAGACCTGGTAGCCGTTCTCCTTCGCCCACGCGCGCACGGCGCCGTAGTCCTGGCCCGCTTTGCGGCGTCGCGGGGCGCTCGACGAGATGCCTCTCCCGCCCGAGACGCGGCGTGCGGCGTCGACGTAGGGGGCGAGGATCTCCCGGAGCGCGGCGGCGTTGGCGTCGGTGAGGTCGATCTCGTAGGCGGTGCCGTCGAGGGAGAACAGAACCGTCTCCCCTTCACCGACCTCGAGGACGCTTCCATCCAGGTCGTCGACGAGCTGGTGCACGATTCTGCGGGCCATGGGCCCACCCTACTGAGCAGGCCGCGACTTGACCATGAACGCCTCGCCATGCGGCGCGCCGTCGCGATCAGGGCAGGATGCCGGCGCGGCGGGCGCGAGCCACGGCCGCGTGCCGCGTGCCGGCGTCGAGCTTGCCCATCGCCGACTGCAGGTACGACTTCACCGTCGCCTCCTTCAGGGCGAGCGTCGCGGCGATCTCCGCGTTCGTCGCTCCCAGCGCCGCACAGGCCAGCACGTCGATCTCGCGCGGTGACAGGCGGGCGCTCGGGCCGTCGTCGACGGCGTCATCCCGGGCGAGAGCGGCCCACCGCTGTTCGAGGCGGGACAGGCGATCGCGCACCGCCGGGTCGGTGATCGCGGCGGCGATGCTGCGCAGCTCGGCGTAGCTCGCGCGCAGCTCTTCGCGTGCGGCAGGCGGCAGTGCGGCGGCGTCGCGCGCATCGGCGGGCGGCATCGTGGCCACCCGTCGATCGAGATCGTCACGCAGGCGCAGCTGCGCCGCGAGGTCGTCGGCGGCGGCGATCGTCGGCTGGGCGATCGCCCCGCCGGTCGGGGCGGAGCGGCGAGATCCGCAGTAGAGCATGCCGCGGGGTCGCCCGGAGACGACCACCGGCACGGCGACCAGGGTGACGATGCGGGCGCCGAGGATGGCCGCGTCGTAGTCGTGGGTGATCGTGCGCGAGGTGCGGTAGTCGAGCGCGAGCCGCGGGCGGCTCTCCACCATCGCGCGACCACCGAGACCGCGGTGCTCTCGCACCACCAGTCCCTCGATCGACTGCGCGTGCTCGCCGAAGATCGCGCTGACGTGCACGGCACCGTCGTGGGCGAGGCCGCCGAAGGCGACCGTGTGAGGCGAATTCCGGGCGAGGGTCACCACCGCCTGCTCGACGAGGGCCTGATCGCTGCTGCGCGTGCGGATTGCGGACATGGGCACCTACCGGTCGGACGGCCTCGGCGCCGTCGCGACGACGATACACCGGTGCCGGGAGCGGGCGGGTGGGCGGCCTACACGCTGTCCGCCCGCTCCAGGTCGAGAAGCCGGCGCTTGAGCTCCGGCCGGCCCCCGTACTCGCCGAGCGAGCCGTCGGCGCGCACGACGCGGTGCACGGGGACGACGATCGAGAAGGGGGTCGTGGCGCAGGCGGTTCCGACCGCTCGCGCCGCCCGCGGGTGGCCGGCGAGGATCGCCACCTCGCCGTATCCGGCGGTCTCGCCGTAGGGGATCTCGCACACCGCCTGCAACGCCGCTCTGGTGAAGCCGCGCACCTGCTCCCAGTCGAGGGGCAGGTCGAAGGCCTGTCGTTCGCCGGAGACGTACTCCGACAGCTGCGCCGCCGCACGAAGAGCCAGCGGATCGCGATCGTCGGGCGTCAGCATGCCGGGATGACGTCGGGAGACCGCGGTGAGATCGGTCTCCAGGTCGCGGGCCGGGTGAAGCCAGACGACGCGCTCGTCATCGACGACGATGAGCACCTCGCCGACCGGGGTCGGGTGCACGTGGAAGCGGAGTGTCATGGCGTCATCCTGTCGCGAGCGCCGCGACGTCGTCGATCCTGCGCGGGGGGCTGGGGAGCGTCGCTTGGTGCGACACGGCTGGGGAGGAGCGGTTCACCCCGAGCGGTGCCGCGCCTTCCAATACCGCGAAACTCTGTCGGGATGCAAGAGGAGCGCGCGTCCCGCGCATAGTGTGACTGTCGTGTGGCGAGCAGAAGGCAGCGTCGCGGTCGGTGAGCAGGTGGCCGGACCGGCGGCGACCGTGACCCCCGGCGACCTCGATCTCTCGGAGCCGGGCGTGCGGGTGACCCATGTCGCCGAGTCCGAGCGCGATCGGCTGCGCCGTCAATCCGCGCGTCTGGGCGGGCGCTCGACGCTGCTGCACTTCGACGAGAGCGTCGACGCGGGCATCGAGATCACGAAGGCGCACCCGGGAAGTCTGCCGCAGTTCATCACCGGGCGCTCGACGCTCCTGTCCAACCTCTTCCGCGACGAGGTCGCGCTGCGGACCGCACGCATGGCGGCCGAGCAGATCACCGCCAAGAACGTGGAGCTGCGCACGGCGCGCGGGATCGAGGCCGTGCACCTCGCCGTCGGTCTCGCGGTCTGGCGCCTCGGCGGGCTGGAGTGCTCGGCGCCGGTGCTGCTGCGGCCGCTGGCGATCCGTCGCCACCACAGCGACTTCGAGCTGAAGCTGCACGGTTCGTTCTCGGTCAACCCCGAACTCGTGCGCGCCCTGCGCACGCACTTCGGCATCGACCTCGACGGCGACGCGCTCGCCGCCCTGGCCTATGACCAGGGGGTGTTCAAGCCCCAGCCCGTCATCGACCATCTGCGCGCGCTCACCTCCGGCTTCGATCACTTCCGGGTGCACCCCCGGCTGGTGGTCTCGAGCTTCGCCGACGTCGGCGAGACCATGACGCGCGACTGCCGCGACCTCGACCACCCCGTACTGAATGCGCTCGCCGGGCATCTCGCCGACCGCGAGGCCTTCACGGCTCGCCGCGACGTGCCGCAGATGCCGCACCCCGACGAGCGACCGCCCGCCGCCGACACGCTCCTGCTCGACGCGGACGCCGAGCAGGAGGCGGTCCTCGCGCGCATCCTCGCCGGACAGTCCCTCGCGGTGCACACCCTGCCCGGCACGGGGGGCACGCAGACCGTGATCAACACCGTCGGCGCGCTCGTGCGCGACGGCAAGCGCGTGCTGGTGGTGAGCGCGCGACGGTCGACCCTCGACGGCATCCGGCACCGCCTCGCCGGCATCGGGCTGCCCGGCCTCGCGGTCTCGCCGCGATCCCTGCGCCGCGACCTGATCCGGGCGATCGGCCGCAACGAGAAGGCGCAGGCGCCGAAGGTCGCCGACATCGACGACGCGCTCGTGCGCCTGCGCGGCGTGCTGCGCGACTACCGCACCGCCGTGACGAAGACCGACGACGCCCTGAAGGTGTCGGTGCTCGACATCCTGCGGGCGCTGTCGCGCCTGTCCGCGCGGGATGTGCCGCCGTCGACCTCGGCGCGCCTCGGGGTGCGCACCCTGCTGCGCCTCGCGGCCTCGCGCGATGTGGCCGCCACGAAGCTGGCCGCCGCCGCACGACTCGGCGAGTTCCGCTTCGGGCCCGACGACTCGCCGTGGTACGGCGTCTCGTTCGCGACGACGGAGGATGCGCGCGCCGCCCACGCCCTCGCGGGGCGCCTGCACCGCACCGACGTGCCGGCCCTCCTGGAGCGCGGATACGAGCTGATCGCCCAGACCCGCATGCACCCCTTCCGCACGGTCGCCGACCTCGGGGAGTACCTCTCCGTGCTGCAGGGCATCCGCGACACGCTCGACCGGTTCAGCCCCACGGTGTTCGAGCGACCCCTCGTCGAGCTCATCCAGGCGCACGCGCCGCGCCGGGACGCACCCACGATGAGTGGGGCGAATCGCCGTCGGCTGCGGCGCCTGTCGAAGGAGTACATCCGTCCGGGCGTGCACGTGCCCGACATGTACGAGGCGCTGCTGCGCATCCAGCACCAGCGCACCCAGTGGCAGCGCTTCGTCGACGCCGGGATCACGCCGGAGGTGCCGCTCGGCCTCGCCGACGTCGTCACCGCGTGGCAGCGGGCCGACGCGGAGCTCGCCGACCTCGACGGTGTGCTGGGCCGCACCGGCTCGCACGCGCTGTCGACGCTCCCCGTCGCGACCCTCGTGCGCACCCTGGCGTCGCTCGCCGCCGAGTCGTCGTACTTCGACAACCTCGTCGAACGCGCCACCCTCCGCACCGAACTCGGCGAGATGGGCCTCGAGCCGCTGCTGTCGGAGCTGTCGGTGCGGCACGTTCCCGAAGAGAACGTCGAGGCGGAGCTGGAATTCGCGTGGTGGCAGTCGGCGCTCGAGCACGTGCTGCGCTCGGATCGCGCTCTTCTGGGCGCGAACACCGCGGTGGTGGACCGACTGGAACGAGACTTCCGGCTCGTCGACGAGGCCCACGCGGCCGCTGCCGGTCCGCTCCTCGCCGCACAGCTGGCGACCCAGTGGCGGATCGGCCTGGTCGACCACGCCGACGAGGCCGACGCCCTCAAGCGCGCCCTGAAGGACGGCGTCAGCGCCACCCACGTGCTGCAGGCCGCCCCCACCCTCATGCGCACCCTCGCTCCGGTCTGGCTCGCCTCGCCCTACGACGTGCCGCGCATCCCGGGCGACGAGGACTTCGACGTGGTCGTCGTCGCGGATGCCGCCTCGCTCGCCCTCGCCGAGGCCACCCCGGCCCTCCGCCGGGCGCGCCAGGTCGTCGTGTTCGGAGACCCCGTCACGCAGAAGCCCACGCCCTTCCGCGTCGCGGCCGGCGAGCTGTCGGAGGACGACCGCCTCGAAGCCGAGGACGCGGAGCCGTTCGACAGCGTCAGCGTGTTCGAGCGCCTCGCCGAACTCGTGCCCATCGCGACCCTCACCCGCAGCTACCGCGCCGGGGGAGAGGACCTCGCCGAACTCGTCAACGACGCGTTCTACGGCGGCGAGCTCTCCTCGCTGCCGTGGGCGGGGTCGTATCTCGGACGCGGGAGCCTCAGCGTCGACTACGTCGAGGGCGGCACGGGCGTGCCCGATCCCGTGACCGGTGCCGTGGAGAGTCCGGATGCCGAGGTCGCTCGCGTGGTCACGCTCGTGGTGGAGCACGCGGTCAACCGCGGCCAGGAGTCCCTCATGGTCGTCACGGCCAGCACCCGGCACGCGGCGCGGATCCGGGCCGCCGTGGAAGCGGCCTTCGCCGGCCGCTCCGACGTGGCCGACTTCGTCTCGCGCGACACGGCGGAGCCGTTCGCGGTGCTGAGCCTGGAGGAGTCTGTCGCCGAGAGCCGGGATCGTGTGGTCTTCTCGCTCGGTTTCGGCCTCACCCGCCACGGTCGCGTGCTGAGCGACTTCGGCGATCTCTCCACGCCCGACGGCGATCGCCTGCTGACCGTCGGCATGACGCGCGCGCGGCGGTCGATGGTCATCGTCTCGTCCATCCGCCCGTCGTCCTTCGATGACGGTCGACTCGAGCACGGCGCGGCGACGCTCATGAGCATCCTCGGCGGACTGGCCGCACGGCAGCGCGACGCGCGCCTGGAGGATCTCGCCGACCCGCTCACGCGCTCCCTGGCCCGCGAGCTGCGGCGGCTCGGTGTGGCCGTCGACGTCGACTACCGGGGCCTGCTGCCCCTCGTCGCCCAGCACGACGGCAAGGCGGTCGTGGTCGAGAGCGACCCCGAGACGGTCGCGGACTCGCTGCGCGAGGCCCTCCGGCTGCGGCCGCAGATCCTGCGGCGCCTCGGCTGGCACTACGTGCGCGTGCACTCGTTCGACCTCTACAGCGACCCCGCCTCGGTCGCGGAGCGCATCGCCGGCCTGCTCGGTGTGTCGTCCGAAGCGCCGCGCGCCGACGCGGACACACAGCCGATCGATGTCATCGAGTGACCGGCAGCGTGTGGAGAAGGTCCGCGGCGCCCGACGGGCGAAGCTGACCGCCGCACCCGGCACCACCGACGAGCCCGACGAGCCCGACGCCGACCGTGACGCCGAGGCCGCCGCGCCGGCATCCGGACCGAACGACGAGCGGATGCGCCGCGAGGTGCCGCCCCACTACTGAGGCGGAGCGGGTCTAGACCTTCGGGGTGGCGTTCTGCTTCTCGAGCAGATCGCGGATCTGCACCAGGATCTCCTGCTCGGTGGGCAGCTGCGGCTCTTCGGGTGCCTTGTCGACGCCCGCCTTCGCGGCGGCCCGCGCCTTCATGAGGTTCATCGGGTGCACGAAGACGAAGTAGACCACGAGCGCCACGGCCAGGAACGAGATGACGGCGTTGATCAGGGTGTCCACGGGGAAGGTCACGTCGCCCCAGAGACCCTGCACCGTGAATCCGATGGTGCCGTCTTCGGAGGGCTGCCACACCAGCTGGATCAGCGGATTGATGATGCTCGCGACGATCGCGTTGACGACCGCGGTGAAGGCGGCGCCGATGACCACGGCGACGGCGAGGTCGATGACGTTGCCTCGGAGGATGAACTCCTTGAAACCCTTGATCACGGTGTCTCCTTCCGGCCTCGGCGGCCGTTCACGCGCCCGACGGTGCGGGGGCGGATGTGCTTTCGGACTTCGATGATGACGAAGACGAGCCCGCGTCGCCACCCTGGGACGCTTTCGCGGTCGACGACGAGCCCGAGCGCGAGTCGGTGCGGTAGAAGCCCGAGCCGTTGAAGGTGACGCCGATCGACCCGTACTCCTTGCGCAGCACGCCCCCGCATTCGGGGCACTCGGACAAGGTCGGTTCGGAGAAGGACTGCACGGCGTCGAAGCGGTGTCCGCAGTTCTTGCAGGCATAGGCGTAGGTGGGCATGGGCGACTCTCGGTATCGGCTCAGCGCGCCGCAGGCGCGAACTCGTGGATGCGGGTGGGGGTGACCGCGCCGGTGACCGGCTGGTCGTGGAGCTCGGAGGGGACCTCGTCGAGGATTTCGCTGTCGTAGACGACGGCGTAGACCGGCGGGCAGCCCTCCATCGATCCGATCGTCTTGTCGAAGTAGCCGCGACCCCATCCCAGGCGCATGCCGGTGCGGTCGACCGCGGCGGCCGGCACGATCATGAGGTCGACATCGTTCACCGCGATGGGGCCGAGCAGCTCGCCGACGGGCTCCGGCAGCCCGAACAGGCCCTCGGCGATGTCGCCGTCTTCAGTGGCGACCGTCCAGTCCAGCAGGCCGTCGGTGCGGGTGATGGGGAGGAGAACGCGGATGCCGCGGGCGACCGCGCCCTCCACGAAGGCGCGCGTCGACGGCTCGAACGGGGTGGAGAGGAAGCACGAGATGGCCGAGACCTCGTGACGGGCGAGCAGGTCGTCCAGGTGCGCACTCAGCTGCTCGCCGGCCGCCTCCACAGCGGCGGCCGACATCACGCGGCGGCGTTCGCGCAGTTCGGCACGGAGGGCGCGCTTTGCGTCGTCGATCGCGTCGGACATGGATCGATTGTATGTCGCCGACACGGGCCCGACACATGATGCCGGTAGGATCTCGCCATGCCGTCACAGCCCTTCAAGGCCGTCATTCCCGCTGCCGGACTCGGAACGCGATTCCTGCCCGCGACGAAGGCGATGCCCAAAGAGATGCTCCCCGTCGTCGACAAGCCCGCCATCCAGTACGTGGTCGAAGAGGCCACTGCGGCCGGCATCGACGATGTGCTCATCATCATCGGTCGCAACAAGAACAACCTCTCCAACCACTTCGACTCGGTGCCCGAGCTCGAGGTCAAGCTCAAGGAGAAGGGCGACGAGGACAAGCTCGCGCGCGTTCAGCACTCCAGCGACCTCGCCGACATCCACTTCGTGCGTCAGGGCGAGCCCAAGGGGCTCGGTCACGCCGTGCTGCGCTCGCGCGCGCACGTCGGCGACTCGCCGTTCGCGGTGCTGCTCGGCGACGACCTGATCGACGAGCGCGACGTGCTGCTGACCAAGATGATGGAAGAGCACGAGCGCACCGGCGCCGCGATCATCGCCCTCATGGAGGTCGACCCCGAGCACATCCACATGTACGGCGTCGCGACGGTCGAGGAGACCGACCAGGACGACGTCGTCAAGGTGAAGGGGCTGGTCGAGAAGCCCAAGCGCGAAGACGCCCCGTCGAACCTCGCGATCATCGGTCGCTACGTGCTCTCTCCCGCGGTCTTCGACATCCTGGAGCGCACGGAGCCCGGCAAGGGCGGCGAGATCCAGCTCACCGATGCGCTGCAGGAGATGGCCGCCGACCCGGACGGTCCGGGCGTGTACGGCGTCGTCTTCCGCGGCCGCCGCTACGACACCGGGGATAGGGTGGACTACATCAAGGCCATCGTGCAGCTCGCCGCCGACCGTGACGACCTCGGTCCCGACCTGCGCCCCTGGTTCAAGGAGTTCGCGGCGTCCCTGTGACGCCGCCGTTTCGGAGGGGGAGCGCATGGACCTCGCGTCTCCCCGCTCGTACGGATCGATCGCGATCCGCCTGATCCGCCAGCGGGATTCTCGCGCGCTGCAGCAGGAGCTGCTCACCAACCGCACCTGGCTGCGTCCGTGGGAGGCGACGAACCCGGACGGGCCCGTGTCGATCGACATGCGCTCGGCGGTTCGTCGCCTCCTGCAGCAATACCGCGACGGGGGCGGCATCCCGTTCGTGATGGAGGAGAACGGGACCATCGCCGGGCAGCTGAACGTGTGGGGCATCGCCCGCGGCTCGCTCGCCTCCGCGACGATCGGCTACTGGGTGAGCGAGCGCTTCGCCGGGCGCGGCATCACCCCCACGGCGGTCGCCCTGGCGACCGACATCTGCTTCTCGGAACTCCGCCTGCACCGCATGGAGATCTGCATCCGGCCCGAGAACACGGCGAGCCTGCGCGTGGTCGAGAAGCTCGGCTTCCGCTACGAAGGGCTGCGTCGGCGGTACATCCACATCGACGGGGACTGG
>NZ_DCMW01000013.1:0-3481 GCF_002321605.1 Microbacterium sp. UBA1612
GACGTGCGCTCCGATGTAGCCGGCACCGCCGGTGACAAGCCAGGTCATGCCTTCAGGCTATCGGGGCCGCCGCATCGGCTTTTCGCCGCCGGGCGCCCGTGGCAGAATTGCCTCGTTCCACACATTCCCGCCAGGAGGCGTCGTGCTGCAGAAGGTCGTCCTGCTCGCCATTCCTGGCGTCGCGCCCTTCGAATTCGGAGTCATCTGCGAGATCTTCGGGATCGACCGCAGCGACAGCGGCGCCCCCGCCTTCGACTTCACCATCGCCACCGCCGACCCGGGGCCCGTCCGCACGAGCCTCGGCTTCGACATGGTCATCCGCGACGACCTGTCCGTCGCCGCCGACGCGGACCTCGTCGCCGTCACGGACCAGGCGATCGGCGACATCGACGAGCGATACCTCGACGTCATCCGCAGCGCGGAGGCCCGCGGCGCATGGGTGCTCAGCGTCTGCAGCGGAGCCTTCGTTCTCGCGCAGGCCGGGGTGCTCGAGGGCCGTCGCGCGACAACCCACTGGATGTACGCCGACCGCCTGGCCCGCGAGAATCCTGGCACCGATGTCAACCCCGAAGTCCTGTTCATCGACGACCGCAAGGTGGTCACCGGGGCGGGCACCGCGGCGGGCATCGACGCCGCCCTCCACGTCGTGCGAGTCGAGCACGGCGCGGCCGCCACCAACGTGATCGCGCGCCGCATGGTCGTGCCGCCTCAGCGCGACGGCGGGCAGTCGCAGTACATCCCCACCCCGGTCGCCGAGTGCCACGACGACTCGCTCGCCGACGTGATCGAGTGGATGCTCAACAACCTCGCCGAGGACCTCGCGATCGAACAGCTCTCCCGGCGTGCGCTCATGTCGACGCGCACGTTCGCACGGCGCTTCCGCGCCGAAGTCGGCGCGACCCCCGCGGCCTGGCTCAACACGCAGCGCATCCTGCGCGCGCGGCAGCTGCTGGAGGAGAGCGACCTCGGCCTCGAGCAGATCGCCCACATGGTCGGATTCGGCACCGCCGCGGTCATGCGCCACCACTTCCTGAAGACGCTGCAGACCACGCCGACGAGCTACCGCCGCGCCTTCGGCGAGCGCGCGGCCGGCTGAGGGAACCCGCGCGGCTCCCGGCTGACGCGAGACCGTGGGTCAGCCCGCCGACGCGGCCCCATCGTCAAAGGCCTCGAACAAGCGCCCGAGCGACGCGATCACGTCGTCGCGGTCGAGGCGTTTCGTCTCGAACCAGTACGCATTCTCGCCGACCTGGACGACCGTACGGCAGGTCGAGTCGGCGCAGGAGATGCGCGCCCGCTCAGCGCCCGCCACCTCGACCGCGCTGACAGAACCCATTCTCGGCCACACCTCGGCGGCGCCGTGCGCCGACCATGCGCCCCCGGGCAGCGCCTTGGCGCTCACGACGACCCGGGAGTCCTCATCGAAGGTGGTTCCGCCGGTGAGGCACCACGCGGCGTCGAGCTCTCGCCACAGCGCGAAGCCGTGCGCGCCGCCCGCATCGCTCCCGTACGTCACGAGCTCCTCGTCGAAGGCCGCCTGCAGCTGCTCCCCGACCTCGCCGTCGACGCACAGCAGCGGCCCGATCTCGTCGTCCGAGGGAACCCAGGCGTTCGTCGCCGGCTCCGCGCTTCGAAGCGCGCGCTCCACCGAGTCGAGCACCGCCTGCATGCGTGAATTCAGCTCGGCGCTGTCGGGCGCGCCCGCGACCGAGAATCCTGCCTCGACCCAGGCACCGCGGACGTGCATCCCGCCGAAGCAGCCGGGTCCGCCTCGGTAGCCCGCACACGAGAACACGGAGGCGTCGCCCGCCGTGTTGATCACCGCGGATCCGCCGTCGTAGCGGAACAAGGAGTCCGGATCCGCGGCGGCGCCCGGAAGCACGGCCACGCTGAGAGGATCCGTCGCTGCGACTGCCGCTGCCGACGATGTCAGTCCCCACACGCAGTCGAGGCCGCCCGTCGACAGCAGAGCCGCTGAGGTCCAATCCCACGGCTCGCTGTCGGCCACGAGCACCGCCTGCTCGCCGAGCACCGTGAAGGCCAGGTCCGATGGCACAAGCTCGTCGCACACGACATCGAAGAGCGAGGTCGGCCGCAGGAGCGCCGCCTCGACCGGTTCCGGACTCGACGTGACCGGCGGACTCGACGTCGCCGTCGGGCTCGGCGCCGGGGCGGCACTCGAGCCGCCCCCGCTGACCAGCGCCACGGCGATGACCGCGACCGCCGCGAGCGTCGCAAGCCCGCCCACGATCAGCAGGACCCGAGCGGGCGTCAGGACGGCAGCGCCGGGGGCCGTGACGGCCGTTTCGGGTCCGCCGGCGTTTCCGCTGCTCTTCGGCCCGGACACCGGCGGCACCGACAGCCGGTCACCGCCCGTCAGCGATGAGTCGTCGACCATGGAGCGAGACTATACGAGCCTTGCTCATGCCGGCGCGCCGCGGGCCGGTATCGTGGGCGCGTCCGCTCCTTCGAGAGAGAATCGCTCATGCCCCACATCATCGTCGTCGGCGGCGGTCTGCTCGGCACCGTCTCCGCCCTGCTCGCGGCGCGGCGCGGTTGGGAGGTCACGCTGGTCGAAGCCGAGCCCGCGCTCTGGACCCGGGCGAGTCGCGTGAACGAGGGCAAGATCCACCTCGGCCCGGTGTTCGCGCTCGGGGGCCTCGCGACGGCCGAGGTCATGCTTCGCGGGGCATTCTCGTTCGCCTCGACGATCGACGAAGCGGTCGGACGGCGGATGAACTGGGCCGAACTCGTCACCGACTGCTTCGACTACGTCGTGATGCCCGACAGCCTGTGCGGCGCCGACGAGCTCGCCGAGCGCTACGCCGGCATCCGGGCGACCCTGGATGCACTCCGCCCGCAGCTCGGCCGGGACTACCTCGGCGGCGACATCGAGCGGGTCATCGCGACCACCCCGCACACGCACGAGGCCTCGGGTCTTTGCGCCTTCCGCTCCGAAGAGCGCGCGGTCGATGCCGTCGCGCTGGGCGCGATCATCGTCAACGCCGTGGAGACCTCCGGCATCCGCGTGCTGACGCGGACGACGGCCACGCGACTCGAATCCTCGAGCCTCGCGCACGTCCACGTCGCATCGCACGACGGCACCACCTCCGTGCTCTCCGGCGACGTCGTGGTGAACGCGGCGTGGGAGCACCAGCAGCAGCTGCTCCCCGCAGAGCACGCGGTGGAACGCAACTACCGCCTCAAGGCGGCGACGATCGTGAATGGGTACCGCGCGCCGCACCCCCTCACCCTCGTACAAGGCCCCTACGGCGACGTCGTGCCGTACGCCGATCGCACCTACGCGTCGTGGTACCCGGTGGGCCGTCTCTCGCACGAGCATGGGCTCGCGCCGAGCGACACGACGATGGCACGACTGCGCGGCCTCGCCGACGACACCGAGCTCGGTCGCGCCCAGCTTGCCGCGCTGCGCGGGATGCGCCTTCTGGAGGCCGACCTCGAGCCATCCGAGGTGATCGGA
>NZ_DCMW01000001.1:0-21405 GCF_002321605.1 Microbacterium sp. UBA1612
GCGAACACGATCCCGCACACCACGAGGAGCGCCCAGGGACCGGCTGCGTCGATGATCGCGGCAGGGTCGAGGAAGGGGATCAGTGCTGCGGGTCGGAGATCCAAGGAAGTCCCAGCGTCGGAACGGCTTCGGTCAGGGCGTGCGAGGTCATCGCGTGCGGAAGGTGGGACTTGAACCCACACGCCCGAGGGCACAGGAACCTAAATCCTGCGTGTCTGCCGATTTCACCACTCCCGCGAAGTGGGTCAAGTCTACTGACCGCGGTGAACGTCTTCTGTGGGGGTTTCCCCCGGGTTCAGCGCCGGATGCCGACGAGGAAGTAGGCGGCCGGACCGATCCAGTTGACGAGGATCACCGGTACCCACATCGGCTTCGACCCGACGACGTCGCGGTGATCGCGGTGCGCGAGGTCCCAGAAGGCGAGGAAGGCGAACGCGACCTGCACGACGCCGACGACGCCGAGGCCGAGCTTCGAGACGGGGGAGAGGTTCTTCGTGGCGGTTCCCATGGTGATCCTTTCGCAATCGTCTTCATTCTCGCGCGCCCGCTCGCATGGCGCACCTGTGGATAACGAACACGGCGCCGCGCCCGGACTTGCGAGGATTCCCGGGTGACCCTGACCGCCGATCCTGCCGTGTCGGTGGCCGAGCGTGTGCGCGAGCGGTTGCGGCGCGAGGCCGCCGACCCATCGCGTGAACCGGACCGGGCGGCGCAGATCGCCCGCTCCGAGGTGCGACGCCACAACGACTTCGCTCTCGCCCGCGGGCTTCGCCCGGTCGATGACGAGGCTGCGTGTGTGCGGCAGGTGCTCGCGACGGTGTCGGGGTTCGGCGCGCTCCAGGTCTACCTCGACGATCCGAGTGTGGAGGAGCTGTGGATCAACGCGCCGGACCGCATCTTCGTGGCTCGCGCGGGCGTGGCCGAACGGGTGCCGCTCACCCTCACCGACGTCGCCGTGCGCGATCTTGTCGAGCGGATGCTGCACTCGACCGGTCGCCGGGTCGATCTCTCGCAGCCGTTCGTGGACGCGTCGCTTCCGGACGGCTCCCGGCTGCACGTCGTCATCCCCGACATCACGCGTCGTCACTGGGCGGTGAACATCCGGAAGTTCTCTCCCAGCCTGCGCGACCTGCGGGAGCTCGTGCGGACGGGGTCGCTCGCCCCGGAGGCGGCGGAGATCCTGTTCGACGGGGTCCGCACCGGTCGGAGCATCGTCGTGTCGGGTGCGACCCACGCGGGCAAGACGACGCTCCTCGGAGCGATCATCGCCGCCTGCACGCAGGAGACGCGCGTGGTGACCGTGGAGGAGACGTTCGAGCTGGCGGTCGAAGCCCCCGACATCGTGTCGCTGCAGGGCCGGCAGCCGAGCTTGGAGGGCAGCGGTGAGGTGAGCCTGCGACGCCTTGTGAAGGAGGCGCTCCGCATGCGGCCGGATCGCCTCGTGGTCGGCGAAGTGCGCGACGCGGAGGCGCTGGATCTCGTGTTGGCGCTGAACACGGGCGTGCCCGGCGCCGCGACCATTCACGCGAACTCGGCACGCGAGGCGCTGACCAAGCTGGCCGCCCTCCCGCTCTTGGCCGGTCGCAACATCGACGCCGGATTCATCCAGCCGGCCGTGGCCTCGTCGGTGCACCTCGTGGCGCACTGCCGTCGAGAGCCTGACGGCCGGCGTCGCGTGGTGGAGATCGTCGCCCCCACCGGCGTGGACGGCGGCGGCATCGCGGCGAAGACGCTGTATCGCGCTGAGGGTGTGTCGCCGTGACCTGGATCTGGGGTGCGACCCTGGCAGCCGGCATCCTGCTGGCGATCTCCCCCTGGGTCTGGCCGGAGCGACCGAAGCCGCCGGCGGCGGTGACCGGGGGCGTGTCCTCGTTGCTCGAAGGAGCGGGCCTCGCGCGGGTGGCGGCCACGAGCGTCGTCGCCGTCGGCGGGCTGTGCGCCCTGGTCGCGGGTGCACTCGCGTGGCTGATCACCCAGGTCGCCGCGCTCGCCGTGGTGGCCGGCGTCGCCGCCGCCTTCGCTCCCGTCGCCTGGCTGCGGTCGCGGCGCACGCGGTTGCGCCGCACTCGTCGCGGTCTCTGGCCCGATGTGTGCGATCTGCTGATCGCGTCGGTGCGGGCGGGGATGTCGCTTCCGGACGCGGTCGCGGCGCTCGCGGACTCAGCGCCGGCATCGCTGCGCCCGGCTTTCGCCGTCTTCGCGCGCGACATCGCCGCCTCCGGCCACTTCGACTCCGCCGCCGCTCACCTGAAGCAGAACCTCGGAGATCCCGTCGCCGACCGCATCATCGAGACGCTCCGCATGGCGCGTCAGGTGGGAGGGACGGAGCTCACGACGGTCCTGCGGGCGCTGTCGTCATCGGTGCGCGCTGACGCCGCCCTGCGGGCGGAGGTCGAGGCGCGTCAGTCGTGGGTGCGCGGTGCCGCCGTCCTCGGTGTGACGGCGCCGTGGGTCATCCTCGGTCTTCTCGCGCTGCGGCCCGAGGGCGCGCAGGCGTACGGCAGCCCGGAGGGCGTGGTGCTCATCGTCGTCGGTGCGGTCATGTCCGTCGTGGCCTACCGGGTCATGATCCGGCTGGGCCGTCTTCCCGAGCCGCGGCGGTGGTTCGCGTGACGGGCGTGACGGAACTGGCGCTTGCGATCGTGCTGGGCACGGCCTTCGGGCTCGGCGCATGCTTCGTGCTCGCGCGGGCTCCGCGCATCGGGGCGCCGAGCCTGTCGCGCCGGATCGCCCCGTACGTGCGCGACGTCGTGGACCCGCGCGGTGTCGTCGTCGACGGGGGCGGCCTTCCCGCGTGGGACGCCGGCACGATCGGACGACGCCTCGCGGACGCGCTCGGTCGCGTGGTGGGCTCGTCGGAGGCGATCGAGCGGCGCCTGCGGCAGGCGGGGTGGCGCGTCGACGTCACCACGTTCCGGGCGAGGCAGCTCGGCGGTGCCCTCGCCGGCTTCGCGGCCGGCGGTGTGTTCGCGGTGGCGCTCGTTCTGCTCGGACGCGGGGGAGCCGCATCCCTTCTGCTGCCGGTCGTCGGTGGGGCGATCGCCTACTTCGGGTGCGACGTGTGGCTGTCGCGGGCGGCGTCCGCCCGACTGTCGCGCATCAGCGAAGAAGTGCCGACGGTCTTGGAGTTCCTCGCGCTGTGCCTCTCGGCGGGCGAAGGGATGCTCGACTCGCTGCGTCGCGTGTCGTCGGTGGGCGCCGGCGAGCTGACGGCCGAGATCCGGACCGCGGTGGTGGAGGTGGGCACGGGGTCGTCGCTGGCGGATTCCCTCGCGGCGATGGCGCATCGGCTCGAGCTTCCCGCGCTCACACGCAGCGTCGATCAGATCGTCGCGGCCATCGACCGTGGTGCGCCGCTCGCCGACGTGCTCCACGCTCAGGCCGCCGACGCCCGCGAAGACGCCAAGCGCGCGCTCATCGAGAGTGCGGGACGCAAGGAGATCGCGATGTTGGTGCCCCTCGTCTTCATGATCCTGCCGCTGAGCGTTCTGTTCGCGGTCTTCCCCGGGATCCTCATGCTGCGGCTGGGGGTCGGATGACACAGAAGGAGAATCGGATGTTGCGAATCTGGAGCCGCTTCGAGGTCGCCGTGCGTACGCGCATTGCCGACGCCCTGGAGGACGAGACCGGTGACGTGCCCGGCTGGGTGCTGATCACGCTCATGACGGCCGGGCTCGTCGTGGTGATCTGGGCGCTCGCGGGTCCGGCGCTGGCCGGTCTGTTCGAGCAGGCGATCAACCGCGTGTCGGGTCTCTGACCCGGTGACGAGGCTCCGCAGGCGCATCGCGGCCGCCCTCGCGGATGACACGGGTTCGGCGCCGGTCGAGTTCGTGCTCGTCGGCGTGCTCCTGACCGCCCTCACGCTGGCCGTGCTGCAACTCGGCGTCGGACTGTACGTGCGCAACGTCGTCCACGACGCCGCCGCCGAGGGCGCGCACCGCGCGGCGCTCGCCGATACGACGCTGGGCGAGGGCGCTGCGCGCACGCGTGAGATCGTCTCGCGAACGGTCGGGGCGGAGTACGCCGCCGACGTCGATGTCACGCAGACCTCCCATCTCGGACACCCGGCGGTTGCGGTGACCGTGCGCGCGACGCTGCCGCTGGCGGGTCTGTTCGGCCTGCCCCACGGGATGGAGGTGACCGCGCATGCGCCCCTGGAGAGCTTCGACTGAGCCGCGGTCCACGGCGACGCCCGCAACGGCTCTCAGGTGGCTGCACGCGAGGGCGACGCGTGTCGTCGCGGACGATGCCGGCTCGGCGGCGCTGGAGTTCATCGTGGTCGGTCTGCTGATGCTCGTGCCGCTGATCTACCTGGTGATCACGTTGTCGCTCGTTCAGCATCAGTCGCTCGGCACCGAGGCCGCTGCGCGTCATATCGCGCGAGCGATCTCGACGGCCGAGGATGCCGGCGCCGCGGCCGGTCGGGTCGAGCGGGTGCTGGCATCGGTCGTCGACGAGTACGGCATCGATCCGGCCGCGGTGCGCGTCGAGGTCGGATGTCGCCCGGCCGGTGACTGTCCGCAAGCCGGCGCCCTGGTGGTGGTCACCGTGTCGGCGACCGTCGCGCTTCCGCTCGTTCCCGATGTGCTTGGGCTGGATCGCCTCGCCAGCGTGCCGGTCGAGGCCACCTCCGCGCAGAAGGTGTCGCGAACGTGGAGTGCGGGATGAGTCGCGCATCGTGTGAGGTCACGAAGCCTCGTGGGGGAGGGTCGGCTCGATGGCGCCGCGCAGCCGCGGGCGAGGAGGGCAGCATCCTGCCGCTCACCCTCGGCTACGTCGTCCTCGCCCTCGTCTTGGTGCTCGTGTGCGTCGACGCGACGAGCCTCTACCTCGCGCAGAAGCGCGTGGACGCGCTCGCCGACGGTGCCGCACTCGCGGGCGCCGACGGGTTCGTCTTCACCACCGTCGGGGGCGAGCCGACCGCGCGGCTGACCGATGCTGCGGTCGCTGAGCAGGCGTCCACGTTCCTCGGGGCGCTCGGCTCCGACGCGGCGATCGTGTCGGCGGGCTCACCCGACGGGGTATCCTCGCGAGTCACTGTCGCCGGTGTCTGGCATCCACCCGTCGTGACCCTGTTCGTCCCGGACGGAGTGCGTCTGGAGTCGACAGCGACCAGTCGCACCGTGCTCCGCTGACAAGCGAGTCGATGACGGGCCGGCGTGGGTGTGGCGGCGTGCGCCGTGTGCGGTCAGGCGAGGCTGCGGTCAGGCGGGACTTGTGAGCTGGATGAGGTTTCCGCACGTGTCGTCGAGCACGGCGGTGACGACCGGCCCCATCGCCACCGGCGCCTGCGTGAACGTCACCCCTCGCCCCGACAGCGCCGTGTGGCTCTCCCTGACGTCGTCGACGGTGAACGAAGCGGCCGGGATCCCGTCGGCCACGAGCGCCGCGCTGTACGTGCGCGCAGCCGGGTGTGCGTCAGGCTCGAGCAGAAGCTCGGGCCCCGACGGATCATCCGGGCTCACGACGGTGAGCCACCGGTGCTCGCCGAGGGGGATGTCGTTCTTCGCGACGAAACCGAGCACACCCGTGTAGAAGGCGAGGGCCTTCGACTGGTCGTCGACGAACACGCTGGTGAGGTTGATGCGGATGCTCATGTCAATCCTTCGCTGGTATCGGCCACCGTTCCGTGATCTCACGGAACGGCTCGGTGTGGAGGTGGTGGATCTTGGTGCGCCCGACCCTCGCGGAACTCACCAGCCCGGCGGATTCGAGCACCGCCAGGTGCTGCGAGATCGCCTGACGGCTCGAGTTCACGCCATGAGTCATGGTGAGCCGGCTGCACAGTTCGAACAGGCTCTGCCCATCGGCACGCGCGAGTTCGTCGAGGAGGAGCCGGCGCGTCGGGTCCGCGATCGCCGCATAGATGTCGGCCACGCCGATCACAATAGGCAAGTGCTAGCTTGCCTGTCAAGGCGCTGATAACTCGCTCGCGCCGCTGTTGTGCATCAACTCAGGCTGGAAGCGGCGCGAGCTGCCGACACGCCTCTGGTGCGCGGCCCGATCCGGTGGCCAGCCTGAGTTGTGGCACGGCGGTGGCGGCAGACACAGCGGAGTGGTCCGGTACGGCGGCGGGAGCCGAGGCGGCGAGATGGCGGGAGTTGGAACGGCGGGAGCCGGGATGGCGGCACGGCGGGGCGTCAGGATCCGCGCTCACCAGCCGATGGTGTTGAACCAGTCACGTCGGCGGAGGGCCTCGGATGCCGGTTCGGCCGGATCGGAGGTGTCGTGCGCGGCGAGGGTGTCGTTCACGAGTGAGACGAACCGGAGGCAGACCGGGCAGAGGGCACGGCCGTGGGGCCATCCGTCGGCCAGAGGCGTGGCGGCCCGGCCCTGTGCGCCGGACCCGGCACAGCGGAGGGGGTCTGCCGCGGCACCGGCCCACAGGATCGCGCGGTGCCGGTGCAGACCGGGGTGATCCAGCGGCCGGGTGCATCGTCGCCCGCGATGGCGGCTGCGGCAGAAGTGCACGGTGCTGTGTGAGGACGCGCCCGTGCTGGACGGCACGTCGGAGCTCATCGCGACCTCGGCACGAATCGCGGCACCCACCGCACGAAGGCGCCGGCTCCGGCGAATGCGATCAGGCCGACGACGCCGACGGCGACCGGGAGGGATGCCGCTGCGGTGACCGCCGAGACGAGCAGAGGGCAGGCCGCGCCGCCGGCGTCGGTGAGCGTGCGCCACGACCCGAGGAACGGGGCGGGATCCGTCGGGGGAGCGACATCGGCACCGAGCGTGAGCAGGATGCCGCTGGACAGCCCGTTGCCGACACCGAGCACGGCGGCGAACATCGCGAACCACATCGCGGACTGCGCGCCGTCGTGGGTGACCGCGAGAGCGGCGAAACCGGCGCCCATCAGCACCATCGACGGAAGCGCCGCCCACAGACGCCCGAAACGGTCCATCACCTGACCGCTGGCGTAGAACAGGGCGAAGTCGATCGCGCCGGAGATGCCGACGACGAGGGCGATGGTCTGCGCGTCGAGCCCGATCGACACGCCCCACAGCGGCAGCACGACTTGCCGGGCCGATCGCACGGCGGAGAGGGACGCCGCCGCGAGTCCGAGCCGCGACAGCACGACGCGGTAGCGCCACATCGTCGCGAACACCCCCTGTCGCCCGCCGACCGGGATGGTCCCGGAGACGGGTTCGCCGGTGTCCTCGCGGTCGCCGTCTTCGTCGGTCCTCACCCGCGGGCGACCGCGCTCGGGCACTGCGGTCTCGGGATCGGGGCCGAACAGCACCAGCAGGATGGTCGCGATCAGGCACGCGCCGAAGAACCAGATGGCGGCATGCTCGTCCCCGAAGACAGCCAGCAGGCTCGCGGCGATGAACGGACCGACGAACATGCCGAGACGGAATGTCCCGCCCAGCAGCGACAGCGCGCGTGCCCGGAACGACAGCGGCACCCGTGTGGTCATGAACGAGTGGCGGGCGAGGCCGAAGGCGGCGGCGCAGAGTCCGATGACGAAGACGGATGCGGCGAAGACCGGCAGTACCGGGGCCAGGGCCATCGCCACGACTCCCGTGAGTCCGATGAGCCCCGCAGCGGCCATCGTGATCCGTTCTCCGAATCGCGCGACGGCGTAGCCGGCGGGGATGTTGCCGGCCAGTTGGCCGATGACGAGTGACGAGGCCACGAGCGCGCTCACCGCGACGTTCGCGCCGAGTTCGGCGGCGATGACGGGGATGAGCGGGATCACCGCCCCCTCGCCGAGGGCGAACAGCAGGGTGGGGCCGTAGATCATCGGCGCGAAGCGCGTGAGGATGCGTCCCGCGGATTCGGCCATGGTGCTCCCGACGATACCGCGCCACGGGCGCGCCCTCGGGGGAGCGGTCCCACGAGCGCGGATCAGCGGCCGCGGGCCCGACGGCGGTAGGCTGGAGCGTCATGCTTGAACTCGATATGTCCGCCGACATCCAGGCCCTGCGCTCGACCTTCTCCGATATCAAGGCCGTCGTCGATGTCGACGCGCTCGAGAAGGAGATCGCCCGGCTCAGCGACGCCGCCGCCGCTCCCGATCTCTGGGACGATGTGGAGAACGCGCAGAAGGTCACCAGCGCTCTCAGCCACCGTCAGCACGAGCTCAAGCGCGTCACCGAGGTCGAGAAGCGCATCGACGACCTCGAGGTTCTCGTGGAGCTCGCTGTCGAGATGGACGACGAGGATTCCGCCGAGGAGGCACGTCACGAGCTCGCTGAACTCGAAGACGTCGTCAACCAGCTCGAAGTTCAGACGCTGCTGGACGGCGAGTACGACGAACGCGCCGCGGTCGTCACCATCCGATCCGGTGCCGGCGGCGACGACGCGACGGACTTCGCGGAGATGCTGCTGCGCATGTATCTGCGCTGGGCGGAGCGCCACGGCTACTCCACCAAGGTCATGGACACCTCCTACGCCGAAGGCGCCGGGATCAAGTCTGCGACGTTCGAGATCGACGCCCCCTACGCCTACGGAACGCTGTCCGTCGAGGCGGGAACGCACCGGCTCGCCCGCATCAGCCCCTTCGGTGCCGCCGACAAGCGGCAGACGAGCTTCGCCGCCGTCGAGGTCATTCCGGTGATGGAGGAGGCGCAGGAGGTCGACATCCCCGAGAACGACATCCGCGTCGACGTGTTCCGCTCCTCGGGGCCCGGCGGTCAGTCGGTCAACACGACCGACTCGGCGGTGCGGCTGACCCACCTCCCGACCGGCATCGTGGTCTCGATGCAGAACGAGAAGTCGCAGATCCAGAACCGCGCTGCGGCGATGCGGGTGCTGCAGACCCGCCTGATGCTGCTGCAGAAGGAGGAGGAAGCGGCGAAGAAGAAGGAGCTCGCGGGCACCATCACCGCCAGCTGGGGCGATCAGATGCGCTCCTACTTCCTCTACGGCCAGCAGCTCGTGAAAGACCTTCGCACCGGTCACGAGGTCGGGAACCCCGCGACGGTGTTCGACGGCGACCTCGACGGCTTCATCGCCGCGGGAATCCGGTGGCGCAAGCGCAAAGACGACGACGACTGATATCTCGGCCGCTTCGGCGGTATCCGCTAGCCTTCGCATGACCGCATCGGAGGAGTCACCATGTCGTTCCAGGCGTATCTCGACAACATCGAGGCCAAGACCGGTGTCACGCCGCGAGAGTTCATCGTGAGGGCGACCGAGAGGGGCTTCGGACCGGAGACCAAGGCGGCCCCGATCCTCGCCTGGCTGAAGGACGAGTACGGCCTCGGCCGCGGACACGGCATGGCGCTCGTGCATGTGATCACGAAGGGCGAGCGCATCGATGCGAAGCACGTCGGCACAGACGGTTCGCACCGCGACGCGGTCGACACGCTCTGGCTCGACGGTGCGGCCTCGAATCCACATCCGGGGTGATGGCCGGTGATCGTGACCCCGTTCCTGTTCATTCGTTATGTGACGGGCGAGCCAGGGTGTCGCTGAGGGTGTGACGGATGCGCTCGCCTAGGCTCGTCTCGCCATGATCCGGTTCGAGAACGTCACCAAGCGCTATCGCGGCACCAAGAGCCCCGCGCTCGACAACGTCGACTTCGAGGTGCTCCGCGGCGAGTTCGTCTTCCTCGTCGGCGCGTCGGGATCGGGGAAGTCGTCGTGTCTGCGCCTCATCCTGCGCGAGGAGGTGCCGAGCGACGGTCGCGTCGTCGTGCTCGGACGTGACCTGCGCACGCTGTCCAGTCGCAAGGTTCCCTACTTCCGCCGTCACGTCGGCGCCGTGTTCCAGGACTTCCGCCTGCTTCCGGGCAAGACCGTCTTCCAGAACGTCGCCTTCACCCTGCAGGTGATCGGCTCCTCCCGCGCCTTCATCCAGCAGGCGGTGCCGGAGGTGCTCGCCCTGGTGGGCCTGGCCGGCAAGGAGAAGCGGATGCCGCACGAGCTCTCGGGAGGAGAGCAGCAGCGCGTGGCCATCGCTCGCGCCCTGGTGAATCGTCCGCAGGTGCTGCTCGCGGACGAACCGACCGGAAACCTCGACCCCGGCACCTCGATCGACATCATGCGGCTGCTGGCCCGCATCAACGCCGGAGGGACGACGGTGGTCATGGCCACGCACGAAGCGAACTTCGTCGACCAGATGCAGCGCCGCGTGATCGAGTTGAAGAACGGTGCGATGGTTCGGGACGACAGTCACGGCGGCTACGGCGACACGTCGGGCCTGCCGACCCTCGCGCCCGAGCCGGTGCGCGGCGCGGCCGCGGTGGCGGCGCTCACCGAGGTCCTCGAGGTGCAGCGTGAGGCGGCGGCCTCCATCGCCCGCCGCGCGACCCCCGCCGCTGCGGATCCCTCGACACCGGTGGCTCCCGCTGCCGCGCCGGCGCCCGAGCCCGCTTCTGCGGCCGAGCCGGTGACGCCGGCCGTCGCCCCGGCGCGCCCTGCCGCATCCGTTCCCGAACCGCAGACGACCGGCGTCGCGCCCGTTGCCGAGACGCCGGCAGCCGCATCGGAGGCCGACCCTGGATCCGAGGAACGCCGGCACCGCACGCAGCCGGTGCCGGTCATCGACATCGCCGAGGTCGAGGTGGAGGAGCTGGGTGTCGCCGACCGCCTCGGTCTCGGCAAGGGCGATCAGGACGAAGTGGGGCCGACCTCGTGAGATTCCGTCTGGTCCTCGCCGAGGCTCTCGGCGGGCTGCGCCGCAACGCCTCGATGGTCGTGTCCGTGGTGCTGGTCACCTTCGTCTCACTGACCTTCGTCGGCGCGGCGATGCTCATGCAGATGCAGATCGGAACGATGCGCGATTATTGGGTCGATCGCGCCCAGGTCGCGGTGTACATGTGCACATCGGTCTCGCAGCAGACGGCCACCTGTGCCGACGGCGTCGCGACGGAGGACCAGGTCGCGCAGGTGGAGGAGACCCTTGACGGTCCCGCGCTGGCGCCTCTGATCCGCGATGTGCGCTTCGAGGACCAGGATGAGGCGTACGCGAACGCCTTGGAGCTGCTCGGCGAGGACTACGCGAACATCATCTCGCCCGAGCAGATGAACCAGACGTTCTGGATCAACCTCGTCGACCAGCGTCAGTCCGACGTGCTGATCGAGGCCTTCGCCGGGATGGACGGCGTCGAAGAGGTCGCCGATCAGCTGCAGTACCTCGACCCCCTCTTCTCCGCGCTGACCGTCGCGACCTACATCGCGGTCGGCATCGCGGTGCTCATGCTCGTCGCCGCGGTGCTGCTGATCGCGACGACCATCCGGCTGTCGGCGTATGCCCGACGACGAGAGCTCGGCATCATGCGCCTGGTGGGCGCGTCGAACCGGTTCATCCAGACGCCGTTCGTGTTGGAGGGCGTCTTCGCGGCGTTGCTGGGTTCCGTGCTCGCCAGCGGCGCCGTGCTCGCCGGAGTGCACTTCGGCGTCGAGGACTACCTGCGCGGGCGCGTGGAGTTCGTCACGACGTGGGTCGACGTCGGCGATGCCCTGCTGGTGGTGCCCGTTCTCATCGTGATCGGCGCCGTGCTCGCGGCCCTGTCGGCGAGCTTCGCGATCCGGCGCTGGCTGCGCGCCTGACCGCGCCCGAGCACGGCGTGAGACGCTTGCTAGACTGATGGGCTGCCGTCTCGAGCGGCATCCGTCATACGAGGAGTCATCATGGTCCGGGAACGCGGAGAGAAGGTCGTCGCGACCAACCGTCGCGCCCGCCACGACTACACCATCGAGAAGACCTACGAAGCGGGTCTGGTGCTCATGGGCACCGAGGTGAAGTCGCTGCGCGAGGGGCGCGCGAATCTCACCGACGGCTATGCCTTCATCGACAAGGGCGAGGCGTTCTTGGACGCGGTGAACATCCCGCAGTATTCGCAGGGCCACTGGACGAACCACTCCGCCAAGCGCACCCGCAAGCTGCTGCTGCACAAGGACGAGATCGAGCGTCTCGGCCACGCGGCGTCGGCCGGCGGCTACACCCTCGTGCCGCTGCGTCTGTACTTCAGCGACGGCCGCGCGAAGGTGGAGATCGCGATCGCCAAGGGTAAGGCGGAGTACGACAAACGTCAGACGCTGCGCGAACGTCAGGACAAGCGCGAGGCCGAGCGGGCCATGCGCACCCGCAACCGCCTCGGCGAGTGACCCGCTCGGGCTGACGGGTCGCCCCTCACGGGCGGGTTACAGGTTGGCGGCGAAGGTGGACGCGTGCCGACGGTCACGATAACGTGACCCGCGATGAAGACCTCCGCGCTGAAGATGCTGGTTGCCACCGTCGCGGTCGCGGTCGTCGCCGGCCTCGCCGCCGTCGCGTCGGCGACCGTGATCGCCCCGATGGTCGCCGGCACGACGTCGGATGAGGCCCCGTCGCTTCCCGCAACCAGATAATCGCCTCCGCTACGCCGGCGGCGAGCGAAATCTCCGCCACCTGCATCCGAATCGCACACCCTCCCGGAACACATAGGCATGAGGCGGTGCCCAGCCGCCCGTGATTCCAAGGAGGACTATCGTGCGTAAGACCCTCGCAGCGGGTATCACCGCCGGAGCGATCGCCGCTTTCGGTCTGGCAGCCCCCGCGTACGCCATCTCGGACACCACCGCTGACCTGTCGGTGCTCCATGGCATCCCCGACACCCCCGTCGACGTCTACGTCAATGGCGAACTGACCCTCGACGACTTCCAGCCCGGCGACCTCGCCGGCCCGCTCGACCTCGCCGCGGGCGATTACGAAGTCGCTCTGACGGCGACCGATGCGGCCGACGCGAGCGACCCCATCCTCGGTCCCGTCAGCGTCACCCTCGAAGCCAACACGAGCTACACCGCGGTGGCCCACCTCACCGAGGGCGGCGAGCCGACGGTCACCCCGTATGTGAACGACATCTCCGAGACAGCACCGGGAGAAGGCCGACTGACAGTACGCCACGACGCCGCGGCGCCCGCTGTGGATGTGCTCGCGGGAGGCACCCCGGTGATCGAGAACCTCGCGAACCCCGAGGAGGCGACCCTCGATCTCGCCGCGGGAACGATCGAGGCATCCGTCGCTGCGACCGGCACCACCGACCCGGTGATCGGACCGGCCGACGTCGCCGTCGAAGAAGGTGTGCTCACCATCGTCTACGCGTGGGGCAGCCTCGAGGACGACAACCTCGACCTCGCCGTGCAGACGATCGACGGGCTCCACTCGGCTCCCGACGGTGTTCCGTCCGGCTCCGGCGGCCAGCTGGCCGAGCGCGACGCGATGATGCAGACCCTGCTGATCGTCGGCGCCTTCGGTGTCGCTGCGGCGATCGCCACGTCGGCCGTGGTCGTCTCGCGCAAGCGGGCCGAGCGCTGAGAACCCGCATGATCCGCAAGGCGATCGCGACGGGCCTCGCCCCCCTCGCGATCGTTCTTGCCCTGACCGGGTGCGGACAGGAGTCGGTCACCGAATCCCCCACGGTGACACCGGCACCTGTCCGCACTTCGGCGGCACCCGCACCGACGGCGTCGGTCGACGTGCCGGTCGCGGCGGCGACCCCCTCGCCGCCGCGGCGCGCGGTTCCTCCGACATCGGTCAGCATCGCGTCGATCGGGGTCGACGTGCCCGTGGTCGACGTCGGCGTCGAGGAGGGTGGGTTCATGGAGCTGCCCGAGGATCCCGCGATCGCCGGCTGGTACCGGTGGGGGTCCGATCCGACGAGTGAGACCGGCAACACGGTCATCTCGGCGCATGTGGATGCCCCCGGCTACCCGATCGGGCCGTTCAGTCGCCTTCGCGACCTCGGCGCAGGGGAGCGGATCGAAGTCGCGGACGCCGACGGAGTCGTGCATCCGTACGTTCTCGAGAGCGTCACCTACTACCCGAAGGCGGAGCTGCCCGTCAACGAGCTGTTCTCGCGGGAGGGAGAGGGAACACTGGTGCTCATCACCTGCGGCGGGGCGTTCGACTCCGCCACCGGCCGGTACCAGGACAATGTGGTGGCGATCGCCGCACCCGCCTGAGACGATCGAGGTGGTGACCCGAGAGGCAGGGGGTGGCGTTGTGGATCCCGACGAACGCGACCTGTGCGAGCGGTTCCGCAGAGGTGAGGACCGCGCGCTCGAAGAGGTCTACCGCCGCTGGTCGGCGGTCGTCTTCACCCTCGCGCTGCGCTCGCTCGGTGATCGAGGCGATGCGGAGGATGTCACCCAGAAGACCTTCGTCTCGGCCTGGACATCGCGGGAGAGATACGACCCCGACAAGGCGAAGCTGTCGACATGGCTGGTGACGATCTGCCGGCGGCGGATCGCCGACACGCATGAGGCGCGAGCGCGGGTGAGGCGGCTCCAGGAGGAGATGCAGCACTACACCGATCCCGACAGCCTGGTGGGGTCGGAGATCGACCTGGCCGACAGGCTCCTGCTGGCGGACGAACTGGACCGACTGGAACCGGACGCGCAGAAAGTCGTGAGGCTGGCGTTCTACGACGACCTCACGCACGACCAGATCTCCCATCGGCTGGACATGCCGTTGGGTACCGTGAAGAGCCATATCAGGCGAAGTCTGAAGCGACTGCGAGAACGACTGGAGGTGAGTCATGTCGCATCTTGATGCCGAGAGGCTGGCGCTGATCGCGCTGGGCGAAGACGCCGATCCCGATGAGTCGGCTCATCTGCAGGAGTGCAGCCTGTGCGCGACGGAGTTCACCGAGCTCAGCCGTGCCGTGCTGGTGGGACGCTCGACGCTCACCGTCGGCGACCTCGAGGCGCCGCCGGCTCGCGTGTGGGAGCGCATCGCCGCCGAGGTCGGAATGGCGGCCGCCTCGGCGCCCGACGTCGACACCGACAGCGCCACGATCGATGTGGCGCCCGCGGCGGACATCGTCGACGGCCCGGCGGCGTCGGATTCAGACGAGACGCCCGAACCGAAGCGGGGAACGCGACGCTGGACGAAGGTCGTCTTCGCGCTGGCCGCGTCGGTGGCCGCCGTTCTGGTCGTGGTCGGGGTCACCTCGATCCTCCGCCCGGCGCCCACGGAGCTTGCCGCGGCCGCTCTCGACGCGTTCCCGGGTCACCCTGGTGCTGCCGGCACCGCGGTCGTCGTCGAGGACCCGGATGGTGAGCGTCGGATCACGGTCGAACTCGACGCGGATGCCGCCGGCACCGACGCCTACCGCGAGGTGTGGCTGATCACCGCCGACGCGTCGGCGATCGTGAGCCTCGGTGTGCTAGAGGGATCGGAAGGCACCTTCGCGATTCCTGACGACGTCGATATCGACGAGTACGTGCTCGTGGACATCTCCGAGGAGCCTCTCGACGGTGATCCCACGCATTCGGGCGACTCGATCGTGCGCGGCGAGCTCGAATCGGTGTGACGTGCGGGAATGGCGGATGCCGCGCATCCGTTGTATTCTGATGTGCTCGGATTCCATCGGATCCGAGCTTGGCAACTCCACAGTGTGACAACGGTCCTTCGCACGAAGGAACGCACGGGGATGATCGGTTTCGACATCGTCTGCGTAACTGCGTGAAGCGGGCCGAGGATGCAGGGTTATCTCGTGAACGCCCCCTGCAAACCAATAACTGCCGATAAGAAGCAGTCTGACTTCGCCCTCGCTGCGTAAGCGAGCCCGATAGTCCGTCAGTCCGTGCGTGATCCCGTCACGGGTACTGGCGTCATCTAGGGATCTTGCTGCGTGACGGCGTCTGGACGTCACGCGGGACTCTTTCCAGGCTGGGCCCGTCGACTTAGGTGTCTGTGACAAAGGTCGGGGCCGAGCAGAACGTCTGCACAGACTGCGCCCGGAGAAGCCGCAGCGACCCAGCGATGGACGGGGGTTCGATTCCCCCCATCTCCACAACCGTTGTCACCTCGAGGAGGCCCCGGAATCCCGCGTCACGGCGTGCGGATCCCGGGGCCTTCATGTGTTTCAACAGTGCCGCCGCACGGGACTTCTTCACCGAGACCGCGACGGTATACCTCAAAGGCTGACGGGAGCGGCTGCATCGGCCGACGACGTCTCTGCCGGTGATGCCGCCTGCTCGGGCGGGACCCACTGCAGCAGGTCACCCGGTTGACACTCCAAGACATCGCACAGGGCGTCGAGGGTGGAGAAGCGCACCGCCTTGGCTCGTCCGTTCTTCAGCACAGCCAGGTTCGCCGGCGTGATGCCGACGCGTTCGGCGAGCACGCCGACGGCCATCTTGCGGCGCGCGAGCATGACGTCGATGTCGATGACGATCGGCATCAGACGACCTCGTCGAGCTGGGCGCGGAGCACTCCGAGATCGACCTCCTGCTGCGTCGCCTGCCGGAGCAGGGCTTTCATGATCACGACGATGAGGCGACACCGCCGAGCACGAGCGCGACGCCGCAGATGAGAGCGACGACGCCGGGCGCGATGCCGCCGGGGGCGAGCAGCGCGGCGACGGCAGCGCTGACGAGCGCCGCCGCGAAGACGGACCACGCGATCGCGTCCACGTAGCGGAACGACGAGGGGCGGAAGACCGATCCGCGACGTACCCGTGTGAGAAGGATCAGGATGCAGACGGCGCACACCTGCAGACAGACGATGCCGAGCACGAGCACGCTTCTGGTCGCGCATCCCGAATTCACCCTTGGCATCGCGCATCGCGTGTGTTTGACTGTGACCGCTCACAGGCATTCGTGCCCCCAATCCTGTGACCGCTCACAGTCACGTGTCGACGGCGCCGGTCACGCCGGGAGCCGAGATGCCGCCATCGACCTGACCCGCGCGCTGCGCGGCTTGCCGGATCAACGACGATCGAGAGGAACCTTCATGGTCACACGTCAGCGAGCACGCCTGGTCGCGGCGGCGGCGATAGCGGGAACGGTGAGCGCCTTCGCCACCGCGGCCACCGCGGCGGCGGACGAGCCGGTCGAAGCCGGGATCACGGTCCCGGTGGTCGAGGGCCTGAGCGCGGACTTCATGAACGGGGTGGACGCCTCGTCGATCCTGTCGCTCGAGGAGTCGGGGGTGACCTTCCGGGACTTCGACGGCGAAGAGGCCGACGTGTTCGACGTCTTCGCGGATGCGGGCGTGAACTACTCCCGCATCCGCGTCTGGAACGACCCCTACGACGCCGACGGCAACGGCTACGGCGGCGGCACCGTCGACGCCGAGCGCGCGACCGAGATCGGGCTGCGTTCGACCGCTGCCGGGATGCGCGTGTTCGTCGACTTCCATTACTCCGACTTCTGGGCACATCCCGGGCAGCAGCCGCTGCCCAAGGCGTGGGAGGGCATGACGACCGCCGAGCGCGCCGACGCGATGTACGACTACACCGTCGACACCCTCAGCCGCATGGACGACGCCGGCGTCGATGTCGGGATGGTTCAGATCGGGAACGAGAATTCCGGTCTGCTGCTCGCCGAGACGGCGTGGCCGGAATCCGGGCAGCTCTTCGACGCCGCTTCGCGGGGTGTGCGGGATGCGCTCGGCGACGACGTGAAGATCGCGATCCACTTCACCAACCCCGAGCGCGGCAACTACGGCTCCCTCGCGGACAGTCTCGCCACGTACGACACCGATCCGGCCACCGAGGGCGTGCAGCCCATCGACTACGACGTGTTCGCGTCGTCTTACTACGCGTACTGGCACGGAACGCTGGAGAACCTCACGAGCCAGCTGGCCGGTGTCGCCGAGACCTATGGCAAGGACGTGATCGTCGCCGAGACCTCGTGGGCGTACACGCTCGAAGACGGCGACGGGTACCCCAACAACATCCGCACCGCGTACGACCAGTACTCCACGTCGGTGCAGGGCCAGGCTCTCGCGGTGCGCGATGTCATCGAAGCGGTCGCGAAGGTCGGGGATGCCGGTCTCGGCGTCTTCTATTGGGAGCCGGCGTGGCTCCCCGTCGGTCCGCCGGAGGAGATCGAGCAGAACCGGCTGCTGTGGGAGGAATTCGGATCGGGCTGGGCCTCGTCTCACGCCGCCGACTACAGCGCCGACGCGGCGGCGAACTACGGCGGGTCCGGCTGGGACAACCAGGCGATGTTCGACTTCGAGGGTCGACCGCTGGAGTCGCTGCGGGTATGGGACTACGTGCGCTACGGCACCGTCGGCCCGCGCGATGTCGATACCGTCGCCTCGCCGGAGATCACTGTCGTCGATGGCCAGTCGTGGTCGCTCCCCGAGACGGTCGCGGTGTCGTACACCGACGGCACGACGGAGCAGCAGGATGTGACCTGGCAGGGGCACGAGTCCTGGTTCGTCGGCGCGGGCACCTACGAGGTGCCGGGAACGACGGATGCGGGCCTCGAGTCGACGCTGACGGTGACCGTTCTCGACGGCGACGCCGACGGGCAGAATCTCCTCGCGAACCCCGGGTTCGAAGACGGCGTCGCTCCGTGGACGGGAACGGGCACGGGCTACACGATCAGCGCGACCGACGACCCGTTCGCGGGTACGCGTTCGACGCACTGGTATCGCGCCGGCGGCGACTTCTCGTTCACGATCTCTCAGGAGATCACCGGTGTCTCCGCCGGCGATTACCGCCTCTCGGCGCAGGCGCAGGGACGCGCCGCGGTCGCCGGCGAGGCGACCTCGATCTCGCTGGCTTCGGGCATCGAGAGCGCGTCGGCGCCGTTCACGCTGAGCGGCTACGAGGGGTGGCAGAACCCGCGCACGCCGATCGTCACGGTCGCCGAGGGGCAGAGCGTCACGGTCTCCGCGACGTTCTCCCTCAAGGACGGCGCTTGGGGCACGATCGACGAGTTCGAGCTCGTCGAGGTGACCCCCGTGGTCGAAGCCGACACGTCAGCTCTGGAGGCGGTGTACACGGAGGGCGCGGCCATCGACCGCGACGGGTGGACGGCGGCCTCGCTGCTGGCCTTCGACCGGGCCATGACCCGCGCCGAGGTGATCCTCGACGCGTCGTCGCCGAGCCAGGCATCCGTGGATGCTGCGGCCGCGGCCCTGCGCACGGCCATCGACGACCTCGAAGCCGGAGACGGAAGCATCCCCGATCCGACCGTGCGCACCGTCGAACTGACCGTCGTGGACGGCGAGCCGATCGACCTTCCCGACGAGGTCACCGTGGTCGCCTACGACGATTCGACAACCACCGAGGCGGTGACCTGGAACGACGGACTGGACGCGATCGCCGGTCCCGGCACGTACACCGTGACCGGTGTCACCGAGAACGGCTGGACGGCTCGGGCCGAGATCGTCGTGACGGCGCGCAACGAGATCGCCAACGGCGGGTTCGAGAAGGGTATCGACGACGTCACGCCGTGGACGATCGAAGCGGACCCCTGGCCGGAAGACGAGGGCTCCTTCTGGGTCACCGCGTCGGCGGGTTCCGACGGCGATGAGGGTGAATACGCCTTGAACTACTACGTCGACGGGCAGCCGTACGCGTTCACCGCGCTCCAGGATGTCGACCTGCCTGCGGGCACCTACGAGCTGTCCGCCGCGGCGATGGGTGGCAGCGACGTGGGCGATCCGGCTCAGATCGACCTCGTCGCGAGCGTCGGCGGTGTGGAGCAGACGCAGGCGTTCACCCTGAGCGGCTGGCCGACGTGGGACCGACCCACGCTTCAGATCGTGCTCGACGAGGCCGCGACGGTCACGGTGGGCGTCCGCGGTCTCGGGGATGACGGTGACTGGGGCTACCTCGACGCCTTCACGCTCGTTGCAACGGATACGGGTGACGGCGACTCGGGCGGATCCGACGGCGGGTCGGGCGGTTCCGACGCAGACGCAACCGGCGGCGACACCGACGGTTCGAGCGGCGACGGCACCGACGAGGAAGCGGAAGGTGGGGTCTCGGGATCGCCCTCCGGCGAGATCGCGCAGACCGGAGCCCCGAGCATGACGGGTGCGCTGGCGGGTGCGCTCGGACTGCTGGCTCTCGGAGGCGCCCTCGTCGTCGCCTCCCTCCGCCGCGCTCGTCGCGAGCAGACAGGTTCCTGACCGTCGCCATGGCGCGGTGTCCGTCGGCGGCACCGCGCCATAGCGCATCGCTGGGGCCGGGAGGGAGGCCTTGCCACCGTCGCCGCGCTCGCGAAGCATGGCCGCGAGTCGAGAACGAGCGGAGAATCATGACACGCACGATCATCATCACCGGGGCGAGCGACGGAATCGGCGCGGCATCGGCGCGCCAGCTTCACGAGGCGGGGGAGCAGGTGATCGTGGTCGGCCGCGATCCCGACAAGACCGCGGCCGTCGCGAAGCGGCTGGATGTGCCGTCGCACGTCGCGGACTTCGCCGATCTGGCGCAGGTGCGTGATCTGGCGGAGACGCTCCTGCAGCAGTATCCGCGCATCGACGTGCTGGCCAACAACGCCGGAGGCGTGTTCGGCGAGCGCACGGAGACCCGGGACGGATACGAGCTCACCTTCCAGGTGAACCATCTCGCGCCGTTCCTGCTCACGAATCTGCTCGTGGAGCGGCTTCGCACCTCACAGGCGTCGGTGATCCAGACATCGAGCCAGGCCCAGCGCTTCTCTCGGTTCGCGATCGACGATCTGCAGGCGCGCCGGCGCTACTCGGCGGGGCGCGCGTACGGCAACAGCAAGCTCGCGAACGTGCTGTTCACGAAGGAGCTGCATCGTCGGTTCGGGGAGGCGGGAGTGTCGGCGGTGTCGTTCCACCCGGGCGCGGTGGCGACCGGCTTCGCGGCTGCCGCGCGGGGTCCGTGGCGGATGCTCTATCAGAACGACCTGTTCAACCGCATCCTCGACGGCACGGACGTCGGAGGGTCGAAGCTGACGTGGATGGCGATGGGAAAGCCCGGCTTCGACTGGGAGCGCGGCGGGTACTACGTGAACAATCGCCTCGCCCGGCCGCATCGTGACGCGGAGGATCCGGCGCTCGCGCGCGCCCTCTGGGACCGCAGCGCCGAGCTGGTCGGTCTCTGAGCACGGCCGCATCCGCGCGGCACACGGGAGAGGATGGCGTGGCCTTCGCGTCACGTGCTCCGGTGAATCGTGGTCAACCGAGCCCGACCACGAAGCCGAATCCGTCGACCGCGGCGCCGAGAGCCGCTGTGCCACTGAGCACGAAGACGGCCGTCGCGTGCTCGGGATGGATCATCATCCGCACTTCGGTGCCGAGGAACATCTCCGGATCCGCCCCGGGAATCGCGGCGGCGAGCATCTCGACGGCGGCGTCGGAGTCCACGTGCGGCGCCTGCCAGCCCGTTCCGCCGACCCACCAGTTGTTGGATTCGCCGTCGTCGTGGTTCGACCCTTGGCCCAGGCACAGCGGCATGCTGCCCGACAGCGTGCCGCCGTGCGCGGCCAGCTCGCCGCAGAACGCGAAATTCAGCTCGCCGGGGGATGTCGTTCCCTGGTTGACGCCCGCACCGATCATGGTGCCGTCCGATCCGACCTGCCCGTCGAACCACTCAGCGACGCCCGAGCTGGCTTCGCGGCTCGCTGTGACGTTGACGCTGTAGTTGTTGACCTCGTAATTGTGCAGGAACGAGGCTGTCGCATGAATCTGCAGGTGATTGGGCGCGCCTGAGGCGGGTTTATGGCTGATCAGGGATGATTAAGTATGG
>NZ_DCMW01000022.1:0-73840 GCF_002321605.1 Microbacterium sp. UBA1612
ACCGCCTGAACGACGGGGCCACCCAGCCCCGCCGCCCCGGCTCATCCGGACCCATGCAGATTCATGCGACAGCCTCCGCTCTGCTGGCACCACCACCGCACGCTGGAGACGAGCGGCTGGCAGATCCGGATGCGAGATGGCGTTCCCGAGATCAAGGCGCCGTACTGGATCGACCCCGATCAACGCTGGCGGCCGGCGACCACCTCACCCACCCGCCTCCGACAACGTCGAAAGCGTAGATAGACAACGGGGCGTGGGCCTCAGCCGTCTTGCCGGCGACATCGACGTGCGGGAACGCACCGTCACAATGTGCGCCCGAGGGCCTCGGCCGTGCTGGTGAAGTCGAGAGGCGCAGGCCTCAGCGGGCCCGCGTGGCTCGTGGGTCGGGTGCCATCCACCACGATGTCGGCGTAGCGGCGCCAGAGGCCCGGAGCGGTCTCGCCGGTTGCGGCGACGATCGTCCGAACCATGATCGCGAGCACGGTCGTATCCTGCCGCGTGAAACCGGCACGCAGTTCGCCGGCTTCGATGGCCGCGGCGATCAGGCCGTCGGCGGTCGAGGCCAGCTGATCGGACAGGTGAGCAGGAAAGCGATCGACGCGATTCGACGTGAACAAGACGGTCGCAAGACTCCGGTCGAGCGAGTGCGCCTCGATCATGCCCCAGAGATAGGTGCGGAACGCGACGCCGGGGTCTTGCACTTCCGCGGCCTCGACGGCGACTCGGATGACAGTGTCGATCTTGTCGTCGAAGAGTGCGTCCAGCAGCGATTCCTTGTCGTCGAAGTTGCGGTAGATCGTTCCGATTCCTACTCCGGCCGTTCGGGCGACATCGCTGAGCGTGGCCGCGGGACCTTTCTCGGCGAACACACTCGTCGCGGCATCGAGGATACGACGACGATTGCGCGTCGCGTCGGCCCGCGGCTGCCGGCGCGACGAAGAAGGCCGATCGGACATGACACAAGCTTACCGGAGAAAACGGAAACGGAATCTCCGCTTCCGTTTCATGATACGCTCACAGACCGAAAGAGAGGACACGATGACCTTCGCCGGAAAGAATGCACTGGACACGCCGATGGAGGGGCTGCTCTCCGGGCCGACCTCGCGACTCCCCTACCAGCAGAATGTGCTGCTCCGCTCGTACGTTCTCGAGCGTCCGCAGGGCAACATGATCGTCTACAACTCCCCCGGGGTGAGCGAGGCGGCGGCGGCCATCCTCGACCGCGGCCGACCAGCGCGCCTGCTGATCAACCACGCCCACGAGGCGATGTACCGCCAGCCTGCGCTCGACGTGCCCGTGTGGGTGCACACGAAGGACCGCGCCGAGACTGCGCGCTCGATCCGAATCGCCGGCACGTTCGACAAACGCCAAATGATCGCCGACGACCTCGAAGTGATTCCCACTCCGGGGCATACGGCGGGAACCACCTCGTACCTGTGGGACAACGGCACCCACCGGTTCCTGTTCACCGGCGACTTCATCTGGATCGAGGATGCCGAATGGAAGGCCGTCGTGCTGGACCCGCGATCTCGCAGCGACTACGTGGCGAGCCTCCAACGGGTTCGTGAGATCGAGTTCGACGTGCTCGTGCCGTGGGGAACCACCGAGACCGACGCGCCCTACGGACTGGTCGCCGACCAGCACGAGAAGCGAGCCCGCATCGACGCGGTCATCGACCGAGTGCGCGCGGGCGGCAGCCGCTGACGCCTGCTGTCGGATCTCACGAGAGCTGTCGGGATTGAGAACCGCTGACCTGGGTTTTTCTTATCGGTAGATGAGGCTTAAGGCGTGATCTGTCTCACAAGACTTGCTACGGGTCGTCACGATGACGCTGCCGGTCACGTCTTCAGGAAGTACTCCTGGACATCAAGTTCCGGGCGGTCGCTTCCCAACGCATAGATGTGACCAGCATGCGAAACCTCGTTGTGCGGCATGCCTTCCGGGGTTCGGTCGACCAGAATCTCGATCAGAGAACCAGTTGAGCCATTGCCTGCGAACAGTCGGGCGGTGTAGGGGCTCGTCGTCATGAGGCGACTGTATCTCTCGCTACGGGAACTCCCTTTGAAGAGTGCTGTGGATGGCGTTCCTCAACGAGTCGTAGCCCTCGGGAATCGTGTCTACGATCTCAAGGGCCAGTTCGAAGTACGAACGTGCGCCGGAGAATGTGAACCGACTGTCGTCGCCCCGTTTGGCGATAGCCAACGTCGAGCGACCCTGCGTCGCACGAAGTAGTGCTTTTAGCCGAAGCGCGCCAAACTCGTCCGCCCGTGCTACCAGCCCGTTGAGGGTGGTCGGGTTCTCCGGCGGGCTGTCGTAGGCGTCCTTCGCCAGTACGAGCAGTGCTTCTCGCTCGCCCTCCACATCGCCCAGGGCGTCTGCGACCAACATGTCGAACTCAACGAACCTGCGGAAGCTTGGATCTCCGCGCCGCTGAAGCTCTCGGCTATGTGCACGGAGCGTGTTCACGAATCGCGGAGGCAACCCGTCGACGGCCTCCCCGACTCGGCCCAGCGTCTGTCGCGCAGGAATGGAACCCGCCGCGCCGTCGTCAAGGAACAAGACGAAAGTGTCGTCCTGGACCGTGACCAGGACTCTCTCGGGGCCGCCTCGGTCGATCGTCAACGACGGCGCCGGTTTGGAGTTGATCCATCCCCATATTGGCTGACTCGACCGCCTAGACAGTTCCCGGGCGAACTCTTCCATCGCGCGACGCGATCGACTATCACTCAGGAAACCCACGTCAAGAGAGTAGCGCCCGACAGCGGAACGGACCGTTCGACCGTCCGCGCAACCACGATGCCCGCCGAGGACTACGAAACGGCAACGACGCCAGCACTTACATGAGCGCGAGCTCATCGTTCTCAAGCGACCAGTTTCGAACCACCCGGGTGCGCGGTGCGGCCTGGCCGACCTTGCCGGCGATGTCCGGAATGCCTCTCGAGTTGGCGTGTCGAAGAATGCAAGCGCGCTGTCGATGCGCGGCGACCATGAGCGCGCGGTTGAAGGGGCAGCGCTGGCGCTTCACCTGGCGGGAGCTGCGGAGTCCGTACATGTACATCATCGCCCGGTGGGAATGCCCGACGACGCTGACCGCGAATGCTCGGAGGGCGTCGTTGGGCTCATGGCCGATCGCGTTCGCCACCTGGGGCAAGAGACGATCGGCCTGGGTGAGCGCGGAGACGGTCACGTTCAAGACGGGAGTGATCGTTCGCGGGGTGGTGAGCATGCACGCCACGCGGATGGTCTCGGGGTAGGCGCACAGCAGCACATCTTCGTAGGAGTCGAGGTGCGGGATACCGAATCTCGCCATGCGATCGTCGATGGCAGATGGAGATTCTGACCCTCCGTGCCATGCGTGAACGAATGCTGCGGCGAGGTTCAGTTCGCCGGTGTGGAGCGCAACGCCGCGCGTCCAGAGCTGTGATCGCAGCAGCAGTTCCGCACTCTCATAGTCGGGCAGCCCCGCTACGTCGGCACGGAACGCGCGGAACACCCACTGATGATGGGCGAGGCAGAGCGCGCCGCCGCGGGCGATCGTCGTGGTGGCCAGCCCGCCGGAACACTCCGAGCACGCGGCGCGAGGTTCGGCAAGCCGGGCGCACCGACAGCACTTCTCTGGTCGCCAGCTGCGGTGGCCGCATCTGACCCACATGCCGTGCTTCTCGAAGTCGGGGCGAAGTGCGCCGGGCGGTAGGCCCGCGAGTTGCTCCAGGAGATCGGCGACACGCTGATCTGCTGCTGGCCACCAGGTGAGGCCGAGCCGGTCCAGGACTATTCGGCGGACATCGCGTTCCTCGCACTGGTGAGCTTGGGCGAGCCGCTTCGTGAACCCGTCGACGGTCTCGCCCTCGATGGGTTCGAGTCGAATCGGTAGCGTGCGGAGCTGGGTGTTCACACCTGTGCATGCCTCGATGAGAGGCGCGGTCGCCGTGTGGGAGGCTTGCGGGCGTTGGTGTGACGCAGGAGTGTGGCTCGGACCCGCGGGGCGAACGTCAGGATTCTCTTACCGAGTTCATCGAGGCCCGGGGACCGCCCGTGCCGAAGCCGCACGGGTCGGTCAAGGCCGATGACCGCTTCGCGGCCTTCGGCGTGAAAGGAAGCGCGGACGGCGTCGACGTCGTGCGACGCGCCCACGGTGACCGCGTTCACCGCTGCTTCGACGAGCGCGGCGACCTGAATGGGGCCGACGTTCGTGTTCGCGAGGAATCGCTCCGCCCACGGCTCTGTTGTCAGTGCGACGAGACGCACCGCTTCGGGATAGTGGCGCGCAAGCGCCGTTCGATGAGATTCGTCCTCCTGTCCGAGCTCAGTGGCGCGGATGAGGGTCGTGGCGAGTTCCAGTTCGCCGGTGTCGGGACCGATGCCGCGTTCCCAGAGCGTGCCGGTGAGGCATCGCTCGGCGCGAAAGAAGTCGGCGCTTCGCGCGAGGTCGCGGTCCGCTCCCGCGTAGTGCCACCTGCGGTGTCGCGCACACACCGCTCCGATCCGGGTGCGCACCTCGACGGGTTCACCGCCGGTGCATCGCCTGCATTTCGTGACGGCAGACGGCAGGGGCGCGCACATCGGGCAGTTGTTGTGTCGCCAGTCGGCGTGAATGCAGCGGACGAACAGGCGGTCAGAGCGGCTACCGTCGAAGTACCCGGGAGGGAGGTCGGCGAGTTGTTCGACCAGTCGCGGCACGAGTTCTGGTGTCGTGCGCAGAGGCAGCCGCGGGCGCTCGTGACGGAGGGTCGTCCACAGTTCCCCGGCCGGCACGGCGTTGCGGGTGGTAAGTCTGCGGTAGACGCTGCTGACGGTTTCTCCCGTGAAGGGTTCGATGAGCACGGGGAGCTTCCTCATCATTTCGCTCGCGCGGGACGGCCTCGTTTGGGCCGTGGTGATGGCCGGTTCTCTTCTTCCTCGATCCAGCCTTCCGACTCACGGATTTTCGCCAGCGACGCGAGTACGTCGTCGAGGTCGAGGCGTTCAGTGTGCTGTTCGATGGCGCGGCGCGCTCCGCGGCGGACGGCTCGGGCGACGCGGCCGATGGAGCCGCGGGATAGGTCGCGGAGTTCAGCAGCGACGGTGAGGATCTCCGCGTCAGTTTGCGAAATCAAGCACAGTGAGTCTTCGAGGTCGACGAGGATGCGCCCCCAGACCGCGGCATCAGCTGTCTCTCCGGTCCCGTAGGTATCGAACTTGACCAGCTCGAACCTGGCCATGATCTGCTCACCCCGCGAGCCCCAGAACAGGCCGTTGCGGGCGACGTCGACACCGGCGTAGACCATGGTGCCGGGGCACCGTTCGGACAGTTCTTTGAGCGCGTCGGCGACTTGCTCGTTGCCGCGGTAGTGCAGGTCGAGCCGGTGTATGTCGTCGATGATCACCAGCTCGGTGCGGCATTCGCGCATGACGTGGCTGACGCGGCTGAGGAGGATCTCGTAGTTCGCGTTGCGGGAGTAGGGGATGGCGTAGAAATCGGCGAGCTTGGTGATCATCGTCTTCGCTGTCGCGTGCGTGGGTACGGGCACGTAGGCGACGGGGATCAGGTTGCGCCGCGTGCTGCCGGCGCGTTGCCTTCGGGCTCGCTCGAATGCGCGCCCGAACTCCTGGACCGCGGTGGTCTTCCCGAGACCCGGCCGGCCGGAGATGATCACCCCGGCCTTACTGGCGTCCGGGGAGCGGTTGTCGGTCATCGCGTGGCGGATCGCGACCGCGACCTGCCGCAGCGATGGCGTCGCGACCCGGGCGCCGAGGGTCATGTACCGTTCACGGGCGATGTTGAATAGCGCACGCTCCGAGGAGTCCATAGCGTCGTACTCGGCCAGGCTTATCGAGAGTGGCCGCTGTGCCACGAACTCGACGAACTCGCGCCACCCTTCCTTGGTCGCGTAGTCGAAGTCGGTCGACGGGGCGTCGAAGTCGAAGTCGCCCAGCAGGTCATCGAACATCGCGCTCACGCCTCATCCGGCGACCGGGTCATCCCGAACGGTGCGGCGACCGGCCACGCAGGCTTCGATGCGACCGCATTGGGTTCCTTGTCGCCGTCGTCGTCTGCAGCCGTTAGCTCGCCGCGCGGTGGACCTCCGGGGGCGATGTGTGGGAGTTGGTGGGTGATCGCCAGCGGGTCCGTCCGTGCGCTTACGGAACGCTTCTTCTGCCGCTTCGTCGGAGGGACGTTGCCTTTGTACATGAACCGGCGCATCATCTCGTTGAGGTCGTCGGTGCTCGGCTCGCTCTCGCCGCGTGCGACAGCCTGAGCGCGGGCGACCCGCCACACTTCGTCGGCCATCGGAGCACCGCTGTACGGGGATCGCCAGTCCAGCGGGAGGAACTGGTCGCCAAGTTCCAGCCATACCGTCATCGGGTTGTAGGGGTCGACGTGGAACGGCCACTTGCCTTGCTGCCGATGGTGCGGGGACCGCTTCTTTCGCAGCGGGCCGAGTTCTGTGGAGTCGTAGACGCGCAGGTCGATGTCGACGCCGTAGTGGTTGATTACACGCCACTCGGTGGGGAGCAGCGCGATGTACTTCTCGGCCGTGAGCGGCACTTGCAACTCTGGCGCGATCTCCCGGTAGGCGGCGACCATCTGGTTCGGCGTCAGCATCAGCCGAGGATTGCGTGGGTCGCGCAGCGCCTTATGGGGTCGGTTCTGCCAGGTCACTGCAACCCAGTCTTCGAACAGCTCCTGCAGTTGCTCGAGGGTGAGTAGCTGGCTCGTCGCAATGATCTCGTCGCCGCGCATCTCGGTGCTCTGCCCGAGGAACGCGATCGCGTACTGGGTGAACCGATCCTTGACGGTGCGGAACATCCGCTCGATCTTCGCCTTCTGCGTTGGCGAGTACTCGGCGTTGACGGTGAGTGAGATCCCCAACGTCCGGCACGCGTCCGAGAAGTGCCGGGACACGTACGACGCGCCACGGTCGGTCGTGATCGACTCCGGGAAGATGTACGGTTGCGCGTCGCGCATTGCCTCGAACCGTTCCGCCACGAGTCCGTCTGTGCCGGTCCATGCCTCCGAGACCTGACGCCGGTTCGCGCGCACCCCGTCGGGGCGCGACACGTACGGCACGAGAGCGCGGGCGAGGACCACCACCAGATCGATGCTGCGGGAGCCAACGGTAACGATGCCGGAGAGCACCGACCGGGATGCCTCGCACAACAGCAGAGTGAGATCGGGGCGGACGGGTTCACCGTCGCATTCGACGAGGATCTCCATCGGCGTCGTGTCGATCAGTACCTGCTCACCGGGTCGCACCCCCGACCGGACCCCGTGCATGTGATCCGGTTGGTTAGCCGTCGTGCGACGGGCACGGGCAGTCCCCAGCGTGTGCTTGCCCGCATCGAGCTCACTCAGGAGCCGGTACATCGTTGCGCGGCTCGGCATCGGCACGACGCTCTCGCCGAAGCGGTCGTCCAGCTCTCTGCGGACGAGCCAGATCAGTCGCGTCCCGGTGCCCGTGGATTTCCGCTCCTGGCCGGCCTGGACGGTCAGGATCGCGTCGATGAGGCGCTCGTCGTAGGAGCGCCCGGGCATGTCGGCCAGGCCGTGGCGACGTCGATCGAGAAGGCCGCTGACCCCGAACTCTTCGAGCGCGCGTTGCTGACGCGAGACCTTGACCGGGCTGTAGTCGGTTCCGAGACGACGGTTGACGCTGTCGATAACTTGCTGTCGCGCCGCGGGCTTGGTCACGCCTGCCGCCACGAGCTTGTCGAACCGGGCGAGTTCCTCTAGCCACACGTCGACGATCTTGCGGTCACGCGCGTCGAGGTCTTGCAGGCTGCGCAAGTCCAGCAGGGAGCGGAGCGATGCCGGTGCGGCAGGTTCCGCCTCATGTCGCAGATCGGCGGCGAGAACCTCCACGTCGTCTCCGTCGCCGTCGACGGCGCGCAAGGTCAGATAGGTGGGTCGGATCGCGACGACCTGGTGGCTTCCGCCCTGCCACCGGATGATGTCGCCCGGGTGAATGGTCATGATGCCGCTCCGACGTCGACGACGGTCGTCATCGACAGGGGACGGTGTAGATCCGCCTGCGCCACCCCGCTCCACACGAGTGCATACGCGGCGCCGACACCTGAGCGAGCAACGCCACCGAGGGCCGCCGCGAGCGAGCCCAGACTCATCCGACCGGTGAGCCCGAGCGCGGCGATGTCGACGCCCTCCAGCCACGCAGGCTCGCGGTACCGAAGCAGGAAGCGCAGGTTCGCCTGGGTGGCGCCGGGAAGCTGATCGAAGACGAGATAGGACCATCCCAGTGCGGCAGCAAGGCGACGAGTGAGTTCGAACTTCATGCTGTCCTCGGGCTTGATCAGTTCGACCGGCCTCACGTCGACGAGCAGCGCGCTCCCATCGGAGCGGCGCACGAAATAGTCGGGCGCGTGGGAGCGCTTCGGTGACCGCCAGCGGATCCACATCGGCTGGCTCGCCACCCCGACGACATCCCCCGTCCGGTCCAGCGAGGTCAGGAACGAGCGCTCCCAGAACGACTCGAACGGAACGTGCCGGCCCGTCGAGGCCATCCATAGCTTGCCCTCGAAGTTGCGCTTGCCCGGCCACGACGGGAACTCGCGAACCGGATCCGCATCCTCGAACATCACGCGCGCCGCGTCGACGGGGTCTGCGTGCTGGAGGAGGCCGTGTCTGGAAAACTCGATCGTGGCCGCGAGTGCGTTCGTCCCGTCGATCGCGGCGAGCCAGTCTTGGGTCAACGTCACGGAGAGCTCTCCCTTCCGGAGAATCCCGCACCCGATCAGAGCGCTCCTTTGGAACCTCCCGGCTTGAACCGCAAGCTACTCCCGGCTCGGAGCAGCGCTACGCGGCGCGCCGCTCTCCCGACAACTGGAGTGAGAATCCGACAACTGGAATGAGACGACTCGACAGGTCGGTGAGAATCTGACAACTGGAGTGAGACACGACACCTGCGAGGAAAATCACAAAAAGGTCTCGAAAAACCCTTCCCCTCGTTACCTTTCCGTTATAGAGTGTGAGCACGGTGATCGTTTTGCTGTGGCGATCACCGGCATGTGATTGCAGGACACTCTTGGTGCAAGGGACAAGGGCCGGTCGGAAGCCTCTCCGACCGGCCCTTCACCGTGTCGGCACGGCTCCCCCGGGATACTCCGCGCCGAAGCCCACGAGGATCGATACCTCCGCGGCCATCGTGTGCACCGCGTCCGACAACTCCGCGACGCGGGGACGCATCTCATCCGACGCCCCCACGAGGCACGCTGCCGCGACGACCGCTCCGCTGGAATCCCGGATCGGCGCGGTGAACGCGGTCTGACCCGCCTCCTCGAAGGATTCCCGCGCCATCACGCCGTCTTTGCCGAGCAGGTGGACGCGACGGAAGAACTCGGCCGACTCCCGCGCATCCGCCCGTGCCGGAAGAAACGCGCCGATGTCGTCGTCGTCGAACGCAAGCATCAGCGCCGGCCCGCCATCGGAGCTGAGGATGGGGCACGGCCGCCCGAGCCACGGCGTCATCTCCAGGCCGGGGCCGATGTGACGCAACTCCTCCACAAGGGTGACCGACCGCATTCCCCGCAGCACCGTGATGAAGGCGCACACGCCCGCGCGATCAGCCGTGCGTGCGACGACCGGCGTTCCTTGGGTGACGAGCCTCGAAGCCAGCGCAGCCCGCTGCCACCCATGGATCGACCACTCGAGGCTCACCAGCCCCTCACCCTCCTCGATGCGGACCACCCCGCTGCGTCGGCAGGTCTCCAGCAGACGTACGGCGCGATCTCGACGGATCCCCGCCGCCCTGGCCAGCTCCGCGAGCGGCCGTGGGCCCGACGACAGCGCCCACAGCATGTCGAGCGTCGCCGCGAGGGCGGGTGCGGGCGGGGATGCCGGTGGGGAACTCATCGCCGCCGGCACCGACGGCGATGCAGTCTGACCTCGCGCGTCGACGACCCGTTCCACCTCGCGTCGCGCAGCGAGAACCGCCTTGCGCGCGACCGCGATGCCCTGCCTCGCCCGGTTCATCGGCAGGCGAACGGCGACAACGGCGAGCGCGTCGCCTCCCGGCGCCAGGATCGGCACGGCGATCTCGACGGACTTGCCGACCGTCGTCTCGACGACACGTCCGCCGCCCGACGTCGTCTCCTCCGCAGATCCCGCTCGTGCGATCGCACTCGGGCGGTCCACGACGAGCTCACCGACCTCGGCGGGCGAGTGCAGCGTCCAGGGCGAAACGACGGCCCCGACCACCCTCATGCCCTCGGGCGTGGGTGCCGCCAAGACCGCCGTCTCGCCCGTGCGGTAGGCGATGCGGGTCAGCACGGTGCGGCAGACCCGGGCGTACGGTGACGACGCGCGCCCGGACAGCGCCAGGGCGACCTCGCCGACCCGGTAGGAGCCGTATGCGTCGCCGCGGGCGAGCAGACCCAGCCCGACCAGTTCCGCGCACAGTCGCGACACGGTGCTCAACGGCATGGCGATCGTCCGTGCGATCTCGCCGGCAGCCACGGAAAGGGTCGGATCCGTACGACCCGCGACCGCCTGCAGAGCCCGCAGACCTGCGGCGACTCGAGCGGTCATCCCGCCTCCCGACGCAAGAACAGCAAACCTCCCACCGACGGTTTGCACGTGGCGAGCACTGTAACACAGCCGCGAGACGCACTTCACATAATGGCCACACTCGCTCGGAACCCCGCCGAACCGCCCTCTCACCAGGGCTGATCGTGGCGCCCACCGCCCGCTTGACCCCAAGAAACGAGAGCCAAATGGAGAAGTTCGACGTCGCCGTCGTCGGCATGGGAGCGCTCGGGAGCGCAACCGCCTACCACCTCGCCCGCCGAGGCGTGAAGACCATCGCGTTCGAGCAGTTCGAGCTCGGGCACGTGCGCGGCGCCTCGCACGACACCTCCCGCATCATCCGCACCTCGTACGGCTCACCCGAGTACGTGCGCCTGGCACGGTCGTCGTATCGGGACTGGGCGGAACTCGAGGCGACGACGGGTGAGCAGCTCACCGTCATCACGGGCGGACTCGTCTTCATCCCCTCCGACGGGCCCTTCGCGGCATCCCACTTCGCCGACAGCCTGACCGAGGTCGGCATCCCCTACGAACTCCTCACGCCCGCGGAGGTGCACGAGAGGTGGCCGCAATTCCGCTTGCCCGACGGTGTCGAGACGATCTGGACGCCCGACTCCGGCATCGTCCACGCGGCGCGATCCGTCGCGGCCCTGCAGATGCATGCCCGGGTCGGCGGGGCCGACATCCGCGACCGCACACCGGTGCTCGCGCTCGACCCGACCGGCGACGGCGTGATCGTACGCACGACGAAAGGCGACGTGCTCGCCGACAAGGTCGTCGTCACGGCGGATGCATGGACAAACACTCTCCTCGAGCCCCTCGGCGCCGCGATACCGCTCATCACCATGCAAGAGCAGGTGACGTACTTCAAGCCGGATGATGCCGCACCCTTCGACCGCGACCGCTTCCCCGTCTGGATCTGGGAGGACACCAACTGCTTCTACGGCTTCCCGACCTATGGCGAGCCGACGATCAAGGCCGCCCGGGATCGCTCCGACAACCTCATGACACCCGAAGAGCGCACCTTCGTGCCCTCACCCGAACTCCTCGCGCAGCTGACGGAGTTCATGGGTGCGACGATCCCCGCCAGCGGAGAGCCCCTGCGCACGGTCACGTGCCAGTACGCCATCACTCCCGACCGCAACTTCGTGATCGGTCCCCTGCCCGAGCATCCCGACATCCTCGTCGGGCTCGGTGCAGGGCACGCCTTCAAGTTCACCCCCACGATCGGCCGCATCCTCGCCGAGCTGGCCGTCGACGGCGAGACCGGTGACGACACCTCGACGTTCTCGGTCGCCGCCGCGTCGCATCCCGCGGGCGGCATCGGATTTTAGCGGTCGAGCGACGCGAAGGGAAAGCGCACGGCGGAATCGGTCGAGCCGCCTACGCTGAGGCTTCACACGACCTGTTCCCTCGCCCGACAGGACGAATCGCTCGCCGCCCGGCGCGATCCGCCCATCCGAACGACCCTGCGCTCCGAACTCTCCTCAGAGCGGGTCCTCCCCTACGCCCGCCGCCTCGACCCAGGAGACCACCATGAAGGAGCACTCCACCGCGCCGCTCGTCGACATCGACGATCACCGCAACGTCACCGACCTCTTGGTGCGCCGCGCCGCCGCCGACCCCGACCACGCGGCGTTCGACGTCGCCACCGGGGATCCCGACGCCCCCTGGCGCCAGGTGACCACGGCGGAGTACCTCGGCGAGGTGACCGCACTGGCCAAGGGCCTCATCCACGCCGGCGTCGAGGCCGAGGACAGCGTCGCGATCATGGCTCCGACGCGATACGAATGGGCCGTCGCCGACCTCGCGGCATGGTTCGCCGGTGCCGTGGTCGTGCCCGTCTACGACACGTCGTCCCCCGAACAGGTCGAGGCCATCATCGCCGACGCGCAGGTCACCCTCGCGATCGGCGGCGGCGAGCGCCAGGCATCGGTCCTCTGGGCAGCGTTCGACGCCGTCGGGTCGGAGGACCTCGGCGTCTGGACGATGGATCCCGGCACCAACGACCTCATCGCGCTCGCTGCCGGCGGCGCCGATGTCGCGGACGACCTGCTCGAGCTGCGCCGCACCCAGGCCGACCTGGATTCACCGGCGACGATCGTCTACACGTCCGGCACGACTGGGGAGCCCAAGGGCGCGATCCTCACCCACCGCAACTTCGTCGGCCAGGTGCGCAACGTCGCCGCCGCGTACCGCGAGGTGGTTCGCGCGGACGGGAACACCGTCATCTTCCTGCCGCTCGCTCACGTGCTGGCACGCGGACTGCAGCTGATCTGCCTCGCCGGCGGGATGCGCATCGCCCACGTCTCCGACCCGACCGAGGTCGTCGACAGCCTCGGTGTGCTGCGCCCCACCTTCCTCGTGGTCGTGCCGCGAGTGCTCGAGCGCATCCGGAACGCCGCGGCGGAGAAGGCCGACGGGGCGCGCCTGGGGGCACTGTGGCGCGCCGCGGTGCGCGCCGCCGTCTCGTGGGCCGATGACCTCGAGGCGGGCACCCGCCCCGACGCGGTGCTCCGCGCGCGTCGGGCCGTCTTCGACGCCCTGTTCTTCCGACGGCTGCGGGCCCGGATGGGCGGCCGCCTCGACTACATCCTCTCCGGTGGCGGCGCGCTCGATCCCGATCTCTCGCGCCTGTTCCGCGGTATCGGCGTGCCCGTCATCGAGGGCTACGGTCTCACCGAGACGACCGCTCCCCTGACCGGGAACCTGCCCGACGACATCCGCTCGGGAACCGTCGGCTACCCGCTCCCCGGCTCGACTGTTCGCATCAGCGAGCACGGCGAGATCCTCGCTCGCGGGGTCGGCATCTTCTCGGGCTATCGCGACCCGGCGCACACCGCCGAAGCATTCGTCGACGGCTTCTTCCGCACCGGCGACCTCGGCCGTCTCGACGACGACGGCCGCGTGGTGCTCGAGGGACGCCTGAAGGACGTCATCGTCACCAGCAACGGGAAGACGGTCGTGCCGCAGCCGTGGGAGACGCGCGTCGAGGCTGATCCGCTCGTCGCGCACGCGGTCATGGTGGGCGAAGGCCGCTCGTACCTGTCGGCGCTGCTCGTGCTCGACCGCGCCGCGACCGAGGCGTGGGCGGACGCGCAGGGAATCCGCCTCGACGCCGTTTCCGGCGAAGGGGTCACGCCGATCTCCGAACCTCGCCTGATCGCCCACCTGCAGCGCAGCGTCGACGCCGCCAATGCCCGCGTGTCGCACAGCGAGGGCGTGCGCCGATTCGCCCTCGTCTTCACCGACCTCGACGACACCCGCCTGGTCACTCCGACCATGAAGATCAAGCGACGCGCCCTGCTGGAGCGCAGCGGCAACGCCGTCGACGACCTCTACCGCTGACCCCTCGAGAGGACCCCCATGACTTCCGCCACACGCGCGTCGCTCGTCGCGATCGTCGTCGCCCTCGCCCTCGGTGGCCTGGTGGCCTGGGCAGGCAGCCAGGGCACCGCGCTCGTCGCCGGCATCCCGCTGTTCGCCCTCGCCGTCGCAGCCGCGTTCGCCGTGCAGGTGATCGTGTGGATCCCGTCGCAGCTGGGCCGCACGGAGAAGTTCTTCGACATCACCGGCAGCCTGACGTTCATCGGCGTCTCGGTGGCCGTGCTGCTGCTCGCGCCGGTCGCGGATGCGCGTGGGTGGGTGCTCGCCGCGATGATCGTGCTGTGGGCGGTGCGCCTCGGTGCCTTCCTGTTCGTGCGAGTGCACCGCAGCGGTGGCGATGACAGGTTCGACGTCCTGAAGACGAATCCGGTGCGCTTCCTGCGGGTGTGGGTGCTGCAGGGCGCCTGGGTCTCGCTCACGGCCTCGGCGGCATGGATCGCGATGAGCAGTGAGACCCGCGCTCCGATCGGCTGGCTGGCCGTGGTGGGAATCGCCGTGTGGGTGCTCGGCATGGTCGTCGAGATCGCCGCCGATGCTCAGAAGACCGCCTTCAAAGCCGACCCCGCGAACAAGGGGCGGTTCATCCGCAGCGGACTGTGGTCGCGCTCACGTCACCCCAACTACTTCGGCGAGATCGTGATCTGGCTGGGTGTCTTCCTCGTCGCCGCGCCCGTTCTCACGGGATGGCAGTGGGTCGCGCTGATCTCTCCGCTGTTCGTGATCCTGCTCCTCACCCGCGTCAGCGGCATCCCGCTGCTCGAGCAGAAGGCCGACCGCACCTGGGGCGGTGAGGACGACTACGAGGCCTACAAGAAGCGCACGCCGACCCTCATCCCGCGCCTGAGCTCGCCCGCCTGAGACGACACGCCGAACGGGGCTTCCGCAGCGTTACCTTTTCGTTATAGAATGCTCGCACGGTGATCGTTTTGCTGTGGCGATCACCGGCATGTGATTGCTCTTGGTGCAAAAGGAAAGGGCCGGTCGGAAGCCTCTCCGACCGGCCCTCACTCTCGCCGCCACAGTGCGACGAGAACCGCGGCCGTGATTCACACCCCGCCGCCACCGCCGCCACCGCCACCGCCACCGGCTGAACCGCCGCCGCTGGAGCCGCCCGACGTCGACGACGACGATGCGGCCGCCGTCGACAGCGACGCGATGCCGCTGGAGAACGACGAGGAGTCGAACCCGGCGGTGCCGTAGTACCAGTACGGCGCGACACCCGCACCGTACATGACGGCGAGCTGCTGCGCCCACGCCTTCTCCTGACCGAAGACGACCGCGTACGGAAGCAGCTTCTCGTACAGGCGGATCATCTGCACCCGGTCACCGGGATCGACCGACACCCGCTCCGCGCCCGCGGGCGACTGAAGCATGCGGATGCGGTCGGCTTCGGCCCACTCGATGAACATCTCAAGGCCCTTGAGGTGGTCCCGCACCTCGGCGCCCTCCGCGCTCAGCGGCTTGCGTGCGACCAGGACCATCGTCAGCACCGCCAGCGCGATCGAGGCGAACATCACCAACAGCGGGATGCCCGCATCCACCCCCGACGAGATCGCCACGACGCCGAGCACCACCGTGAGGGCCATGACGCCGAGCGAGACGAGGATCGGCAGCACACGCGCACGCCCAGGGACCGGGCGACGCAGGCCGGTGCCTGTCAGCTCTCGATTCGCGGCCTTGATGATCTTCTGCGCCGCCGTCGAGAAGCGCCGGTCCTGCGAGCCGAACTCGTACTCCGCCCCGGGTGCCCCAGACGACCCGAACAGTCCGTCAAGAAGCATGCGCCCGTCGCCGTCAGCCCGGCTGCGGTCCAGCAGCTGGGCCTTGAGCTTGGTGCCGCCGAAGAACTTCTTGTCACCCTCGACGATCCGGATGCTCCCGACGATCGCCTGTTCGAGAACCTCGGCGGGGATCGCCTTCGTCGTGCGCCCGAGCATCACGGCCGACTCGAGCGCATCCACCTGCCGCGGCGGGGTGAACTCGGCGATGATCGTCGGGCGACCGGGCGCGTCGGCGAGCGAACGCCGACGGTGCACGATCGCGAAGACCACAGCCCCGATCATCCCGAGCCCCGACAGACCCTGTGCCCACCCCCACGGCGAGGCGAGGTAGCTCGTATCGAAGAGCACGAACGTGTCGTCCTCGAACCCGACCGCAATGGTCACCGTCTCGAACCGGTCCAGCGCAACACCGCCGGCCTCGATCACGACGGCTCCATCCTCGCCCTGGTTCGTGCTGATCGGGCAGGCGTCGGCAACGCCGTCGCGACCGAAATAGCACGCCTGTTCGCCCGCGAGGGAATCGGCGAGCTCGGGTTCGACGGTGAGCGTGACCGAGACGTCTCCGAACGGCTGACGCCAGTCGAGGCCGTTGATGTCCCAGTAGAACTCGTCGCCGGTGTCGGGGAAGCGCCACGTGACGTTCTGGAGCTCGTACGTGAACACGTAGGTCTGCTCGCCGTGCACGTAGTCGTCGGCGGCGGAGGTCATGACGAACGATCCGTCCTCCTGCTCAACCTCGACGGCGCGCGCCTGCCCGTCTGCATCGGTGACCGACAGGAGTTCCGGGAAGAGCGGCTGACCGTTGTAGGTGTCGGGGATGATCCGCCGCATGCCACGGTTCTGGTCGGAGTCGGGGAACTCGGCGACGAAGGTCTCCACGACGCGCAGGGTGCTGTGGCCGTCCTCGTCGAGGCCGAGGGTGTAGTCGGCGTGCATGCTCGCGAACGAGAAGTCGTCGACGTCGGCGGCGGCTGCCGGGGCCGAACCGACGGCGACGAAGGCGATCGCGAGCGCCACGGCGGCGACGCCGCTCCGCTTCAGACGCGCGCGAACATGCTGGACCGCCCCCGTGACAGACATGTCTCCAGCCTAGGGGGCACGATTCGGCCTACTCTTTCTCCATGACCGATCGCCGTCTCGCCGTGGAAGCGTGGGAGAGCCTGTTCCGCGCCCAGCACGAGATCCTCGACGAGATCAGCGCCGACTTCCACGACGACGAGCTCGGCCAGGGCGAATACGACGTGCTGCTGACGGTCACGCGCGGGCCCGAGATGACCGCACGCCTGCGTGACATCACCGCCAACATGCTCATCAGCCAGCCGAGCGTGTCGCGCCTGGTCGACCGGATGGTGCAGCGCGGCCTGATCTCGAAATGCCCCGACCCCGACGACGGTCGCGGCTCGCTCGTGCGCGCGACGGAGCGCGGTGCGACCACCTTCCGTCGCGTCGCCTCGCAGCACGCCCGCTCCATCGCGGACCGGATGTCGTGCCTCGACGACGACGAACTCGCGCGCCTCCGCGACATCACCGCCAAGCTGCGAGCTCGCGCCTGACCGCTGCCCTCCAGGAGTGTTCGGTTGCCCCTCGATGTCGCTCGAGAGTGTTCGGTTGCCACTCATCGTCGGTTTCGGCCCCGGATGCGACATCCCGCGACCGGTGAATGGCGGGATGCGACATCCTGCGCCATATGAATCGGGGGGGGCGCACCGCTCCTCCACAGGGCGGGAGGAGACAGCATCCATCCCCGGATGCCGGGAAGTGGCGGGTGCGGCGCGCGCGGTAACGCGATAGTCGGGTGCATGCCACGGCGACCGGAACCGATCGATCCGCGGCTGGGCGTCGCCTTCTCCGTCGCAGAGGCCCGCCGGATGGGCGTGAGCGCACGACGCCTGCGCGGACGGGACCTGGAGATGCCGTTCATCGGCGCTCGAATGCGTGCGACCGGCGCCGTCGACATCGCGTCGGAGACCGCGACGCCCGGCGCTGACGCCGCGCGACGAAGACGGCAGGACACGGCGAGGAGGGCGGCCGCCTACAACACGGTGATGGCGGACCACGCGTTCTTCAGTCATGGCACGGCGGCCGCGCTGTGGGGGCTGCCCCTTCCGAGCGGCGCTCTCGAGCCGGACGCCCTCGACGTCTCCGTCGCCGCGCCGCACCGTGCGCCGCGCGCGGCAGGGGTCCGCGGTCACCAGCTGGCGGCTCACCTCGTCTCGGTCCGGATCCGCGACGGGATGCGCATCGCGTCGCCCGCGGCGACCTGGGCGCAGCTCGGCGGCATCCTTTCGCTCGACGACCTCGTCGCCGCCGGAGATGCACTCCTGCATAGACCTCGCACCGAGGATGGGCATCGCACCGGACCGGAGACCGCTCTCGCGACGTTCGCTCAGCTCGAGGCCTCGATCGAAGCCGGTCGCCGGATCGGCGCATCCGCACTCCGCCAGGCACTGCCGCTCGTGCGCGAAGGGGTGGCGAGCCCCACCGAGACGGCGCTTCGCCTCGGGCTGTGGCGCGCGGGGCTCCCCGATCCGATCCTCGATCACGATGTGCGAGACGATCGCGGACACCTCGTCGGGTGCACGGAGTTCGCCTATCCGACCTTCGGCCTCCTGATCGAGTGCGAGGGCGACCACCATCGCACCGACCGCCGCCAGTGGAATCGCGACATCGAGAAGTACGGGCGATATCAGGATCTGGGATGGACCGTGCTGCGGTTCTCAGCGATCCACCTCGCCCCGAGTGTCAGCCCCGCCGTGACCCGCATCCGCCACCATCTCGCACAGCGCGGCTGGGCATGCGATCCGTCCGCGTGACCTCGCGCGGTCGTGGTTTTCGGTTGTCATTCGATGCTGGTTTCCGGAGCGGATGCGACATGCGGTGACAGGTGAACCGGAGGGTATGGCATCCCGTGACAGGTGAACCGACGGATGCGGCATCCGGCGGGTCAGCACTCGATGACGTTCACCGCGAGACCGCCCTCGCTGGTCTCCTTGTACTTGTGCGACATGTCGATGCCGGTCTGACGCATCGTCTCGACGACCGCATCGAGCGACACGAAGTGCGAACCGTCCCCGCGCAGCGCCAGCCGCGCCGCGGTGACGGCGGTGGACGCGGCAATCGCGTTGCGCTCGATGCAGGGGATCTGCACGAGCCCACCGACGGGATCGCACGTCAGGCCGAGGTGGTGTTCCATCGCGATCTCCGCGGCGTTCTCGATCTGGCGGTTCGTGCCGCCCATCACCGCCGTCAGTCCGCCGGCCGCCATCGCGCACGCCGACCCGACCTCGGCCTGACAGCCGCCTTCGGCGCCCGAGATCGACGCGTTCGCCTTGAAGAGCGACCCGAGAGCGGTCGCCGTGAGAAGGAAGCGCCGGATGCCACGGCGGCGGTTCGCCTCCGCGACGGCGTCGTCGTCCCCCGCGTCGGCGACATCGCCCGCGGTGCCGAACCCCAAGAGGGCACTGCCGACCAGTTCCCCGTGGGGCGTGACGGCGTTTCCGGCGCCGAGTCCCGAGTCGGCCAGGAAACGCCACCAGTACATCGCGACCGCCGGCAGGATTCCGGCCGCACCGTTCGTCGGCGCGGTGACGACCCGGCCTCCGGCGGCGTTCTCCTCGTTCACGGCCAGGGCGAACGCGCCGAGCCACTCTCCCGGCAACTCGCGACCACCGGCCGCAGTGGTGTCCTCGAGCTGTGCTCGGATCACGCTCGCGCGCCGCTTCACCTTCAGCATGCCCGGCAGCACCCCGTCGGCGTGCAGACCCGCCGTCACACAGTCGGCCATCGCATCCCAGATGCGATCGAGGCCGGCCGCGACCTCGGCCTCCGAGCGCAGCGCCGTCTCGTTCATGCGCGCAGCCTCGGCGATCGTCAGGTGGCGCTCGTCGCAGATCGCGAGGAGCTCCTCCGCCGAATCGAAGCGGATCGGTGACGGAGTCGCTTCGATCCTCGGAGCCTCGCCGTCGCGCCGGATGAAACCGCCGCCCACGGAGTAGTAGGTCTCCTCAGCCAGCACGCCGCCCTCGTCGTCGCGCGCGACGAGCGTCATCGCGTTCGGATGCTCCGGGAGGCGCGTCCGAGGTTCGAAGCTCACGTCCGCCTTGGCGAAGGGCACCGGTCTCATGCCGCCGAGGAGCATCCGGTCCCCGTCCGCCAGGTTCGACCAGGCCCCGCGGATCGCTCCCGGATCGGCCGTCTCGGGATCGAGCCCGGAAAGCCCGGCGACCACCGCATCCGGAGTGCCGTGGCCGATTCCTGTCGCCCCGAGGGACCCGTAGAGCGCGCACGTCACACCCGTGACCCGGTCGAGAAGCTTGCTCTCGCGCAGGCGGACGGCGAAGTCACGCCCGGCGCGCATCGGGCCGACGGTGTGGGAGCTCGAGGGTCCTACTCCGATGGAGAACAGCTCGAACGCCGAGACATAGGCGCTCATCGCTCCAGGCTACGCCCCACGGCCTGCTCCGCGCCGAGACAGAGCGACAGCCCCGGCTCGTGGAGTCGGGGCTGTCGCCGGAGGGAGGTCTACTGTTCGACGGGCGTCGGTCCGTCCGCGGATGCCGCGGAGTGGGACTCATGCGCCTGCAGCACCGAGTGCTGGGCCTCGGTCGCGACCTCGATCTTGCGCGGCTTCGCCTTCTCGCTGACCGGGATCGTCACCGACAGCACGCCGTTGCCGTAGCTCGCCGAGATGCGTTCAGTGTCGATGCCCTGTCCGAGGTTCAGCTGCCGAACGAAGCTCGCCGCCTCGCGCTCCCGGGTGATCCACTTGACGCCGTCGCCCGACGCGAGGGTCCGCTCGGCGCGAATCGTCAGCAGCTGGCCGTCGACGTCGATGTCGACCGAGCCCGGGTCGATGCCGGGGAGGTCGGCGTTCAGGACGTAGTGGTCGCCATCGCGATAGAGGTCCATCGGCATGCGGCGGGGTCCACGTCGCGCGTCGAGGAGGCTCGACGCCATGCGGTCCAGCTCACGGAACGGGTCGTAGGTTCCCATTTCTGCTCCTTCGTAGCGGGTCGGATGCGGCCATCCGACAGTGTCTTGTCCAAGTTGAGTCACATTGACTCAAGTAAGCCCAGATTAGCACTCTCCTCCTGCGAGTGCCAGATCTTTCGATCGCCCTGGGCGAACGGGACGACAAGAATGCCGAAAGGGTCGGGATCAGCCGGCAGCGCCGACCTCGGGACGCCATCGCGCCCGCGTGCCATACGGGCCGACCGCCGCCGGAAACGCGAAAATCCCCCGCCCGATGGGCGAGGGATTCCTCACTGTCTCAACACAGTGCGCGCCTCGAGGGACTCGAACCCCCAACCTTCTGATCCGTAGTCAGATGCTCTATCCATTGAGCTAGAGGCGCAGGACCTCCGCGCGAAACGGCGCGAAGGCCGAGGTTCAGACTACCTCACGATTCGGTCGGTGGCGAATCGATGGCGGCGGCGACGTCTTCCGGTTCGTCCACCGCTCCGACCGTGACGTCGCCGATACGACGGCGGTGGGCTGCCAGGCGCGGCAGATCGACGAGACGCAGAGCCTGCATGCGTGCGGCCCGCATCTGCCCGTAGTCGGGTTCGAGGTCGGGACGTGCTCCCTCGACGACCAGCCGCCGCTGCAGATTCGACTCGACGTCGCCCCAGGCGGCCTGGCGTGCACCGGCGACGAGTTCAGCGACGGCCTCGGCGTCGTCGGCCCGCTCGCGCAGCACCTTCGCGACGCCGGTGTACTGCCGCTGTCGACGTCGAAGGTTGCGGGTGTCCCGATCGCGGTAGTCGTGCGTGCCGTCGGGATCGGAGTACTTCCCCCACGCCTTCTTGCGCTGCTTGCGGGTGAGGTCGGCCGCGGCCTCCTGCTCGGCGGCGAGCGCCAGAAGCGTCTCCCTGGCGAAAGGGGCGACCCGTTCGGGATCGAAGGGCTCGTTGCGCGCGATCGTGTCGACGAGGATGCGGTTGCGCACCGCGAGCCGTGCCGCGGCGTCGGCGATCGAGACACCTTCCGCGATCGCGTCTGCGTTGCGCCCCATCCGCACACCTCCCGTCCACACGAGATCGTATCGTCCGCACCTGAGCCGGATCTGGCATGCGCCGTGTGCGATACCCGTCGCCCGAAGCCCGCGCAAGCCCATCCCCAAGCCCGCACGCGCGCAATAGCGTCTCAACCGGGCCCAGACAGGGACCCGGTTGCCTTTCGAGAAGAGGAGTGACTCATGGGATTCATGGATGACGCGAAGGATGCCGCGGAGACCGCCGGTCGCAAGGCCGGCGAAGCGTGGGAAGACACCCGGGACCGCATCGACGACAAGCTCGACGAGATGCGCGCGGAATCCGACGTCAAGAAGGCCGAAGCAGAGCGCGACTCGGTGAAGGCGAAGAACGAGGCCAACGAGAAGATGCGCGGCGACAGCTGACCCGCTCGCTCCGGGCCCGCGCGACGCAGCGGACCCGGGAGTTTCCGCGGACATCGGCACCCGCGGGCAATCCGAAAATGCCGATACTGCGAATCACCTGTGCGACACCCCGTTGCACAGATTCAGGAGGTTACACATGTCATCGTCACCGAACCGCCTCGTCGCCTCGATCATCGGCGCGGTCTACATCGTCGTAGGTCTGCTCGGTTTCCTCGTCACCGGCGGCGTCGGATTCATCGCGACCGAGGGTGGGCTGCTCCTCGGCATCTTCGAGGTGAACCCGCTGCACAACATCGTCCACGTCGCGGTGGGAGCCGTTCTCCTCATCGGCGGCCTGTCGTCCGTGGCCGCGGCCAAGGGCATCAACATCGCCGTGGGAGCTGTCTACCTCCTGCTCGGCGTCGTCGGGTTCTTCCTGGTGGGAACCGCGGCGAACATCCTCGCCCTCAACACGTTCGACCACTTCCTGCACCTGGCGAGCGCCATCGTGCTGCTCGGCGTCGGCCTTGCCGCGGACCGGAGCACGTCTGCTCGCGGCCGCCTCGCCTGAGCCGGACAGATGTCGAGCTCGCACGACGCTCGTCGGCGCACCCCCGCGATCGCGTGGACCGTCACGGTTCCCGCGATCGCGGCGTGGGGCGCCGGCCTCATCCAACTCGCCCTCGCGGCGGGCGCGATCACGGCCGACGACTCGTCGCTCGCATCGCGAGCCATCGGCGTCGCCCTGCTCCCTCTCGGCGCGGCGGCGATGGTGTGGGGCGCCGTCGTCCTCGCGCGTGGCGTCCTGCCGCTTCCTCGCGTCACGATCGCCGCATCGATCGGCGCCATCCTGGCGATCGCCGGCGCCCTGATCGTCGACGCGGCGCACACGAGCGCGTTCGCCGCCGCCGCCGCCGTCGCGCTCATCATCGTGGTCGCCGCCTCGAGCGCCCGCGCCCTGCGGCGCACCGGCCGGCGCCCGAGCGGGAGCACGGGTGGCGCCGTCATCGGCCTCGTCGCGGGGGCCATCGTGGTGTCGGCCCTCGTCACCCCCGCGCTGTCATCCGTCGAGGCGACACGCCTCGCCGATACTCCGGGCGGCTATCAGCCGGCGACGCACGACCACCACTGACGATCGAACGCAGCGGTCAGGCGAACGCAGCGGTCAGGCGAACGCAGCGGTCAGGCGATCGCCGCGATCCGCCACGATGCCGTCGACTCCTGCCCCGGCTCGATCACGATGAGTCCCGCGTCGTAGTCGTAGCTGCCGGCATTGTAGGCATCGGGCGCACACGTCATCGGCTCGACCGCGAGCCCGAGCCTGCTCTCGTCGGGGTCGGGCCGATCGGCCGTGTGAACCTGCACCCACGGACATGACGCATCCCACTGCATGAGCACGCCCGAGCCGTCCTCTGCGGTCAGCGTCACGGTCGCGTGACCGTCGCCGTCGCGCACGAGGTCCGTGTAGGCGTGATCGATCTCGACGGCGCCGATGCGCCGTGCCGCGCGGAAGTCGAACCGCGCCGGATCGTCGGCGTCGACGGGGCGGAGGGTCGTGGGGATGAGCCGCTCCGGCGTGACGGCCAGCACCTGGTCGGCGGGCAGCGTCAGAGTCCACTGATCGACCCGGCCCTCACCCGCCACGAGATAGGGGTGCGGGCCCGTTCCCCACGGTGCCGGCGCATCCGATTCGTTGTGCACCGTGACCGACTGGGTCAGCCCATCCGCCCCGAGGGCGAACGACGCGCGCACCAGCAGACGCCACGGATAGGCCGTCTGCGGCGGGATGACCGCCTCGAGCACGACGTGATCGGCGCCCGCGTCGACGGCGTCGAAGTCGAGCCACGTGGCCAGCCCGTGCAACGCGTGTGCGCGTGCCGGCTCGGTCAGGGCGAGCTGGAATTCCCGGCCGCCGAACGAGTACGCACCGTCGACGACGCGGTTCGGCCACGGCGCCAAGGTCGCGCCGCGATGCGCCGGGCGCACTTCGTCGGCACCGAACGGCACGACCAGGTCTCGGCCCGCGAAGGTCAGCGAGCGCAGGGTCGCGCCGACGCTCGCGATGACGGCCTCGTACTCACCCGCCCGGATGGTGTGCTGGATGCCGGACGCGGGGGTTCGTGCCATGGTTCTAGAGTCCCTGTGCGAGTCGGTAGTACGCCTGGTTCCACCGCAGCTCCTGCTGGAAGCCGCGCACCGTGGTCTGCTCGTCGATGACGGCGAGCTCGGTGCGCGCGATCTCCGCGAAGTCGCGGAACACGTCGAGGCTGACGGCGGTCGTCATCACAGTATGGTGCGCCGCGCCGGCCGCGAGCCAGCAGGCCGCCGACGTCGCGAAGTCCGGCGCCGGCTTCCACACCGCGCGTCCGACCGGGAGCTTCGGCAGATCGGGCGCGTCGACGTTCTCGACCACGTTCGCCACGAGGCGGAACCGGTCGCGCATGTCGCTCATCGCCACCACCAGGGCGGGACCGGGGTCCGCGGTGAAGACGAGCCGCACCGGGTCGTCCTTGCCGCCGATCCCGAGCGGATGCACCTCGAGGCGCGGACGCTGCGTCGACAGCGACGGCGACACCTCGAGCATGTGGGCGCCGAGGATCTTCTCATCACCCGGCACGAGGTCGTACGTGTAGTCCTCCATGAGGGAAGCCCCGCCGGGGAGCCCCGCACCCATGACGTTCGCGATGCGCACGAGCACGGCGGTCTTCCAATCGCCCTCTGCGCCGAACCCGTAGCCGTCGGCCATGAGGCGCTGGACGGCGAGTCCCGGCAGCTGGGTGAGGGCCCCGAGGTCTTCGAAGCTCGTCGTGAACGCGCCGAATCCGCCCTCTTCGAGGAACGAGCGCAGGCCGATCTCGATGGCGGCGCCGTCTCGCAGCGCCGCGTGGCGCGCGCCACCCGGCAGCAACTCAGGCTGCACGTCGTAGAGGTCGGCGTATTCCTGCACCAGGGCGTCGATGGCGTGCGGCTCAGCCTGCGTTACGGCACGGGCGAGGTCGTTCACGCCCCACGTGTTGACCTGCACGCCGAACCGCAGCTCGGCTTCGGTCTTGTCGCCTTCGGTCACCGCGACGTAGCGCATGTTGTCGCCGAAGCGGGCGAGCTTGAGGGTGCGGGATGCCGCCCACCCGGCGCACGCGCGCTGCCAGTCCTCGACCTGCTGCAGCACGTCGGGATTCGAGACGTGACCGACGACGGTCTTGCGCGCGACGCCCAGGCGGGTCTGGATGTAGCCGAACTCGCGGTCGCCGTGCGCGGCCTGGTTGAGGTTCATGAAGTCGAAGTCGATGTCTGCCCACGGCAGCTCGACGTTCGCCTGCGTGTGCAGGTGCAGCAGCGGCTTCTGGAGGGCGTCGAGGCCGGCGATCCACATCTTCGCCGGACTGAAGGTGTGCATCCACGCCATCACGCCGATCACGTCGTCGCGGGCGTTCACCTCGAGGGCGAGACGGCGGATGCTGTCGGCGTCTTTCAGCACCGGCTTCCACACGACGGTCACGGGCAGGCCGGACAGGCCCGCGACGACCGCCTGCGACTGCTCGGCGACCTGGCGCAGGGTCTCGTCGCCGTAGAGGTTCTGGCTGCCGGTGACGAACCAGACCTCGTATCCGTCGAGCGTGGTCGCGAGTGCGTTGCGGGTCATGGGAGTCCTTCTGTCACAGGGCGGAGACGGCGGCGGCCTCGACGGCCAGGCCGGCGGCGTAGCGGTCGAGGTAGGCGGCGAAGCCGGCGACGTCGTCGGGGTGCGGATGCGCCATGTCGGCCTCGACACCGGCGAAGACCTCGTCTTCGAGATACGTCGACAGATCGCGATCGCCGCCGTGCACGCGGTAGGCGGCGAGCACGGCCATGCCCCACGCGCCGCCCTCGGCCGCCGTCTCGCCGACGGCGACGGGAGCGTCGAGGGCCGCCGCGAGGAAGCGCTGAGCGACCCCGGCGGTGCGGAACATGCCGCCGTGCGCGAGCATCCGGTCGATCGCGACGCCCTCGCCGGCGAGCACGCGCATGCCGAGGGCGAGGGTGCCGAAGACGCCGTAGAGCTGGGCGCGCATGACGTTCGCGAGGCTGAAGGAGCTGTCGGGGGTTCGCACGAACAGCGGGCGTCCCGCGTCGAGTCCGGCGATGGGCTCCCCCGCGAGGTGGTTGTAGGCGAGCAGGCCGCCGGCATCCGGAGCGCCGGACAGCGCTTCGCGGAACAGCACGTCGAACACCGCGTCGGAGGCGAGCGGCGATCCCGCCGCGGCGGCGAAGCGCTCGAACATGCCGGCCCACGCCGCGAGCTCGCTCGCCCCGTTGTTGCAGTGGACCATCGCGACCGGGTCGCCGGCGGGGGTGGTCACGAGGTCGAGTTCGTGATGCGCCTCGGCGAGCGGATGCTCCAGCACGACCATCGCAAAGATGCTCGTGCCGGCGCTGACGTTGCCGGTGCGCGGCGCGACCGCGCCGGTGGCTACCATGCCCGTTCCGGCATCTCCCTCGGGCGGGCACATCGGGATGCCGGCGGGGATGGCACCATCGAGGTCGAGGAGCGATGCGCCTTCGGCGGTGAGCCGGCCCGCGTCGGCGCCGGCGGCGAGGGGCTCGGGCAGCAGGGCGAGCAGATCCACCTCGGGAGCCAGCTCGGCGTACCGCGCGACGAGATCGGCGTCGTAGGCGACACCGCCCGCGCCGATCGGGAACATCCCCGAAGCGTCGCCGACGCCCAGCACGTGCCGTCCGGTGAGCCGGCGGTGCACGTATCCGGCGAGGGTCGTGACGGAGGCGATGTGCGGAACGTGCGCCTCCCCATCGCGCAGAGCCTGGTGGAGGTGGGCGATCGACCAGCGCAGCGGGATGTTCACCCCGAACGCCTCCGAGAGCTCGGCCGCGGCCGCTCCCGTATTCGTGTTGCGCCATGTGCGGAACGGAACGAGCAGCCGGTCGTCCGCGTCGAGGGCGAGGTATCCGTGCATCATCCCCGAGATCCCGAGCCCGATGATCTCGGGGGCCCCTCCGGTGCCGGAGCGCGCTTCCCGCAGGAGGTCAGCGACCGCAGCACGCACGCCGTGCCACACATCGTCGAGATCGTAGGTCCACAGGTCGTTCTCGAGGCGGTTCTCCCACGCGAACGACCCGGTCGCGATCACCGCGGTCGGATCCGTCGCCTCGACCAGACACGCCTTGATGCGCGTCGATCCGAGTTCGATGCCCAGTACACCCTTCATCGCGCGTCCTCTCGTCGGTCGTGCGCATCGGCGGAGTCCCGCCGTTCGTCTGAGGTCTGCCCGTACACGTTCTGGTAGCGGGAGTAGAGCGCGTCGATCTTCTCCGGCGGGATCGGGATGAGCGGCCCCGCCTGCCGGGCCAGGTGCACGGTGCGTGCGGCGTCCTCGCACATCACCGCGGCCTTGACCGCATCCTTTGCGCTCACACCGATCGTGAAGGGCCCGTGGTTCTGCATGAGCACAGCGCGGGATCGGTGACCGCGCAGGGTCTCGACGATGCCGCGGCCGATCGAGTCGTCACCGATGACCGCGAACGGGCCGATCGGGATGGGGCCGCCGAACTCGTCGGCCATCCCGGTGATGACGCACGGGATCTCCTCGCCGCGCGCGGCCCACGCGACCGCGTAGGTGGAGTGGGTGTGCACGACGCCGCCGACCTCGGGCATGTTCCGGTAGACGTAGGCATGCGCCGCGGTGTCGCTCGACGGACTGCGCTCGCTCCCGGGAGTGCCCGGAACGACGGCACCGTCGAGGTCGCACAGGATCATGTTCTCCGGCGCGAGATCGTCGTACGAGACCCCCGAGGGCTTGATGACGAACAGGTCGGCTCCGGGCACGCGTCCGGACACGTTCCCGCCGGTCCAGACGACGAGGCCGTAGCGCACGAGTTCGCCGTGCAGGCGGGCGACATCCGCGCGCACGGTGTCGATGGACGCGCTGATCTCGGCGCTGAAATCGGTCACGGGTCCTCCGTCGGGTCTCGTGCGGCTGGTCGACGTGCACCGACCGCGCGCTATGTTACCGGTAACAATTCTCCGACGCCAGTCGCATCGTCAAGGATGCAGCATCCCGCGCGGCGCCGCCGCGGACGCCCGCGGCACGACGACGGGTGGTGCCGCCGGCACGACGGACGCACCCAGCACCGCCGCCACGACACGTCGGGCCTCACCCGCGAGGTCGATGCGCACGGTGGTGAGCGACGGACGGTAGAAAGCCGCGTCGGGATTGTCATCGAAGCCGATCACGCTCACATCGCCCGGAACGTCGAGTCCCGTTTCTCGGAGGCCCGCGATCAGACCCAGCGCCATCTGGTCGTTGGCGGCGACGACCGCCGACGGGCCGTCGGCACGGGTGATCGCCGCGGCGATGTCGGGGGCGAGCACCGCCGCGGTGACCGCGGTCCAGTCGCCCGTCCACATCGGCCCCGTCGTCCCGCGCGCGGCGAGCGCTTCGCGGACACCGTCGATGCGGGCGCGCGCTTCGAGCCAGTCGGCGGGGCCGGCGAGGTGGGCGATGCGACGATGCCCGAGCTCCCACAGGTGCGCGACGGCGAGCGCTGCACCCTCGCGCTGCCGCTGGTAACCCTCGCCGGCGTGCAGCGCCTCGACGGGCACGTCGGCATGAGCGGCGACCACCGCGTCGAGCGAGCGCTCGTGCGGGGCGAGCACGATGATCCCGTCCACCCCCTGGGCGCGCAGCCGGCCCGCGGCCTCGACGACCGACGCGGTGTCCTCGGCGTCGGCGTAGGCCGTCGCGATCCACCGGTCGGCGGCTCGGGCGGCCGTCTCCAGCGCCGCGATCCCCACCGCGGGACCGTACAGGGTCGCGTCGGAGGCGATCACGCCGAGGGTGCGGGTCGTTCGCGTGCCGAGCGTGCGCGCGGCGTTGTTCACCCGGTAGTCGAGTTCGGCCATGGCGGCGAGCACGCGCTCTCGCGTCTCGGGGCGGATGTGCGGATGGTCGTTGATCACGCGCGAGACGGTCTGCGTCGACACCCCCGCCCGCTCCGCGACCTGCCGCACGCCCGCACGCACGGGATCGGTGCGTCCGGAGCGGGACGAGTCGGTCATGACCCCTCACAGTAGTGGGGGCCCGCCGCGCGCGCCGGAGCGTCGCTCACGTGAAGGCGAGCACCTCGTCGCCCCAGCCGGCGCGAAGCGCGGCGTCGAGGTCGTCGACCACCCGGTCGACCCCGTCGATCACGAGCGTCGCGCGACGCTGCTCGTCGAAGGCCGGCCACGCGATCGCGTCGGCGGCATCGGGGGCGCCGCCGTGCGCGAACGCCGCCCAGCGACGCATCATCCGGTGCGAGATGCGCTGCGCCGCGTGCCGGCCGCCGAGGCGGAAGACCGGTCCCTTCGTCGGTCCGTCGACGGCACCCCACACATAGGGCAGCTCGCTGCCGTGGGTGGCACCGAGGCCGATGAGCCGCAGGAACGGCGTGGCGTGGTCGAAGCGGTACAGGTATGTCGGGGCGATGCGGGAATGACCCTCCACCGTCCACAGCGTGGGCATGCGGAAGCCGACGTCCCGCGCGATCCCGAGGCCCATGGCCCGATGCCGCGTGTCTTCGTAGGCGGTGCGCACCTGCTCCATCTCGGGGAGGGTGAGAAGGGGATCCTCCACCTTGAGGTCGGCGAACATCCGATCGATCTGATCATCGGTGATCGGCAGGAGCGGCGACTTCATGAAGCGGAAGAACGACGCCTCGTCCTTGTTCGTGCCGATCAGGAGCGGGATCGGAAGGGCCCGCCCCTCCGAGAGCACGGTGATCGGCGACTCCGGCACCAGGTCGCCGTCGATGATCGGCGAGAACGCGATGGTGCCCGGGTCGGCGGCGGGGATCTCCGCGAACACGCGCGTGGCGGCATCCACGATGCGCTCGGCCGGCACCTGTCGCAGCTTCGCCGGGTCGCGCTCGCCGAGGATCGTGAGGAAGCGGTCGGCGACGCGCTCGGAGCGCTCGCGCCCGTACACGCTCGAGACCGGCGACGATTCCGCGATGACACGGTGCACCAGCCCCTCGGCGCGAGGCACGGCGAGCAGCGTCGTGACCAGGCCACCTCCCGCGGATTCGCCGAACACCGTCACGCGAGACGGATCGCCCCCGAACGCCGCGATGTTCGCCTGCACCCACGTGAGGGCCACCAGCACGTCCTTGAGGGCGAGATTGCCGTCGAAGACGTGCTCGCCGTCGCTGAATCCGGAAAGGTCGAGGAAGCCGAGTCCGCCGATGCGGTAATTGATGGTGACGACGACGACATCGCCGGTGCGCGCCAGGCGGGCAGCGTCGTAGAGGGGCTGGCTGCCCGCGCCGAACGTGTAGGCGCCGCCGTGCACCCACACCATCACCGGCCGCGTCCGCGGGTCGGCGCCGTCGGGCACCCACACGTTGAGGAACAGGCAGTCCTCGTCCATCACCGGGTCGGGGCCGAGATCCATAGCCCTGTTCACCTGCTGCGGCGCGACGGCCCCGAACGCCGAGGCTGCGGTCACACCTGTCGGCACCGCGGCGGGCCGCGGGTCGCGCCACCGGGCTTCGCCCGTCGGCGGCGCGGCGTAGCGGATGCCGGCGAACAGGCGCACGCCGTCACGCTCGACGCCGGCGAAGGCCCCAGCGGCGCACGACACGATCGGCGCGTCCGGCATCGGCTCTCCCGCGTCGTCCATGCTTCCTCCGTCCCCGGCGCCCGGGCGCGCGAGCCTCCATTGTGACGGCTCGGGCACCGCTCCCGCCATCCGGGCAACCGACTGTTCACCCCCGCGCTCTGCCCAGGGCGTGCCCAGGCGTTCCGGCTACAGTGTCGTGGTCATCCCGTTGTGTAACTACCTGGCGGCCCGCGGTCGGCCAAGGCGGCACGAGTCGTCGCAGACCGCGGCGCACATCCACGGCATCCGGCCGTGGCAGGAACACAGGAAAGATGTATACGAGCGCCACCCCCAAGACGCCGGCACCGTCGCCGGCGTCGCTTCTCCGACAGACCGGCGCGGGCTACTTCCCGATCGCCCTCATTGCCCGCCTCCCGTTCGCGATGATGGTGGTCGGCGTGCTGACCCTCGTCGTCGCCGCCCGGGACACGATCGCCCTCGGCGGGGCGACCTCGGCCCTGACGGGCCTCGGCACCGCCCTCATCGGCCCCCTGCTCGGGGCCGCCGCCGACAAGTACGGTCAGCGGCCGGTGGTGCTGATCGCCGGCCTCGTCAACAGCGGGCTCCTCGCGCTGATCGCGTGGCTGGCCTTCTCCCCCGCACCGACCTCGACGCTGCTCGTGATCGCCTTCCTCATCGGGGCGTCCACGCCGCAGGTCGCGCCCCTCTCACGCAGCCGGCTGGTCGGCATCATCACGCGCGTGTACCCGCGCCCGCGGGCGGCTCGCGTGCTCAACGGCACGATGGCCTACGAGTCGGCCGCCGACGAGATGGCGTTCGTGTTCGGACCGGTGGTCGTCGGGCTGCTGGCCACGACCGCGGGACCGACGGCACCGGTGGTGGGCGCCGCCGTGCTCGCGGTCGTGTTCGTCACCGCCTTCGCGCTGCACCCGACCGCGACAGTGCGCGCGGCCGACGCAGCACCCGCCTCGCAGGCACCGGTGCGCGAACTCTTCCGATTCGGGGTGCTGGTCCCGGTGGCCGGCACGCTCGGCATGGGCCTGTTCTTCGGCAGCGCGCTCACCGCGCTCACCGCCTTCATGGCTGAGCGCGGGGCGCCGGAGCAGGCCGGCCTCGTCTATGGCGCCATGGGGCTCGGCTCGGCCGCGCTGGCGCTCGCGGTGGCCCTCTTCCCCGCCCGCTTCACCCTCGCCGCCCGGTGGACGACGTTCGGTGCCGTGCTCGCGGCGGGCGCCATCGCGCTCGGTCTCGTCACATCGGTCGCCGGCATGCTCGTCACGCTGCTGGTCGTCGGCATCGGGATCGGGCCGACCCTCGTGACGATGTACACCCTCGCCGCCGGCCGCGCACCGGCCGGACGCTCGGCCACGGTGATGACCATGCTGGGTTCCGGTGTGATCGTCGGCCAGTCGGCAGCATCCGCACTCGTCGGCGCACTGGCGGAATCGACCGGCGCGGGTACCGCCCTGTGGGCGCCGCTCACGGCCGCCGCGCTCGTGCTCGGCGCGGGCGTCGCGAACGCGCTGCACACGCGCGGGCGCTGACCGCCGACGACGCTGGTCGAGCCCGGGGTCAGAGATCAGCCGGGCCGATGTCTCCTTCGCCCTCCTCGCCGAGTTCGGCGACGACCGGGTCCTCCCCCTGCGAGTCGGGCTGCCCGGCACGGCCGGGAAGGTCGTCGACGGGGATCTGATCGATGTCGCCCGGGATCTGATCGGGGTCGTCCCCCGTCGCCGCAGGCGAGGGGTCGAGCACGTCCGGGTCGCCCTCGTCGCGGCGTTGCGTCATCTCCCAATCCGCCTGCGCCGGGTCTGCCGCAGGGTCCTGCTCGATGGTCGTATCGCGTCCCGCGACGGGCTGCGCTCCGACGGTCGCCTCCTCGTCGCGCTCTTCCGGGATGTCATTCGCGGTGCTCATGCCGCCTCCTTCTCGTCGTCTCCACGTTCCCTCGGCTGCCCCGCTCGCTTCACCCCCTTGCCGTCCGGGCGCGCATCCGTTAGGCGTTGTCAACCCCCTGGGTCAGGCCCGCCGCGCGGCGCACAGTAACCAGACCGGACGAGCTCCGGCACGGAGGGGGACACACCATGACACCGAAGACGGATCAGCTGCCGGCTCACGACGACGATGTGATCGCTTCGCTGCGCGCCCTTCCGCCCCGCGCACCAGTCGAGCCCGCCCCGGCGCGCGAGAGGGTGCAGTGGATGCTGGTGGATCTCGACCGGTACGTGGTGTCGGTCGATGGACGGACAGTGGGCTTCATCGACGTCGTCGGCGCCGTCTTCGTGGCGCTCGGCGGCGCACGGTACGACCAGGCGGTGGAGATCGTGCAGACGTTGAGGTTCGAGCACGCCGTGGACACGCTCGCGAAGACGGAGGCCGCGTAGCACTGTGCTCCGGTCGCTTCAACCCCCTCGGGCCGGTTCCGGGCGACGCCTAGCGTCGTGAACCCGACGACGAAAGGACTCTCATGGCTCAGATCACCGAGAACATCGACGTGGACGTGCCGGTCACGGTCGCGTACAACCAGTGGACCCAGTTCGAGAGCTTCCCGAAGTTCCTCGACGAAGTCGTGGAGATCACGCAGACCGGCGACACGCACACCCACTGGAAGGTGAAGGTGGGCGGAGCCGAGCGCGAGTTCGACGCGGAGATCACCGAGCAGCATCCCGACGAGCGCGTCGCGTGGAACAGCACGGGCGGCGACACGGAGCACGCCGGGGTGGTGACCTTCCACAAGCTCAGCGACACCACGACCCGCGTCACCGTTCAGCTCGATTGGGAGCCGCAGGGCGCGCTCGAGAAGATCGGCGACCTGGTCGGCGCGGGCGGCCACGCGGTCAAGAAGGACCTGAAGAACTTCAAGGAGTTCATCGAGGCTCAGGGCGCCGAGACGGGCGCCTGGCGCGGCGACGTTCCGCGCTGATTCACGGCTTCGGCGCCGGTGCGGCGATGCTCGCGAGGGATGCGGGTCGCAGCACCGGCGCCTCGTCGTCTCCCAGCACGGTGAACAGCGTATGGGTGCACGCGCGGCAGCGCACGATCGCAGCTTCGTCGTCGAGTTCGACGACGGCCTCGGCGAGCGCTCCGCTCGCTCCGCACGCGCCACACACGACGACGAGAGTCGTGACCTCCACGGCGAAGAGGGCGCCGAGCCGCCCGGCGAGCACGTTGCCGTCGAGCGGCGTGACCGGGTCTACCGGCCCTGCGGGGTGTTGTGCGCTCATCAGCTCAGCTCCCTCCGAATCGTTCTGTCCGCACGCGCCCCGGGTCGTGACCCGAGGCGACGAGCGCATCGGCGACGGCCTCGACGAAGCCCGTGGGACCGCACACGAAGATCAGCGGGTTCATCGACGGCGACCACACCGCGTCGGCCAGGAGGTCGGCATCGACGCGGCCCGTCCGGCCGTTCCAGCCGTCCGGCGCTGTACGCGTGTACACCCAGGTGGTCGTGACCCCCCGATCCTCGAAAGCCGAGATCTCCTCGGCGTAGAGCGCGTCTCCGGCGGAACGCACCGAGTAGAGCAGCCGCATCGGTGAGACGGAAGCGGATGCGGCGATGCGGGCGCGAGCGATCGCGACCAGGGGCACGACGCCCGATCCGCCGGCGATCAGCTGTACCGGCGACGGGTCGTCGGCGCGCCAGACGAAGTACGCTCCGAGCGGACCCTTCACCTCGAGTTCGTCTCCGGCGCGCACCTCGCGGACCAGATACGGCGAGACCTCGCCGTCCGGGATCTCGTCGACCGCGAGCTCGACCCTCGCCCCGCCACCCGAGGAGGCGAGGGAGTACGACCTCTCCGCCTGGTAGCCGTCCTCGGCGGTGAGCCGCACATCCAGGTGCTGACCCGGGAGATTCCCCGGCCATCCCGGAACGTCGAGCATGAGCACCCGGGCGTGCGGCGTGGTCGGCGTCACCGACACCACGCGCGCCGGGAGCCATGCGGAAACGGTCACCAGTAGCGTTCCTCGCTCCACGGATCCCCGTGCATGTTGTAGCCGTTCTGCTCCCAGAAGCCCGGTTCGTCGCGCTTGTGCATGACGATCCCGCGAACCCACTTCGCCGACTTCCAGAAGTAGAGGTGGGGGACCAGAAGGCGCGCCGGGCCGCCGTGCTCCGGCGTCAGCGGCGCCCCGTCGAACTCGAAGGCGATCCACGCCTTGCCGCCCACCAGGTCGGCCATCGGCACGTTGGTGGTGTATCCGCCGTAGGAGTGGATCATGGCGTAGACGTGGTCGGTGTCGACGTCGGCGAACACACGGTCCAGCGACACTCCGCGCCACGTCGTGTCGAGCTTGGACCATCGCGTGACGCAGTGGATGTCTGTGTTCACCGTCTCGACCCCGAGGGCGTGGAACTCCTCCCACGTCCACCGGGTGACGACGTCTTTCTCGGTTCGCAGCGAGAAAGCCCATTCCTGCGTACTCACGCGCGGTGTCGGCCCCGCCGACAGCACGGGGAAGTCCTCGGTCAGGTACTGCCCCGGCGGCAGGCGAGGATCGGCCTCTCGCCGTCGAGAGCCGAAACCGCGGGAGATGATGGCCATCGTCGGGCCTTTCCTGAAGCTGTCGGAGACGCGATGCGATCAGCGTACGCCGCAGGCCGGCCGTCGCACCATGATGCCCGTGCGACCGTCCGGTGGGATCAGAGTCCGAGGATGCCCTTCAGCCGACGCGCGTTGCGCACCGCATGTCCCTCGCCGTCGTTGTTGAAGTAGGCGACGACGGAATGCCCGCCATCGCGCCACTCGGTGATCCGCGCGGCCCACCAGTGCAGGTCGTCGTCGCTGTAGCTCCCGGCGTAGAGGTGCTCGTGGTCCGGCCCGTGCAGCCGCACGTAGACGGTCTCGGCCGTGGCGCGCAGGACACACGGCAGGTGCGCCCCGCTCATCACGCAGGAGGCCGCACCGTGTGATTCGAGCAGGCGGTACACCGCCTCGTCATCCCACGACGGGTGCCTCAGCTCGACGGCGACGGGAACCCCACGCGGCATGGCCTCGAGCGCACGGGCCAGGCGCTCGTCGTTCCGCTCGAAGTCCGGTGGCAACTGGAACAGGAGGAAGCCGGCGGCGTCGCCGAGAGCGTCGAGCCCGTCGCCGATCCGACGACCCCATTCGTCGGGGTCGCGCAGCTTGCGGGCGTGAGTCAGACCGCGCGGCGCCTTGACCGCCATGAGGAACCCGGGCGGCACCCGCTCGCGCCAACCCTCGAACACCGAGGCGCGTGGCCACCGGTAGAAGCTGCCGTTGAGCTCGACGGTGTCGAACTCGGCCACGTAGGCCTCGAGCCGCTTCGTGTAGGCGCCGGGCGGATACAGCACGTCCTTCCAATGGTCGTAGCTCCATCCCGACGTCCCGATCCTCACCTCGCCGGGCGTCATGCGTCTCATCCGTTCCTCTTCCGTCGAACCCGTCGTGGCGGGTCATCCCTCAACGCGGTTCCGATGTCGGAGAATCGCGCCGAGGTCGGAGGATGCGGCCAAAATCCTCCGACGTTGGGCCGATTCTCCGACATCGACGCGTGCCGGGAGGAAGGGCTGAGCGTCACGGCCGCAGCACGACCTTGATGCACCCATCCGCCTTCTTCTGGAACGTCTCGTAGAGCGAGGGAGCGTCTTCGAGCGATGCGTGGTGGGTGACGAGGTCGTCGATCCCCAAGGGGTCGGCGGCGTCCTCGACGAGCGGCATGATGTCGTCGATCCAGCGCTTGACGTTGCACTGCCCCATCCGCAGGCTCAGCTGCTTGTCGAACATCGTCTTCATCGGCAGCACGTCGGCATCGCCGCCGTAGACGCCGCTGATCGACAGGGTGCCGCCGCGGCGCACCATGTCGATGCCGGAATACACCGCCGCCAGGCGATCGACACCCGCCTTGTCCATGACGGGCCGGGTGACCGCGTCGGGCAGGTGGCCGAGGGCGTGGTGGGCGGCTCGGATGAACGGTGCGCCGTGCGCCTCCATGCCGACGGCGTCGATGACGGCATCCGCCCCGCGCCCGGCGGTCTCGCTGAGCACCCGCTCAACCGCGTCGTCGTCGCTGTGCGCCTCGACCCCGTGCCGGGCCGCCATGTCGCGCCGTTCGGCGACGGGGTCGATCCCGATGACCCGAAAGCCCCGGTGCGCACCGATCCGGGCAGCGAACTGCCCCACCGGGCCGAGCCCCAGCACCGCGAGGGTTCCCCCGTCCGGCACGCTCGCATAGTCGACGCCCTGCCAGGCCGTGGGGAGGATATCGCTGAGGAACAGGTATCGGTCATCGGGCAGGTCCGCGCCGACGGGCACCGTGTTGTAGTCGGCCAGCGGAACGCGCAGCAGCTCGGCCTGACCCCCGGGAACCTGACCGTAGAGCTTGGTGTAGCCGAACAGCGAAGCACCGGTGCCGTACTCGGTCACCTGCGTCGTCTCGCACTGCGACTGCAGCCCGCGGCGGCACATGAAGCATTCACCGCACGAGATGTTGAACGGGATGACGACCCGCTGGCCGGGCGACAGGTTCGTCACCGCGGCGCCGACCTCTTCGACGATGCCCATGGGCTCGTGGCCGAGCACATCGCCCGGATCGATGAACGGACCGAAGATCTCGTAGAGATGCAGGTCGGATCCGCAGATCGCCGTGGACGTGATGCGGACGATCGCGTCGGTCGGCTCCTCGATCCGCGGGTCGGGCACCGTCTCCACCGAGACGTTCCGCCGGCCCTGCCAGGTCAATGCGCGCATGTCGATCCTCTCGTCGTGTCTGACCAGTCCAGTCGAACCGCCCGCGCGGGCTGTTGCGAGGGGGTTGACATCACACCCGCGGCGGAGGGTGGCGGCATGATCGCGCACCGGGCAGTCTGGAGGCTCACCCACCCGAGGAGAACCTGCATGACCGACACGGCCGCTCGTCCCGACGATGTCTCCCGCACCGAACTCAACCCGCTCTTCGCCCGCGACGGCGAGGCGACGGACTTCCCGATCGACCGCCTTCCCGACGGCGAGTCCCTCCCCGACACGGCGTATCAGGTCGTGCACGACGAGTCGATGCTCGATGGGAACGCGCGCCTGAACCTCGCGACATTCGTCGGCACGTGGATGGATGCATCGGCGGAGAAGCTCTACAAGGAGTCCGCCGACAAGAACATGATCGACAAGGACGAGTATCCGCAGACCGCGGAGATCGAGTCGCGGTGCTGGAAGATGATCGCGAACCTGTGGAACGTGCCCGACGCGGACGACGCGATCGGCACATCCACCATCGGCTCCAGCGAGGCGTGCATGCTCGGCGGACTCGCCCTGAAGCGCCGCTGGCAGCACGCGCGACGCGCGAAGGGACTGCCCACCGACAAGCCCAACCTGGTGCTGTCGTCGGCCGTGCAAGTGTGCTGGGAGAAGTTCTGCAACTACTGGGACGTGGAGCCCCGATACGTGCCCATCTCCCGCGAGCACAAGGTGCTCGACGGACACGACCTGGCCGACTACGTCGACGAGAACACGATCGGCGTCGTCGCGATCATGGGTGTGACCTACACCGGCATGTACGAGCCGGTTGCCGAGATCGCGAAGGCCCTCGATGCGATTCAGGCCTCGACCGGGCTCGATGTCAAGATCCACGTCGACGGCGCCTCGGGCGGGATGATCGCCCCGTTCCTCCAGCCCGACCTGGAGTGGGACTTCCGCGTCGAGCGCGTCGTGTCCATCAGCACGTCCGCTCACAAGTACGGCCTGGTCTATCCGGGTCTCGGCTGGGTCGTGTGGCGCTCGGTCTCCGACCTTCCCGAGGACCTCGTCTTCGACGTCACCTACCTCGGCGGCCACATGCCGACCTTCGCGCTGAACTTCTCCCGACCGGGGGCCCAGGTTCTGCTGCAGTACTACCTGTTCCTGCGTCTCGGGCGGGATGGCTACCGCCGCGTGCAGCAGGCCTCCCAGGATGTCGCGGTGTACCTGGCGACCGAGATCGGCAAGATGGACGCGTTCGAGCTGTGGAACGACGGCACCGACATTCCGGTGTTCGCCTGGCAGCAGGCCGACGGCCACACCGACACCTGGAACCTCTACCACCTGTCCGAGCGGCTGCGCCTCAAGGGATGGCTCGTGCCCGCCTACCCCATGCCCGACGGCCTCGGCGATCTCGTCGTGCAGCGCATCGTCGTGCGCAACGGCCTCTCGCACAGCCTCGCCGACGCGCTCCTGCGCGACATCCGGGAAGCCGTCGATCACCTCCACCGCCTCGAGACTCCAATGCCGGTGGAGGGCCAGACGACCACTTTCACGCACTGAGCCGGGCCGCCGCCGCTCGGTGTCGCACGCCGCGCGTAGATTGCGCGCGTGACCAGTGCGACACCGGGCCGTGCGATGCGGGCGGCGCCGGGTGCGATGCCGGGGCCGTGCCTCCTGTGCGGCGGCACCCGCGGCACCCGGGCCGACGACGGATGGCGGTGCGCGGTGTGCCTGTGGCGTTACGGCGACGCACCCGACGCCGACCTCCCGCCGCCGCGGGTCGACGTGGTCTACTACCTGCGGTTCGACGCGAGGGTGAAGATCGGCACGTCCGCCCGTCCCCGGCAGCGGCTGGCAGCGATCCGGCACGACGAACTCCTCGCCTTCGAACCGGGTGATCGCGCCCGCGAACGCGAGCGCCACATCCGGTTCGCCGCCCTGCGAGAAGGGGGCGAGTGGTTCCGCGCCGACCGCGACCTGCTGTCCTTCGTCGCCGACCTGCGCGGTGACACCGACCCGTGGCATGCGTATGCGCGCTGGATCGGCGACGCGTATCGGGCCCGAGGATGAGACCGACGTGGTGGACTGGACGCATGGCCTCCTCCACACCCACCCCCGTCGCCCTCGTCACCGGCGCCTCGTCCGGCATCGGCCTCGCCACCGCCCTCGCCCTCCTCGAGAGGGGCTGGGCCGTCTACGGTGGCGCGCGCCGCGTCGACCGGATGGGCGCCATCAGCGACGCCGGCGGAACAACGATCGAGCTCGACGTGACCGACGAGGCGTCGACGACGGCCGCGGTCGACCGCATCCTCGGCGAGCGCGGCCGCATCGACGTGCTGGTGAACAACGCCGGCTACGGCTCCTACGGGGCCCTCGAAGACGTTCCGCTCGACGAAGCGCGGCGGCAGTTCGACGTCAACATCTTCGGCCTGGCCCGCCTGACCCAGCTCGTGCTGCCGACGATGCGCCAGCTCGGTCGCGGGCGCATCATCAACATCTCCTCGATCGGCGCGCACATCTACGAGCCCCTGGGCAGCTGGTACCACGCCACCAAGTTCGCCGTCGAGGGGCTCAGCGACTCCCTGCGCCTGGAACTGGCACCGCACGGCATCGACGTCGTGATCGTGCAGCCGGGCCCGGTGCGCACCGAGTGGAACACCATCTCCCGCGAGAGCCTCCTCGAGCACTCCGGCGATGGCGCGTATGCGGGGCAGGCCCAGCGGATGTACGCGAACTACACGCGCGTCGACGAGGGACCGATGTCGGCCTCGCCCGAGGACGTCGCCCGGACGATCGTGACGGCCGTGACCACGAGCCGCCCACGCAGCCGCTACGCGGTCCCGTTCTCGGCGGGACTCATCGTGAGACTGCGGCGTACGCTTCCCGACCGGGTCATGGATGCGATCCTCTCCCGGATGGCGTGAGGACGACCCGATGACTCGCTCACTCGACTCCCTGTCCGCCGACGGCCAGGCCTTCCTTGCCGACTACCACCTCGCCACCCTGTCGACCATGGCCAAGGACGGCGGCATCCACGTCGTCGCGGTCGGCTACACCGTGCACGAGGGCGTGGTGCGGATCATCACCTCCGACGGCAGCCAGAAGGTGCGCAACATCGAACGCGATTCCCGGGCGAGCGTGGGTCAGGTGGCGGGGCCGCAGTGGATGTCGATCGCCGGCCAAGCCGTGATCGAGCGCGACGCCGATGCCGTCGCGCTGGCTGAGCGTCTCTACGGCCTGCGGTATCGCACGCCGCGCCCCAACCCGCAGCGCGTGGTCATCCGACTCACCCCCGACCGCGTCCTGGGTTCGGCGCCGCTCTTCACCGCCTGACCGCGCCCGTCGGCCCCGGCAGGCAGAAGTGCCGAACGCGCCGAGACACCCCGAACCGCGCGAGACACGCCGCGATGCGTGGTGTTTCGCGCGGTTCGGCGTTTCTCGTGCGGCCTCGGTCAGCGAAGGCGCTCGGGACGGAATCCGTATCCGACGATGCGCGCGGCGAGCGGCCGCAGCAGCGGCAGCGCGAGGCGCATCGCGATGCGCTGCCGGCGGGTCGGCGGGTCATCCAGGATCTTCACGCCCCGGCCGGTCGCGATCCGGGCGTGCACGGCACGCTGGATGCGCTGCATCATCGCCGTCGGACGCTCACGCCGACCCTGCACCGCAGCCGCCGCGCGGTCGATCACCGATTCCGCGCCGGATCGGAGGGCGGGTGCCAGCAGGCGCGCGGCGGCCACGGCGTCCTGCACGGCGTAGTTGATGCCCACGCCGAACGCGGGAGACATCGCATGCGCCGCGTCGCCGATCAGCAGGGCACCGGGCGTGTGCCACCGGTCGAGACGGTTGATCTGCACCGAGAGCAGCTTGACGTTCTCGAACGAGCCCAGTTCGGCCGCCTGGGCGGCCAGTCGCGGCACGGCGCGCGCGATCCGCGCCCGGAAGGCGTCGATCCCCTCCGCACGGAGCGCGTCGAAGGACCCCTTCGGGATGAGCATGCCGCTCTGCAGGTATCCCGGCCGGGGAAACGTCACGAGCATCGTCTCCTCGCTGATCCACGCCAGCGTGTCGGGCAGAGGCGTCGGTGGTTCCGGCAGCCGGAACCAGGCCACATCGGCCGGTACGCCATAGTCCCGCGGCTGCATCCCGAGCGCCTCGCGCACCGTCGAATCGCGACCGTCGGCGGCCACGGTCAGCGAAGCCTCGACCCCGAGGTCGCCTTCGGCCGTGCGCGCGTGCACGCCGGAGACCCGGCCATCCGCATCTCGGCGCACGCCCGTGACCTCCGCCCCCATGATCAGGTGGAACGACGGATGCTGCCTCCCGGCCTCGGCGAGCATGTCGAGCAGGTCCCACTGCGGCATGAGGGTGAGGAAGCGGTTCGGCTTCGGCAGCGAGGTGAAGTCGATCGCGTGCACCCGCACGCCGTTGACCACCGCGTCGAGCTTCGGCAGCGGCTTGTGCGCGATGGTGTCGAACGCCGAGCGCAGGCCGAGGTCGTCGATCAGGTTCAGCGTCGAGGGATGGACGGTGTCACCGCGGAAGTCGCGGAAGAAGTCGTCGTGCTTCTCGAGCACGACGACATCCACTCGCTCGCGGGCGAGCAGCAATCCGAGCAGGACACCTGCCGGTCCCCCGCCGGCGATGCACACCTGCGTGCGGAGCGTCATGCCGCCACGCTATCGCGAGGGCGCCATCGGGGTAAGGCAGCGTCACTACGATCGACGGGTGAGCGAAACGACACCACGGGCCTGCATCCTCGCCATCGACCTGGGCGGCACCAAGGTGGAGGCGGCGCTCGTCCGCGACGGTGTCGTCCTCGAGGGCACTCGCCACCGCACTCCGACCGGGCGAGCCGCCGATGCCACCGCCCTGACCGCGGCTGTGCGGGAGACCGTCGATCGCACGCTCGCCTCGGCGCCCGCGGATGCGCGTGTCGTCGGCGCCGGCATCGGCAGCGCAGGTCCCCTCGATCGCGACGCGGGCACCATCTCACCCCTGAACCTGCCCGTGACGGATTTCCCCCTCGCGGCCGTCGTCGCAGACGTCGTCGGCGACGACGTGCCGGTCACCCTCGCCCTCGACGGCACGTGCATCGCCCTGGCGGAGGCCCGCTACGGCGCAGCTCGCGATGCCGACAGCAGCGTGTGCATGGTGGTCTCGACCGGCGTCGGCGGCGGCATCGTGCTGGGTGGGCGGATGCTCGCCGGCGACAGCGGCAACGCGGGCCACATCGGCCAGGTGCGTCTCACGCCGAGCCGGTCGGTCACCAGCGCGCGCGAAGACACGCTCGAGGAGATCGCCTCGGGCCCGGCATCGGTGCGCTGGGCCCGCACCCAGGGCTGGACCGGCGAGACGGGCGAAGACCTCTCCCGGGACGCCGCAGCGGGTGACGAGACCGCGCGCGCCGCGATCGTGCGATCGGCGACCGCGGTCGGTCAGGCGATCGCGAGCGTGGGCGCCCTGCTGGATGTGCGCCGCTATGTCATCGGCGGGGGCTTCTCGTTCGTGAGCGACGATTACGTGCACCTGGTGCAGGATGCGGCGCGCGCCGCCGCCGTGCTGCCGGCATCGCGAGCGAGCGAGGTCGTGCGGGCCGAGCTCGGCGGCGACGCACCGCTCGTGGGCGCCGCCTGTCTCGCAACGCCGTGACTCCGCGCCACGGTCAGCCGAGGGTGCGCTCCAGCGCCGTGGTGATGTCGGCGACGAGATCATCGACGTCTTCGAGACCCACTGAGAGCCGCAGGTGCCCGAAGCGCCGGAACGCCTCGGGGTAGTTCTCCGCGCCGCCTCGCGTCTCGGTGCCCACGTGCACGATCAGCGACTCGTCGTGCCCGAGGGAGAACGCCGAGGTGATGACGCCCAGCTGCGACACGAACGTGTTCTGCAGGTCGGCGTCGCCGTCGAGCGCGAACGCGAGCATGCCGCCGTAGCCGCGCCCGACGAACTGCCGGGTCGCGACCTCGTGGTCGGGGTGGTTGCTGAGACCCGGATAGGCCACGAACGCGATGCGCGGATCCGCGTCGAGCAGCCGGGCGATGGTCGTCGCGGAGGCGAAGTGCTGCTGCAGGCGCAGGGGCAGCGTCACCGATCCGCGCAGGATCAGCCAGGCGTTGAACGGCGAGATCACCCCGCCCACGTCGACCAGCGCATCCCGCCTGACGCGGTCGACGAGCCCGGCGTCGCCGATGACCGCACCGCCGAGGGCGTCACCGTGGCCGTTGATGTACTTCGTGAGGGAGTGGATGACGAGGTCGGCCCCGTCGTAGAGCGGCCGGTAGAACGGGGGCGGGGTGAAGGTGCTGTCGACCGTGAAGATCGCGCCCACCTCGTGCGCGATATCGGCGAGACCCCGGATGTCGGCGACCTGCGTGGTGGGGTTGGCGATGGTCTCGACGTGGATCATGCGCGTCTCGGGCCGCAGCGCCGCCCGGACCGCAGCGGGATCGGACACGTCGACGAAGGTCGCCTCGATGCCGTACCGCTCCGGCAGCAGCTCGCTGAACAGGCGCCACACGGCCTCGTATCCCACGTCGGAGACGACGACGTGATCGCCGCTCTTCAGGAGGGTGAAGAACACCGCGTGCAGTGCCGCGACCCCCGAGGCGAACACCGTCGCCGCCTCGCCGCCCTCCATCGCGGCGAGCTTGCGCTCGAGCGCGATCTGGTTGACGCCGCCGTTCCGGGTGTAGACGAGCCCCTCGGTGTCGGACCAGTCGATGGTCGAGGGATCCTCCGGGAGCACGTAGGAGTTCGCCATCACGAGAGGCGTCCGCAGTGCGCCGGTGCCGGGGTCGGGCGCGTTGCCGCCGTGCACCGCCCACGTGGCGTCGCGCACGGAATCGGGATCGCTGCGGTTCGGACGGATCGTCATCCCCCGATCCTGCCGTCGGCTCCCGATGGTGTCCACACGACCGCGTGCAGCGGCGACCGTTGACGCCGGGCGCTCGGCTGGGTACGTTCAGGCGGCACAACGAGAGGATGTCCCATGATCGAATCCGCACCGTGGCTGACGGTGATCCCTCCGGTCGTGGCGATCGTCCTCGCGATCGTCACGAAGAAGGTGATGATCAGCCTGGGCGCCGGCGTTCTCGTCGCCGCGCTGCTCATCGCCGAGTTCGATCCCCTGCGCACGCTCGCGCTCGTATGGGAATCCTTCGCGGTGCTGTTCTGGGAGGACGGCGCCCTCAACACCTGGTACATCTACATCCTGCTGTTCATCGTTCTCCTCGGGGTGATCGCGGCCTTCATCCTCATGTCCGGCGGCACCCAGGCGTTCGCCGATTGGGCCGTGAAGCGCATCCGCACCCGCCGCGGTGGGCAGATCCTGCCTGCGATCCTCGGCATCGTCATCTTCATCGACGACTACTTCAACGCCCTTGCGGTCGGCCAGATCAGCCGGCCCGTCACCGATCAGCACCGCATCTCGAGGGCGAAGCTCGCGTACATCGTCGACTCGACGTCGGCGCCCATCGCGGTGCTCGCCCCGTTCTCCAGCTGGGGCGCCTACATCATCGGCATCCTCGCCCCGATCGTCGCCGCCTCGACCCTCAGCATCAGCAGCGTGGAGGCGTTCCTCGGCGCCGCGGCATCGAACTACTACGCGATCGCGGCCGCCCTGCTGGTGTGGCTGGTCATCGTCTTTCGCGCGGACTTCGGCGCAATGCGCCGTGAGGAGCGGCGCGCTCTCGTCGAGGGGCGCCCGTACGCGGACGGCGAGGTGATCCCGGGTCAGCTCACCGACAACCTCCCGGTGCACCGCCCGGGCGCCAAGCGGGCGATCATCGTGCCGTTCGCCGCGCTCGTGGTCGGCGTCTTCGCGGGGATCGTATGGACCGGATACTCCGCATCGGGATTGTGGGCGCCGGTGGACATCCTGGCCTCGACCGACACGAGCCTCGCGCTCATCTACGGCGGCATCCTGGGGCTCGCGTGCGCGATCTACTACTACGTGCGCTATACGACCGACAATCCCCGCTTCGGCTGGAGCAGCTTCGGGCAGGGATGGCTCGGCGGCCTCAAGGCGATGTCTCCGGCGATCGGCATCCTCATCCTGGCGTGGATGCTCGGCGGTCTCATCGACATGCTGGGCACGGGTGCATATCTCGGTGAACTCGTCGAGGCGTCCGACGTGCCGCCGGCCTGGCTCATCCCGATCGTGTTCCTGCTCGCCGCGGCGATGGCCTTCTCGACGGGCACGTCGTGGGGATCGTTCGGGCTCCTGCTGCCGATCGTCGGCGGCATCGCCAACGCGGTGGATGCGCCGGAGCTGCTGCTGCCCATGCTCGGCGCCGTGCTGGCCGGTGCGGTCGCGGGCGACCACAGCTCCCCCATCTCCGACACGACGATCCTGTCCTCGACCGGAGCCGGCTGCAACGTGATCACCCACGTCGTCACGCAGCTGCCGTTCGTGGCCGTCGCCGCCGTCTCGGCGCTGCTCGGCTACGTCGTGCTCGCCGCGACGACGCTGGTGTGGCTCGGGCTGATCGTCACCGTCGCGGCCCTGGCCGGCGGCGTCCTCGCGATCCGCGCGATCAGGAAGCCTGTGGAAGAGGAAGCGGCTGCCCGGCCCGACGAGGCTCAGCCAGCTTGACCAGCACGACGCCGACGAGCACGAGCGCGCCGCCGACGACCTGAACCGCCCGCGGGGCCTCACCGAGCAGCAGCCACGCCAGCAGCGCTGCCGCGAGCACCTCGGTGAGCCCCACGAATGACGCGAGGCGGGCGCCGAGGCGCCGCGCGGCGGCGATGCCGCTGACGTACGACACTGCCCCGGTGACCACGCCGAGCACCAGCACCACACCCCACCAGGGCGCGGAGAAGAAGGCGAACTCCACCATGCCGGTGCCGACACCCATCGGCAGGATGCCGGCGCCGGCCGCGACGGCGAGGATCACCACGGCGACCAGAAGGCCCCCCGCGGCGAGGGTGACCGGCGGGAGGCCGTGCGCGTCGTCGCCCGAGACGAGGTAGTAGACCGCGAGCCCGACCATCGCCCCGAGCGCCCACGCGACGCCGCCGATGCTGACGGACACGCCGCCGAGGACGCCGAGCAGAAGGAGCAGGCCGACCGCCGCGACCACCGCTCCCGCCAGCGTCAGAGACGTGGGTCGCTGCCCACGTCGCAACCACAGCCACAGCACCACCGCGACGGGCGCGGTGTACTCCACCAGGAGCGCCACCCCCACGTCCATCTGCGCCACGGCGAAGAAGAAGCACAGCTGAGCGCCCGCGACGGCGAACAGCCCGTACAGGAGCACGGTCGGCAGCGCGCGGCGCACCGTTCCCCACCGGCCACGGAGGGCCATCGCGCCCGGGATCGCGAGCAGGGCCGCGGCGATCGCCACGCGCGCGAGCGTCGCAGAACCCGCGGTCCAGCCGATCTCGAGGAGCCCCTTTCCGAGGCTCCCCGACAACCCGAACGCAACCGCGGCGACGAGGGCGAAGGCCATGCCGCCGGCCGCGGTCCCCACGCGGGTGTCATGTGCGAAGGAGCTCATGGCTCATGACACTACGATCACTGTTGGTAATGTGTCAACATGACGTTCGCTCCTGACACGGTCGAAGCGCTGGAGTCGTCGGTGCACCTGGCGAACTCCGCGCTCGCTCCCGACACGCTCACGACGATCGAGGCGCTGCAGGAGTTCTACGTGCGCTTCGCCTACACCGGCGCCGCCCCCACCGCGGCCGACCTCGAGCCGGTCCGCGCGATCCGCCCCCGGCTGCGTGCGCTGTTCGTCGCCGACCGCGACGATGCGGTCACCCTCGTGAACGCGATCCTCGCCGAGCAGGGCGCCGTGCCGCAGCTCACCCGGCATGGCGATACCGACTGGCACATCCACGCCACGACCGATGACCGCCCGATCCACGAGCGGATCCTCGTGGAGACGGCGATGGCCATGATCGACGTCATCCGCGCCGACGAGACGAGCCGGTTCGGCCGGTGCGCCGCAGAGGACTGCGACGGCGTCGTGATCGACCTGTCGCGCAACCGGTCGCGTAAGTACTGCTCGACCGCGTGCACGAACCGCGAGGCGGTCGCCGCCTACCGCGCGCGCCGGCGGGCCTGAGCGACCCGGCGGCCCAGGACGGCGCGCGTCACTCGTCGGCGGTCTCCTGCTTGCCGCGCATGACCAGCTGCGGATCGGGTTCACCGATCACGTCGTGATCCTTGCCCTCGTAGTCGAACTGATTGAGGAAGAACCGCATCGCGTTCAGCCGCGCTCGCTTCTTGTCGTTGGAGCGCACGATCGTCCACGGTGCGTGCTTCTTGTCGGTGCGGCGGAACATCTCCTCTTTCGCGGCGGTGTAGTCCTCCCACCGGTCGAGCGAGGCGATGTCCATCGGCGACAGCTTCCACTGGCGCACCGGATCGAGCTGACGCATGGCGAAGCGGGTGCGCTGCTCGGTGCGCGAGACGGAGAACCAGAACTTCGTGAGGTGGATGCCGCTGTCGATCAGCATCTTCTCGAAGGTCGGCGCCTGATCCATGAAGGTCTCGTACTCCTCGTCGGAGCAGAAGCCCATGACGCGTTCGACGCCGGCACGGTTGTACCAGGAGCGGTCGAACATGACGATCTCACCCGCGCTCGGAAAGTGCTTCGCGTAGCGCTGGAAGTACCACTGGCCCTGCTCGCGCTCAGTCGGCTTCGTGAGGGCGACCACCCGCGAGGAGCGGGGGTTCAGGTGCTCGGTGAAGCGCTTGATGGTGCCGCCCTTGCCCGCCGCGTCACGCCCCTCGAAGAGGATCATGGCGCGTCCGCCGGTGTCTTCGAGCCAGTACTGGAACTTCAACAGCTCCACCTGCAGCCGGTACTTCTCGATCTCGTACTCGTCGCGATCCATGCGCTCGGCGTAGGGATAGCCCTCCTGCCACGTGTAGACCGGATTCCCCTCGGGATCGATCAGGTCCGGGTCGGGTGTGTGCCCGTTCGCGACGGAGTAGCCGCTCTCGCGGAGGTGCTCGATGTACTCGCGCAGGCTCTGGGTCCGCAGGTCTTCCATGATTCGGGATCCTGTCAACGTGTCGTGGCGAACGGGTTAACGACATCTTGCCGCCCGGCGGAGCGCGTCGGCGGCGCTCCGTGACGAGGATGAGGCCTCCAGCGCCCTCCATGACGACATAATTCGCCACCCGCGTCCGGTGACGGCTTATTTTCGTCGTCATGACCGACTCCCCCGTTCCCGTCCTCGAACTTTCCCTGCTGGACGACGGCCCCGAAGCCGCCGACCGCTTCCGCGCCGAGCTGCGTCGCGCCACCCACGAGGTGGGCTTCTTCAGCCTCGTCGGACACGGCATCCCCGACGAGCTGCAGGAGCGCCTGCTGACGACCTCTCGTGCGTTCTTCGCCCTGCCCGACGAGGCCAAGCTCGAGATCGAGAACCTCACCTCACCGCACTTCCGCGGGTACGCCCGCCTCGGCGGCGAGCTGACGCAGGGTCAGGTCGACTGGCGCGAGCAGATCGACATCGGTCCCGGTCGTGAGCCGATCGAGCGCGGCCCGGAGGACCCGGCCTACGTCGTCCTCGAAGGACCGAATCTGTGGCCGAGCGCGCTCCCCGAGCTGCGCGAGGTGGTCGAGGAGTGGTCCGAGACGCTCACCGCGATCGGGCGCCGCCTGCTCGAGGCGTGGGCGCAGTCACTCGGCGCGGAGCCGCACACCCTGCTGGACCTCTTCGCCGAGGACCCGCAGACCCACCTCAAGATCGTTCGCTACCCGGGCGTGCCGGACGACGCGCCCTCTCGCCAGGGCGTCGGCAAGCACAAGGATGCCGGCGTGCTGACGCTGCTGTGGATCGAGCCGGGCGCCGGCGGGCTCCAGGTGGAGTACGAGGGGGAATGGCACGACGTGCCCCCGGTCGAGGGCGCCCTCATCGTCAACATCGGGGAGCTGCTGGAGTGGGCGACCGACGGATACCTGCGCGCGACGGTGCACCGGGTCATCGCTCCCGCCGAAGGCACCGAGCGCATATCGGTGCCCCTGTTCTTCAACCCCGCGCTCGCGGTGCAGATGCCCCGTCTCGACATCGACGAGCAGTACCGGTCGACCTCCCGCGGCATCGAGCAGGACCCCGACAACGTCATCCACGGCACGTACGGCGAGAACCAGCTGAAGTCGCGGCTGCGCGCCCACCCCGACGTGGCGGCCATCCACCACCCGGAGCTCCTCGAGGAGTCCCGCAAGGCCTGAGGACGTCGCGACAGAGTTCGTTCAGACGTATCGACCCAAGGGCGCGCCCGTGCTGCGCGCCCTCGACGGACTCGACCTGTCCGTCCCCGAGGGGACCGTCGCGGCCCTCCTCGGTCCCAACGGCGCCGGCAAGACGACGACCGTGAAGGTGCTCACCACCCTGATACGGCCCGATTCCGGCTCAGCCACGATCGACGGGGTCGACGTGCTCGCCGACCCCCAGGCGATCCGGCGCAGGAGCGGCGCGAGCGGCCAGTACGCCGCCGTCGACGAGAACCTGACCGGGTTCGAGAATCTGCTGATGGTCGGTCTGCTCTACCACCTGGGGCGCCGTGAAGCGACGCGTCGCGCCCGGGAGCTCATCGAGCTGTTCGACCTGGTCGAGGCGCAGAACCGTCCCGTCAAGGGGTTCTCCGGCGGCATGCGGCGTCGCATCGACCTCGCCGGCGCCCTCGTGATCAATCCACCCGTGCTCTTCCTCGACGAACCGACGACGGGGCTCGATCCCCGCAGTCGCCTGGCCCTGTGGGATGTCATCGAGTCCCTCGTCGACGGCGGCACCACGGTGCTGCTGACCATGCAGTACCTCGAGGAGGCCGACCGCCTCGCCGACTCGATCTCGATCATCGACGCCGGCCGCGTGATCGCCGAGGGCACCGCCGACCAGCTCAAGGCCTCCGTCGGCGGACAGCGCGTCGCCGTCACGGTGGTCGACGACGCCCAGGTGGCGCCGGCACGCGAGATCCTGCAGCGCTACGGCACGGGCCCGGTCGCGACCGACGGCGATCGCACGGTCGTCGCACCCGTCGCCGACGGCGCGGAGGCCCTCGCGCGCATCATGGCCGACGCGGCCGACGCCGGCATCGCCCTGCACGACGCCGGGATGCGGCGCCCCACGCTCGATGACGTCTTCCTGCAGCTGACCGGTCATGCCGCCGATGGTGACGACGAGGAGACGGCGGCATGACCACCACCGGCCACGGCACCGGGCACGGCACCGAACGCCCGGCTCGCAGCACCCTCGAGCCGCTGCCCGGCTCACCGCTGTCGCGTTTCCTCTCCGACGGCTATGTCGCGACCTGGCGCAACATCAAGAAGATCGTGCGCGTCCCCGACATCCTCGTGTTCACGCTCATCCAGCCGATCATGTTCGTCCTGCTGTTCACCTTCGTGTTCGGATCGTCCATCGACGTTCCGGGCGAGGACTACACGTCGTTCCTCATGGCCGGCATCTTCGCGCAGACGATCGTCTTCGGTTCCACGTACTCCGGCTCCGCGATGGCGCAGGACCTGAAAGACGGCATCATCGACAGGTTCCGCACCCTGCCGATGAACCCGTCGGCGGTGCTCATCGGCCGCACGCTCGGCGATCTCGTCATCAACGTGCTCTCGCTCGTGGTCATGATGCTCACCGGACTCGCGGTCGGATGGCGCGTCGAGTCCTCGGCGGCGGACTTCGCGATCGGCGTCGGGCTGCTGGCTCTGTTCTCCTACGCGTTCTCGTGGGTGATGGCCTTCCTCGGCATCCTGGTGCGCAGCCCCGAGGTCATCAACAATGCGTCCTTCCTCATCCTCTTCCCGGCCACCTTCATCTCCAACGCCTTCGTCCCCAGCGAGAACCTCCCGGGCCCGCTGCGCATCTTCGCCGAGTGGAACCCGGTCTCCGCGCTCGTGCAGGCGGTCCGCGAGCTGTTCGGCAACGCGCCGACCAGCGCGGCCTCGACCGGCTCGTGGCCCCTGGAGCATCCGGTCGTGTACGTGCTGATCTTCACAGCGGGCATGTTCCTGGTGTTCGTGCCACTCTCGGTGCGCCGGTTCCAGTCCCTGGACCGCTGAGATGCGATGTGTCGTCATGTGACGACACCGGTTCGCCAGGCGAGGCGCCGGCGTCGCAGAATAGCCGGGATGTTCTCGACGTGTCACTGTTGTCTGTAGCGCATACGCGCTTCTTCGACGACCCATCCTCCGCGCGACCGCGCGCGGACACGACACTCCAGGATCCCCCGTGCGCTACGCCGAATCGATCGCCGAGCTCATCGGCAACACCCCGCTGGTCCGCCTCACATCCGTGACCGAGGGCATCCGCGCCACCGTTCTCGCGAAGGTCGAGTACCTCAATCCGGGCGGCTCCGCGAAGGATCGGATCGCGCTCGCGATGGTCGACGAGGCTGAGCGCGCGGGGCTGCTGAAGCCCGGCGGCACCATCGTCGAACCGACCAGCGGCAATACCGGGGTCGCCCTGGCGATCGTCGCCCAGCAGCGCGGCTACCGCATGATCTGCGTCGTGCCCGACAAGTTCGCCGGCGACAAGGTCGCCACCCTGCGCGCCTATGGCGCCGAGATCGTCGAGGTCCCGACGGCGGTGCCGCCGGAGCACCCCGACTCCTACTACTCCGTCTCCGATCGACTCGCCCGGGATATCCCCGGCGCGTTCAAACCCGACCAGTTCTCCAACCCGGCCGCCCCCCGCAGTCACTACGAGACCACGGGGCCGGAGATCTGGCGCGACACCGACGGTCGGGTGACGCACTTCGTCGCCGGCGTCGGCACCGCGGGCACCATCTCGGGAACCGGCCGCTACCTGCACGAGGTCTCCGACGGCCGCGTGCAGATCATCGGCGCGGATCCGGTCGGCTCGATCTACTCCGGCGGCCCCGTGCACGGCTTCCTCGTGGAGGGGGTGGGCGAAGACTTCATCCCGCCGAATTTCGACCCCGACGCCGTCGACGGCTTCGAGCGCGTCTCCGACGCGGAATCGTTCGAGATGACGCGGCGCCTCGCCACCGAGGAGGGCCTGCTCGTCGGCGGCTCGAGCGGCATGGCCGTCGTCGCCGCCCTCCGCACCGCGCGCGACCTTCCGGAAGATGCCGTCGTCGTGGTGCTCCTGGCCGACGGCGGCCGCGGCTATCTCAACAAGCTCTTCGACGACTCGTGGCTCGCCGCCCACCTGCCGTCATCCGATGACACCGACCCCGAGGACACCCCATGAGCTCTCCCCTCGCCCGCGACTTCAACAGCCTCGCCGTGCACGCCGGTCAGGAGCCGGATGCCACCAGCGGCGCCGTGATCCCCCCGGTCCACTTCTCGTCGACGTTCGTGCAGGACGGCATCGGCAACCTGCGCGACGGCTACGACTACGGGCGCGCCGGCAACCCCACCCGCACGGCGCTGGAGCGGCAGCTCGCCGCGATCGAGGGCGCCGACTTCGGCCTGTCTTTCGCGTCGGGCCTCGCGGCGGAAGACGCGCTGCTGCGCGGGGTGCTGCGCCCGGGCGATGAGATCCTCCTCGGAAACGACGCCTACGGCGGAACGTATCGCCTGATCTCGAAGATCCTCGTCCCCTGGGGCGTGACGGTGCGCGTCGCCGACCTCAGCGACCCGAGCGCCGTCGAGCAGGCGCTGTCGGAGACGACCCCGAAGCTGGTCTGGGTGGAGACGCCGAGCAACCCGCTGCTGCGGGTCACCGACATCGCCGCGCTCGCGCGCTCCGCCCATGAGGTCGGCGCCCTGCTCGTCGTCGACAACACGTTCGCGACTCCGGCGCTGCAGCGTCCGCTCGCTCTCGGCGCCGACGTCGTGGTGCATTCGGCGACGAAGTACCTCGGGGGGCACTCGGATGTCGTCGGCGGCGCGATCATGACCTCCGACGCCGACATCCACGAGAAGACGAAGTTCCTGCAGTTCGCCGCCGGCGCCGTCTCGGGGCCGCTCGACGCCTGGCTCACCACGCGTGGCATCAAGACGCTCGGCATCCGCATGGAGCGCCACAGCACCAACGCCCAGCGCATCGCGGAGGCACTCGCCGGCGACCCGCGCGTGACTGCGGTGCACTACCCCGGACTGCCCTCGCATCCGGGCCACGACATCGCAGCGGGCCAGATGTCGGGGTTCGGCGGGATCGTCTCGCTCGATCTGGCGTCCGGCGCACAGGCGCGAGCCTTCTCGGAGGCGACGAAGCTGTTCACCCTCGCCGAGTCGCTCGGCGGCGTGGAGTCGCTCCTGAACTATCCCGATGCGATGACCCATGCCTCGGTGCGCGGCACCGAACTTGCCGTACCCGAGACCCTGGTGCGACTCTCCGTGGGCATCGAAGGTGTCGACGACCTGCTCGCCGACATCGACCAGGCCCTCTCCGCCGCTCTCTGACGGGTGGTCCGCGGCGGTAGTCGAGGCGACGAGCGGACGCACCAGACATTCCCGGTGTGGCACGATGGCGCCATGGCGAAGAAGCCTCCTGCCTCCGACATCGACGAATCCCGCCTGCGCGTCTCCGATCGCAAGAGCACAGCAGTGGGGATTCCCGCCGTCCTCCACGCGCTGCAGATCTCGCAGCAGCAGATGGGGACGGTGCGATCGCTGCGCACGCTCTCGCGGGTGAACCAGAAGGACGGCTTCGACTGCCCCGGCTGCGCGTGGCCGGAAGAGGACAAACGCCACCTCGCGGAATTCTGCGAGAACGGCGCGAAGGCGGTCGCCGAGGAGGCCACCGTCCGCCGCGTCGGGTCCGACTTCTTCGCCGATCATTCGATTGCCGAGCTGCGCGCGCACGACGACTGGTGGCTGGGACAGCAGGGGCGCCTCACGGAGCCGGTGTACCGGGAGGAGGGGGACACCCACTACCGCCCCGTCAGCTGGGACGCAGCGCTGAAGCTCATCTCCGACGCCCTGCGCACGTTGGACGACCCCGATCGCGCCGTCTTCTACACGTCCGGCCGCACCTCGAACGAGGCCGCCTTCCTGTATCAGCTCCTGGTCCGCGGGATCGGCACGAACAACCTTCCCGACTGCTCGAACATGTGCCATGAGTCCAGCGGCTCCGCGCTCACCGAGACGATCGGCATCGGCAAGGGCACCGTCTCCATCGAGGACATCCACCAGGCCGACCTGCTCATCGTCGCCGGCCAGAACCCCGGCACGAATCACCCTCGGATGCTCTCCGCACTGGAGAAGGCGAAGCACCGGGGTGCGCGGATCATCGCGATCAACCCCCTCCCGGAGGCGGGGCTGCTGCGCTTCGAGAATCCGCAGACGGTTCGCGGGGCGCTCCTCGGCGGCACGGCCATCGCCGATGATTTCGTCCAGGTGCGACTCGGCGGCGACCAGGCGCTCTTCCACGGCATCGCCAAACATCTCCTCGAGGCCGAGAGTGCCACCGGCGGCATGCTCGATCACGAGTTCATCGCGACTCACACGAGCGGGATCGACGCCTTCCGCGCGCTCATCGAGGACGCCTCGTGGACCGACCTCGAGGTCGGCAGCGGCCTCGCCGAAGACGAGATCCGACGCGTCGGCGAGGCGGTGCGCACGTCGCGGGCGACGATCGTGTGCTGGGCGATGGGGCTGACCCAGCACAAGCATTCCGTCGCGACGCTGCGCGACGTCGTCAACGTCCTCCTCCTGCAGGGGAACATCGGCCGCCCCGGCGCCGGCGTGTGCCCCGTGCGCGGGCACTCCAATGTGCAGGGCGATCGCACCATGGGGATCTACGAGAAGCCCTCGGAAGACTTCCTCCGCGCGCTGGGCGAGGAGTTCTCGATCTCCCCGCCCCGTGAGCACGGGTACGACACGGTCGAGGCCATCCGCGCGATGCGGGACGGGCGCGTGGACGTCTTCATGTGCATGGGCGGCAACTTCGTCTCCGCCACCCCGGACACCGGCGTCGTCGAGGAGGCGATGACCCGCGTGGGCTTGACGGTGCAGGTGTCCACCAAGCTCAACCGATCCCACGCGGTGACCGGCCGCCGAGCGCTCATCCTTCCCACGCTCGGCCGCACCGACGGCGACCGCCGCGGCGGTCGCGATCAGCGCGTCACGGTAGAGGACTCGATGGGCGCGGTGCACGCGTCGCGCGGCCGACTCGCACCCCCGTCGAAGGAACTTCTGAGCGAGGTGGCGATCCTCGCGAGGCTGTGCGCGGCCGTGTTCGAGGCCGACGGGGCCGGATCGGAGGTGACTCCGCGCGCCGACTGGGCCGCCATGGAGTCCGACTATGCGCTGATCCGTGCGCATATCGCGAAGGTCGTCCCCGGCTTCGAGCGGTATGAGGAACGCATTCAGAAAGGCCGCAGCTTCTTCCTGCCGAACGGCCCGCGCGATGCTCGCCGGTTCGCGACGGTCGACGGTAAGGCGCGTTTCACCGCCAACCGGCTCGAGTACCCCCGCATCCCCCCGGGGCGTCTCCTGCTGCAGACTCTCCGCTCACACGATCAGTACAACACCACGATCTACGGCAAGGACGACCGCTATCGCGGCGTCTACGGCGGCCGACGCATTGTTCTCATCCATCCCGAGGATGTGGCGGAGATGGGCTTCGCCGACGGGGACATGGTCGATCTCGTCTCCGAGTGGACGGCACCCGACGGCTCCGTGCGCGAGCGCCGCGCAGAGGCGTTCCGCATCGTCCCCTACGCCACGCCGCGGCGGAACGCCGCGGCCTACTATCCTGAGACGAATGTGCTGGTTCCCCTCGAGTCCGTCGCCGACGTGAGCAACACGCCGACCTCCAAGTCGGTGGTCGTCCGCCTCGAGGCTCGGGATCAGGCGAGTTCACCGACGCCGTCCTCATGACCGGCGACGACGGCCGTGCGCCCGTCCTCATCGTCGACAACCACGACTCCTACACGTTCAATCTCGTTCAGCTCGTCGACCGCCTGACGGGGATGCGACCCGACGTCGTCGCCATCGACGACTTCGACGTCGACGACGAGTCCGCATACGCGGCCATCATCGTCTCCCCCGGCCCCGGGCACCCGTTGACGGAGCCCCACTTCGGACGATGCCTGGCCCTCTTCCGACGGCGGGAGCGCGCGATCCTCGGCGTATGCCTCGGCCATCAGGGTCTCGTCGCGGCGCACGGCGGCAGCGTCGAGCGGGTCGAACCGGCCCACGGCGTGCTCAGCCGTCTCGAACACGACGGGACGGGCCTCTTCCGCGGCGTTCACGACGACGTGCACGTCGTGCGCTACCACTCGCTCGCCTCCCGCGACGTGCCGGGGATGCTCCGTGTGACCGCGCGCACACCCGACGGGCTCGTCATGGCCGTCGAGCACCGGGAACTCCCCCATGTGGGCATGCAGTTCCACCCCGAATCGGTCCTCACCGAGGACGGCGCACGGATGATCGCGAACTTCCTCGCGCGAGCCGGCGTACCACCCGACGGCGCCGAGGCCCCTCGCGCGGCGCCGGGCCCCCCGAGCGCAACCGAGCCGGAATCCCTGGTGCGGTATCCCCGGTGGGTCGAGCCGGTCGACCTTGCGCCCGTGATGCTCCGCGGGCGCCGGCGCGCCTTCTGGCTCGACAGTGCCGATCGCCGCGACTGGTCAGGGCGCTACTCCGTCATGGGCTACCTCGACGACGACGACACGAGCGTCGTCGTCGGTGGACCCGAACATGAGACACCAGGCGCCCGAGCCGTCCCTCGACGCGACTTCCTCGGCCGCCTGCGCGAGCTCGGCGCGGACAGTCACGGCGAGGATTCCGGCATCCCCTCGATGGGATCCTGGGTCGGCGCCGCCGGCTACGACACCCAGGAGATCCTCGAATCGACGGAGGTGGGTTCACCGACAGACGGCTTCTTCCTGCGCGTCGATCGCGTCGTGGTCTTCGATCACCTCGAGCGCACGGTCCGTTACGGCGCGAGCTCGGTGGCACGGTCGGACGGCGTGCGGGCGCTGCTGGATGCGGCTGCGGACGCCCCGCATCCCGAAACCGAACTCGGGCCCATCGTCGCGGAGACCGACTCGCCGTGGGCTGCGTACGTGCGGGCGTTCGACCGCCTCGACGAAGCCCTCCGGGCGGGCGACACGTATGAGGCCGTGCTCACGTTCCCTCTGCGCTACACGATCCCGGGAGACCCGCTGGATCACTACCTCGCGCTGCGCGCGCGCAGCCCCGCGCCCTATGCGGCGTACCTGCGGCACGACGAGCACGTCGTGCTGTCGGCATCCCCGGAGCGGATGCTGCGCGTGGGAGCCGACGGGCGTGCGGAGGTGCGCCCCATCAAGGGCACGCTCCCCCGCGACGCGGATCCCGAGCGCGACGCCCTGGCCCGGTGGCGCCTGGCCACGGATGAGAAGTTCCGCCGCGAGAACCTGATGATCACCGACCTCGTCCGCAACGACCTCGGCCGGGTGTGCCGACGCGGATCGGTCGCCGTCACCCAGCTCATGGGCGTGGAGTCCTACCGCGGTGTGCATCAGCTCGTCACGGTCGTCGAAGGCTCCCTGCAGGAGGGAACGACCCCGGTCGACGCGCTTCGGGCCGTCTTCCCCGCCGGCTCCATGACCGGGGCGCCGAAGCGGCGCACGATGGAGCTGATCCGCGAGGTCGAGCGCGAGGACCGGCACCTCTACGCCGGCGCGATCGGCTGGTTCGACGCCCGGCAGGCCGATTTCTCGGTCATCATCCGCACTCTCTGGGGTTCAGACGGCCACTATCGCCTCGACGTGGGCGGGGGCATCATCATCGGCTCCACCGCGGAGGCGGAGTTCACCGAGGCGCTGGGCAAAGCGCGCTCGGTCGTCGACCGCCCCCTGCGTGAGGTCACTCCCGATCGTCATAGCGGGGTGCGCGGACCCGACTCGCTGCCGCCAGCGCGTAATTGACGGCGATCATTGCACCGGGCGAGCTGACCGTGCTGCCAACGGCCATCGAACTGATAGACTGAACAGCCCCATCGGGCCACTCATCTTGTTCTCGCGACGCCACCGACGCACCAGCGCAGGTTGACGTTCTCTCCGCGGATTCCCCGAATCCCTGGCCGTCGCACTCGTCGAAAGCTCTCTTGTCCTCTTCTTCTGCCGCGCTCGCGGCCCCTCTGTCCACACCCGTCCTGTCTTGGGCGCAAGCCGATGACGACGTCCACGTCGCCACGCAGTCCGGCGAGTACGCCGGCTTCGTCGCCTCGTCGTCCGGCGGGCGATACGAAGCGCAGAACGCCCGGGGCGACGACCTCGGATGTTACCCCAGCGAGCCTCTCGCCCGCGCTGCCGTCGCCGCATCCGCTGCGCCCCCCACGCGACGACCCACGACCACCCACCACACCCGTCGCGGTCTCACTCGGAGGCCGCACATCCTCGGCCGCTCACGCGGCCGGCACACGAGAAGGAAGAACACGATGGCCACTGGCACCGTGAAATGGTTCAACGCCGACAAGGGATACGGCTTCATCGCCCCCGACGATGGTTCCGCCGATCTGTTCGCGCACTACAGTGCGATCACCGGCAACGGGTTCAAGGAACTGCGAGAGGACCAGAAGGTCGAGTTCGACGCGGAGCGCGGGCCCAAGGGCATGCAGGCCGCGAACATCCGTCCCCTCTGACGGCACGCCATCCCGGGTGTCGTCGGCAGAGCCTGACCGGCACCTGGGAGTACCGCCGTATTCCGCCGCCCGGATACGACACCCCGTAGCGTTCCCCTCAGCGTTCGGCGACCGCCGTTGGCTTCATCGGCCGACACGGTCGCGATCGAAACGCAGGTAGGGACATCTCCTCCACCGCTGCATCCCGTCTGAGACCCGTCAGGCAGACGTACGCCCGCACCGCCGACTTCCCCCGATCGCACGCGCGTACACCGACGGGTCGCAGGTCGTGCGCGAGAGCAGGCTCCTCGGTCGAACACGCTGGTTCTACGGCTTCGTCGGGATCGCGCTGGCGCTCGCGCTCGGGGGCTGCATCACCGGATTCATCCTTCTCGGCGACAGCTGGTTCCAGCTGCTCACCGCCGGAGCACTCGGCATCCTCTTCACACAGGTCGCTTTCCTGGCTCACGAGGCCGCGCACCGTCAGATCCTCGTCACGGGCCCTTCCAACGCGGGTGGGAGATCGCCCTCCTCCTCACGCGATTCGCCCTCATCTGGACGCCGGTGTTCGTCTTTCTGCCGATCGGGATGGCGTTCGCCTTCCTCGGGGTACAGCTCGCGGTGTTCGGCATCTACATGGGCGCCTCGTTCGCACCGAACCACAAGGGCATGCCGGTGATCGACGCGGACGCCAAACTCGACTTCTTCAGCAAGCAGGTGCGCACCTCGCGAAACGTCTCCGGCGGGTGGTGGGCGACCTGGCTCATGGGCGGCCTGAACTATCAGGTCGAGCACCACCTGTTCCCCAACATGCCGCGACCGCACCTCGCACGGGCACGCCAGATCGTGCGCGAGCACTGTCGCACGCTCGAGGTGCCCTACACCGAGACAACGCTGTGGCGCTCCTATGGGATCGTCATCGCCTACCTCAACCGCGTCGGGCTCGCCGCTCGCGACCCGTTCGACTGCCCGGTCACCGCCACGTACCGACGGGTGTGACGGGCCCGCCCGACTCGGGACCGGGTCAGTCGGGGTGAACCGGCTCGCGCCGTCGGAGGCGGGAGACGGCCAACACGATGCCGGCGATCACGAGACCGACGGCCAGCCCGAAGACAGCCGACATCGCGGTCTCCGCGATCCAGACCACGACGACGCCGGCGCCCTCGATGAGATGAGTCGCCGCGTGAACCAGGTCATGCGGGCCGCTCCAGAACGTCTCACCCAGGTTCTCGATGAGCAGATGTCCACCGACCCACAGCATCGCGACGGTGCCGATGATGCCGATCACACGAAAAACCGTCGGCATGGATGCGACCACGCGTGCCCCGGTGCGCCGCATCCCCCGCTTCGGGCTCTTCATCAGACGAAGACCGATGTCGTCGATCTTCACCAGGAGCGCGACAGCGCCGTAGACGAGCGCCGTCATCGCCAGCCCGATCACGAGCAGGGCTCCGAGCGTCATCCAGATGTCCAAGCCCGGATCGAGGCTCGTCAAGGCGATGAGCATGATCTCGGTGCTGAGGATGAGGTCGGTGCGCACCGCCCCGAAGACGAGCTTGCCCTCGTCTCGAGGGCCGTCCTCTGCCGGACCATGATGCAGGCCGAACCACTCCAGCACCTTCTCCGCACCCTCGAAGCATAGGAAACCCCCACCGAGGATCAACAGGTACGGAAGCACCCACGGAGCGAACGCGGTCAGCACGAGCGCGATCGGGATGATGATCACGAACTTGTTGACGAGGCTCCCGAGCGCGATCTTCCACACGACGGGCAGTTCGCGCGCCGGCGTGATTCCCTGCACGTACTGCGGCGTGACGGCGGCATCGTCGATGACCACCCCGGCCGTCTTCGCGCTCGCCTTCAGCGCCGCGCTCAGGATGTCGTCGACGACGGCCAGAAGTCCAACCGACATGTGCGCTCCCCCACCCGTTCCCGCACTCACGCTAGCAGCGCGAACTCTTTCACGACGCCTGACCGGTTCCGTGGCGTCAGCTGGAGGCGGTGGTCGTCCGCAGAGCCCACGCCCGCACCGAGATCATCGTCCTGATCCACAACGACCACGCCATCATCAGCGCCCGCAGCAGCGGCGAAATCCTCGCCAGCTCCACCATCGACCCCACCTCACTTCGCGTTCGTGTTCGGACCTCCGCCATGATCTCGGCAGCCTTTGCCTTGCTCACACTTACGCTCGCGTGGACGAAGACAGGGGAGCTTCCCGCGAGGAGGTTTCCCCCGTCGTTCCCTGACTCATCACATGCGACAACGAGTGGCTGCGTTGTTCCGCTAGTTGATACGTCCTCCGGCACTTGCTCATCGTGCCACTAGGGGTGCAGCTTTGTCGCAGTGTCCGGGGCGCGGTTCAGCGGAGGATGCCGCGCCGCCGGGCGGCTGACACCGCGGACGTGCGGGAGGTGACATCGAGTTTGGTGAAGATGTGGGCGAGGTGGGATTTCACGGTGGGTTCGCTGACGTAGAGGTCGGTGGCGATCTCGGCGTTGGAGCGGCCGTCGGCGACGCGTTCGAGGACTTCGATTTCGCGGGAGCTGAGGCTGATCTGTGGGGATCGCATGCGACCCAGCAGTCGGGAGGCGATGACGGGGGCGAGTGCGGATTCGCCGGCGGCGGCGGCGTGGACGGCGGTGACGAGTTCGTGTGGGGGCGCGTCTTTGAGCAGGTATCCGCTGGCGCCGGCTTCGACGGCGCCGAGGATGTCGGCGTCGGAGTCGTAGTTGGTAAGGACGAGCACGTAGGGGGCGGCATCGAGGGCGCGGATGTGGCGGGTGGCATCGGCACCGGTTTCGGCGCTGTTCCCGAACTGGAGGTCCATCAGGACAACGTCGGGGTTCTCGCGTTGTGCCGCGGCGATGGCTTCTTCGGGGGTCGCGGCTTCCGCGACAACGGTGAGGTCCGCTTCTTGATCGAACAGTGCGGTGAGGCCGGCGCGGACGATGGGGTGGTCATCGGCGATGACGAGGCGGATCATGCGGCTCTCACTGGGCTGAGAGTCACGGTGAGGGTCGTTCCGTGGCCGGGTGTGGAGTCCACCAGGAGGGTGCCGCCGAGCTGTTGCACGCGTTCGTGGGTGGCCTGCAGGCCGAAAGAGTCGGATTTGCCGTGGCGGGTTGCGGGCGAGCTGGGGTCGAATCCGATGCCGTCGTCGCTCACGGTGAAGACGAGCTCGTCCGGGGTCGTGGCGAGAGTGATGGTCGCTGTGGCGGCCTCTGCGTGTTGGAGCACGTTGGCGATCGCGCCTTGCGCGATGCGCAGCAGCGCCGTCTGCAGATGCATGGGCAGCTCGATCGTGTCGGACACTCGCACATGGACGGTGAGTCCTTGGTTGGACCACTGGCCCTTGGCGAGGCGTCGGAGGGCGCCGCCGAGGCCGTGGCTGTCGAGGTCGGGCGGTGTGAGCTCGCGGATGAATCGGCGTGCGTCGGCGAGGTTCGTGGCGGCGGTTTCCCGGGCAAGCCGGATGTGTTCGACGCCGGGCCGGTCGGGGTCTGCGCGTTCGGCCGCGTACAGAAGCATCTGGATACTGGAAAGTCCTTGGGCGAGGGTGTCGTGGATCTCTTTGGCGAGGCGGGCTCGTTCGGCGAGCACCCCGGATTCGTGTTCGATCGCCGCGAGTTGGCCACGGGTAGCGAGGAGTTCCTGCATCAGAGCTTCGCGTTCGGCAGCTTCCCTTGCCAACGCCTGATACCCCAACCCGATCAGCAGGGCGACCCCGGCTCCGACGATCGGGCCGACGACACCGCCGATGCTCCACCCTCCGTGTGCTCCCAACGCGGTGATCGCCACGGCCGTCGCGGCCACGATCGCCGCGGATCCCCACCCCGCACCGAGTAGGTGCAGGTAGAGGAAGAACAGCGGGAACACCAGGTACGCGGCCTCGGGGATCAGCCACATCAGCACGACCCATTCCAGGGTCAACGCGACCAGCCAGATCAGCCGCGCCGCGCGTCCCCGGGAGCGGCGGGCCAGATAGGCACCGGACCCGTAGGTGGCGAGCGTGAGCAGAGCGAGACCGATCACGGCCGCGCTGGCGTCCGCGGGGGCGAGGATCGCCCGTCCGATGATCAACGCGATGAGCGCAACGAAGAGCACATGCAGGCCCGTGCGCAGGCCCGCGAACACGGGTGTCAGCACGGAGTGAGGCATGCCCGAATTTTATGTCCCGGCCCTGGACCGCGAATCATCCGAAAGGTCCACTCCCCCGTCCTTCGTTTGATGCTCCGCAGCCGTGCCGAGGACCGATGCCTCACTCCCCTCCCCGGCGGGACAGTGGTGATGTCACAGATCAGCCGGTCACCGGAAAGGACCACACCATGTTCGTCGCCTTGCGCGATCTGCGTTTCGCCCGAGGGCGATTCCTTCTCATCGGTTCCGTCGTCGGGCTCATCACCGTGCTCGTGGGCTTCCTCAGCGGCCTCACCGGTGGGCTCGCAATCCAGAACATCTCCGCTGTTCTCGCGATCCCCGGCGATCGGGTCGTGTTCTCCGCGCCGTCTTCTGGCGAGCCCGGAGCGAGCTTCTCTGATTCGGTGATCACCGAGCAGCAGGCCACCGACTGGGCCTCCACGGCCGGGGTGACCGCGGCTCAGCCGATCGGGATCAGCCAAACCCGCGGTGAAGCCGGTGACACCCGCACCGCGATCGCCGTGTTCGGCGTCCAGCCCGGATTCAACGACACCGCCCCGACCGCTGACGGGAAGCTCGGCCTCTCCACACCCGCCGCTGACGCCCTCAATGTCACAGCAGGTGACACGGTCACCATCGCCGGCACGCCCTTCACCGTCGACACCATCGCCGGTGACGCCTGGTACAGCCACACCCCGGTCGTCGAGATGACCCTGACCGACTGGCAGGCATACTCCGCGGCCACCGGCAACCCCGACGCCTACGCAACCGTGCTTGCCGTCTCCGGGAGCCCGGACTGGGATGCTGCGGACACCGCCCACCAGACCGTGTCCGAGAGCGTTCTCGGGTCGCTCACCGCGCTAAGCGCGTTCCGCTCCGAAATCGGGTCGCTTCTTCTGATGGTGGCGATGCTGTTCGGCATCTCCGGGCTGGTCATCGGCGCGTTCTTCACCGTCTGGACCATGCAACGCAAGGGCGATATCGCGGTCCTGAAAGCACTTGGTGCCAGCACCCGCTCCCTCGTCCGAGACGCCCTTGGGCAAGCCCTCATCGTGCTCCTTCTCGGCATCGGTGTCGGGCTCGGGCTCGTCGCCCTCTTCGGAGCCCTCGCAGGCACCGCACTGCCGTTCCTGCTCAGCCCGATCACGACCCTCCTGCCCGGGGTGATCATGATCGCTCTCGGTCTCGCCGGGGCCGCGTTCGCCCTCCGATCCGTCACCTCCGCCGACCCCCTCACCGCCCTCGGGAGCAACCGATGATCCGCCTCGACAACATCCACCTCACCTTCCCCGACGGAGACGCCCGCGTCACCGCTGTCAACCACGTCACCCTCACCGCGCACCCCGGAACGGTCACCGGCATCACCGGGCCCAGCGGCTCCGGCAAATCCAGCCTCCTCGCCGTCGCCGCTACCCTCATCCGGCCCGACTCCGGCACCGTCCTGATCGACGACATCGACGCCACACGCCTCGACCCAAAAGCTGCGACCGAGCTGCGCCGCGACAAGATCGGCATCGTGTTCCAGCAGTCCAACCTCGTCCCCTCCCTCACCGCGATGGAACAGCTCGCCGTCATGAACGAGCTCGGCGCCCCACACTCCCGCCGCCACCGCGCGAAAGCAACCGCGCGAGCCGGTGAGCTCCTCGATGCGGTGGGCCTCGCCGACCAGCGCGACAAGCGGCCGCACCAGCTCTCCGGCGGGCAGCGGCAGCGCGTGAACATTGCCCGGGCCCTGATGAACGACCCCAGCGTGCTCCTCGTTGATGAGCCCACCAGCGCCCTCGACCAGGAGCGCGGAGCCAGCATCATTGAGCTGATTCTGCAACTCACCGACCAGCTGAACACGTCCACACTGCTCGTCACCCACGACCTCGTCCACCTCCCCCGCATGCACGGTGTCGTCCACCTCGTCGACGGGAAACTTGTCGACACGGCAGTCGGCGCCTAGCCGGTCCTGCACCGGATCAATCCGGCGCGCGATCGCCCGGCCCGTAGCGCGAATCCGGGACCGACGTACGTCGTTGATGCACAACGGCGTGCGCCGGTCCGCTTCCATTCGAGACGATTCCGGGTGACTAGCGCGGGGCGCATACCCCCACGGTGAGCCGTTCACCCCCCACGGACCACCTAGGCCGTGTTGATCAAGTCTGATTTGATCCAGATCAGCGTGGCGGCGAGGCTGATGGCGGCTCGGTGTCGGTCGTCCTCTACGCGGCATTCGCCGCGCTCCTCCTGCGGCGGGCCGGAGCACTCGGCGATGCCGGCGCCGTCTCACAGGTGGCGACCTGGGTGCTGTTCGCATACTTCGGCATCGGCGTGCTGCTGAACGCCATATCGAGGAGCCGACCGGAACGCATCGTGATGACGCCGGTGTCTGCGGTGCTGACTGCCTGCGCGGTCGTGATCGCGCGGGGCTGAAGAGACCAAGCGCTCCGCTGATCGGCGTCATCGATCGACCGCTCGGGTCAACCACCCGCCCCCCGGTGATCGCCAGGGTAGTAGGTGCACGGTACTCCGCTTTCACTCAGCGACGTGGGTGGCGCGCGTCATCATCGCTCAGCTCGGACCCGCGCCATCCGCGCTCTGCATTTCGCGAGTCGGCGGAAGCGATGAAGCGCGGTTTCGGTGTACCCGTTCGGATGGTCGGCCCATTCGAAGATGAGGCTTCGCGCCGCGCGGAAGGCATACGAATCCGAGTCCAATGGCACGTGTGCGGGTTCATTCGCTGACTGGTTGTCGACGAGGCGGGCCATTCGGTCGAGCGCCTCGTCGACCTGCGCCGGGCTCACGAGATCGTGGTGGAGCCAGTTCGCGACGAGCTGACTCGAGATCCGTAGCGTCGCTCGATCCTCCATTCGTCCGACGCCATCGACGTCGGGGACCGTGGAGCAGCCGATGCCCTGGTCGACCCAGCGGGACACGTAGCCGAGGATGGCCTGCACGTTGTTGTCGAGCTCGCGCTGCACGTACTCGGTAGAAAGGTCGGCGGGGTCGACGACGGAGGCGGTCAGCAAGGCCGAGAGGTCGTCGCCCCCGGTGCTCTCAACGACCAATTTACGCTGACGTGAGCGCACGTCGACATCCCAATAGTGCAGCGCGTGCAGGGCGGCGGCCGTGGGGGACGGGACCCACGCGGTGCTGGCGCCGGCGGTTGGGTGCGCGATCTTCTCCGTCATCATTCGGCCCATCTCGTCGGGTTGAGCCCACATGCCCTTACCGATCTGACCGCGGCCCGCGAGCCCGGCCCGCAGCCCGGCCGCAACGTTGCGCGATTCGTACGAAGCCATCCATGCTGCACTGCGCAAGCTATCCCGACCGGGAACGACTCCCGCGTTCATGACGCTGCGGATCTCGTCGCCCGATCTGTCGAGGAACCCGGTGTTGATGAACACGACACGATCGGAGGCCGCAGCGATGCACGCACCGAGGTTCGCCGATGTTCGGCGCTCCTCATCCATGAGGCCGAGCAGCAGAGTGTGCTCGCGCAAGCCGAGGAGCGCTTCCACGCGTGCGAACACCTCGACAGCGAGCGCGACTTCGGTGGGGCCATGGAGTTTCGGCACAACGACGGCGAGGGTTTGTTCGGTTCGGCCGCCGCGGCTGGCGAGGGTCGCGCACAGTGCCGTGATCGCGATGTCGAGGATGCCCTCCGGCACCGGCTGCCCGTCGGCGTCCAGCACCGCGTCGGTGGTCATGTGGAGCCCGACGCCGCGGACGAGCATGTGAGAGCGGCCGGGCAGCTGGGTCAGTGCACCACCGGGCGTTCTCAGCACGATGGGCGGGGCGAGGCTCCTGTCGATGACGGAGCCGGCCTTGAGGAACCGCGCGGTGAGGTCGCCGCGGCACAGTCCCCACCAGTTGCGGTAGGCGAGCACCTTGTCGTCGGCATCGACGACCGCGACGGAGTCCTCGAGATCGACGATCGTGGTGGGAGCCGCCTCGATACGAACATCCGAGATACCCGCGGCGTCGACGGCGCCGGGGCTCGTCGACCGATCGATGTCGACGAGAAGACGCAGCCCGTTGTGCTGCAGTGCGATCATCGTCGGCTGTTCTGGTTCGCCCGAGAAGCCGACGAAGCCCTCCGGCGCCAGGAGCCCCGTGCGCGCGCCCCTGGCGTGCACGATGAGAGCGCCATCGACGACCGAGAATCCGGTGGTGTCGGCGTGACTGCCGGTTTCGAGTGGTACGTGATGGTCCAGAAGCTCGCGCACGGTTCGCACGACTGTCGCCGGGCGATCGGAGATCTGCTCCTGCGGGATGAGGGCGTCGGTTCCGTATATCGAGTCGTACAGGGAAACCCACCGCGCATTCACGGCGTTGATCGCGTATCGAGCGTTCGTGACCGGGACGACGAGCTGAGGGCCGCACTGTGCCGCGAGCTCGGGAGCCGCGTTCGCCGTCGTGACGCTCGGGTCGCGGTCGGGCACGAGGTAGCCGATGTCTCGCAAGAACGCCGTGTACTCCTGGCTGCCAGCGCGACCCGGGTGCGCGGCATGCCACGCATCGAGCCGGTGCTGCAGACGAGCCCGTTCGGCGAGCAGACCGTGGATGCGTGGCGTGACGGCCTCGAAGATGCTTTCCAGCCCCGACCAGAACCCCTCCCGTGTCAGGCCGGTGCCGCTGAGCGCGTCACTGACGAACGCATCGAGCCCGGTTGCAACTGTGAGGCTTCGGTCCGTGGGCATCACGACGTCGCCTCCGCCGCGAGCGGATTGCCCTTGTCGTCGAGGTAATTGCGCCAGGAACGGCGCGGCGACCATCCGAACAGGGCCTCGGCCTTACCTGAGTCGATTCCCGAGGCATCCGTCCGCGACAGCGGGGCGACCGGGACACCGGGATGCAGCCGTGTCATCTCCTTGGCGAGGTCGCGCCCGCCGATGTTGTCCGCGGCGGCGGCGAAAACCGTTTCGTGGCCGCCGTTCGGCCTCTCGACGCACGCGAGGAGCAGATCGGCGAGATCGTCGACATCGATGTACGACCAGAAGACCGCGCTCGTGAGATCGGGGTCGTCGAAGAACGGGCGGAGATTCGATGCGTAGGTGTCGGCTGTCAACACCCACGTCGGACGTACCGAGACGGCGGATCCACCCGTGCGCGTGACAAACGCCTCGCAGAGCATCTCTCCCACTCGCTTCGAGAGACCGTACGCGTCGTGCGCGAGTTCCGGATGCGTCTCGTCGATGGGGCAACGCAGCCCCTCGAACGGCGCATGCGCCCAGGTCATCCCGGTGACCGAATCGCTGCTGAGGTTCACGACGCGGGGGACGCGGTTCGCCGTCGCCGCCTCGAGCACGGCGAACGTTGCCGCGACGTTCGTGAGGAAGACCGTGTGCGCGACGTTGCGGGTCGGTTCCGGAATTCCTGCGGCGTGGACGACCGCGTCAACGTCGCGAACGATGGCGAAGGCGTCGCCGGGCTGGGTGAGATCGGCCTGAACATATCTCACGTTCGACCCGTCGGCGTCATACGTCGGGCGACCCAGATCGGTGGCGATGACCTCGTGTCCGGCCCCGGCGAGCGCGGCAACGGTCGCAGCGCCGACCTTTCCTCTTGCGCCGGTGACGAGAACGCGTTGCGGCGTTGAGTTGCGATCACGCGTCGACATACGTGCGGTGTCCTTCCATGAGTACCTCTTCGTCGACGTCGATGCCGAGCCCCGGGCTGTCCGGAATTGCGATCCTGCCGTCCTCGATCGAGGCGATCCCGAAGCCTGCGGCGGGGGCGACCCGCTCGAGCATGGGGGACAGATGGAAGGGATACTCGATGAGGTCGACGCCCGGCAGCCCTCCCGCGACGAGCGCATTCGCGGCGATCGTCACGGGGCTGCCGTGCAAGTGCATGACGACGCGGGCCCCGCGGGATGCGGCCGCTGTTCCCATTCGATGCGCTTCCGTCAGCCCGCCACAGATCGACGCATCGGGTTGAATGACGGAGATTGCGCTCGACTGCAGCGCATCGAGCGCCTGCGCGGTGCTGAAGAGGTGCTCCCCGTAGGCGATCGGGACCGGGGACGCGCCGGCGATCCGCGAGATCGCTGCGTGTTGCGTGCTGGGCACAGGCTCTTCGAACCAGGACACGCGAAGGTCGGCCAGCACCAGTGCCATCTCCATCGCTTCGCCCACGCTGAACAGCTCGCTGCCGTCGACCATGATGTCTGTCTCGACCGGGAGCAGCGGACGCAGGTCTCTCAGTATGCGCATCGCATCCCGCCAAGCCGGCCCGATGCGCATCTTCACCTTGCGCACGCCGCGCTCGAGCAGCGGAGCGAGCAGTTCGAAGTGAGCTGACGCGGCGCGGGATTCCAGGAAATGGCTGTTGCCCGCGTACACCTCGACATGATCACGAAGCCGCGGTGCGGGTGCGGCGCTGCGACCGTGTTGTTTGCCGGCAGCATCGGCGATGGCGATTTCCAGTGCGCTCAGCGCCTGAGCCGACGCGTAGGTCGAGCCGAGCGTGCGTGCCGTGGCCGAACGTACTGCTGCAAGGCGGGCGGGTGCCGAATCGAGGGGATGGCCGATTACCGCAGGCCCCCACACGTCGTCGACGATGCGTTCGAGCACCGTCGGGTACGAGACGCCGAAGCTGTCGCAGCTCTCGCCCCAACCGACGACGCCGTCGGTCGTCTCGACGCGGACGAAGAAGAGGGACATCCGCGCGTAGTCGGTGCTGAGTCGTGCGGGCAGCGCGGAGATGCGCGAGATGATCATGGTGACGCCTTTGAATCGAAGCGGGTGGTGACGGTGAGGGGACGGCCGCGCCGCCCCCTCACTCGCTAGTCGAGCGTGATCGACGGGTCGAGGAACTCGTTTGTATAGATGTCGTCGGGGGTGAGGTCGGCGGCGATCTCCACGCCGGTCTCGCTGAAGACTCCAGTCAGCAGTTCGGTCATCCGCTCCATCCGAGCGGGGTCGAACGAGCCGAAAACGCCGTCCGTGCCGTCGGTGACGATCCCCTCGTTCAGCATGACGCTGTGCACCTCGCTCGCCATCTCGGGGGTGATCTGGAAGAACTGGTCCATCTCGATGAGGTAGTCGGAGATGGCCTGGTTGACCGCTGTCGGGTCGTTCATGTAGTCCACCTGCGCCTGCTGCATAGCGGGAATCAGCTGGGCGAGACAGTCCGCCTGCGCCTCGACGACATCGGGCTTGGCTGACCATGCCGCGGGGTAGATGTCGTATCCGGAGTCGGCGATCAGGAAAGAATCGACCTCGCGTCCGTAGTCGGGGTAGTCGACCATGAGGCGATAGGGCTCCTGCGTGATGTAGCCCTGCATCACGACGGGCTCGCCCGCCACGAGCCGGGTCACCGAGCCGTCGAACGAGCCGTCGACCTGATCGGGGCGCACGTCGCCCTCAGCCAGCAGGTAGTCCATGTAGGTCGCGCCCTGGAAATAGAGCACAGTCGCGTCGGCGTCACCGATATCGGAGATCGAGTCGAACGAATACCGCTCGGGATCCCACAGCAGAATCTGAGGGTTCACTTGCAGCGGGGTGTAGACGGCCTGCGTCGGCTGGCTCTCGGAGAGCTTGACCGACTCGTCGGTGTCGATCATGGCGAGCATGATCGAGTCGTCTGAGTAGAGCACCGCCGTTGACTGCTGGAAGCCGATGAAGGGGCCACCGCTTCGCACCTCGATCGTGACGTTGTCATCGGCGATGGCGGGTCCGGAATACACTCCGGCGTCCGCGTCGATCGTGGCGTCGGCCGGGTCGATCATCGCATAGGCGGCGGAGTGTTCGGGCTCGGGGTACCAGTTCGTCTGCAACACGACGGTGCTCGGGCACGCGCTCAGCGCGCCGTCGCCGCCGGCCGACTCTGCCTCCGCAGCCGTCGGCGTCGAAGATGCGCAGCCCGCGAGGCTGAAGGCGGTGAGTGCGAAGACGCCGGTCGCGGCGAGGGAGATTCTGCGAATGGGCATGGGTCCTCCGGGTTCGTGAGTCGGGTGGTGCTGGTCGTGGTTGGAGCGTGGGTCAGCGGCGGTCGGGCTGATGCCAGGCGCCGACGGCGAGCTTCGAAAGCAGGCCGAAGAGCCAGAAGACGACGAGGCCGAGCGCGGAGGCGAGGATGATGGCGCCGTAGAGCATCTCGCCATCGAGCAGATTGCGATACGTGTCGATCGCCAGCCCGATTCCGGACTGCCCGCGTCGGAAGAAGAAATCGGCGACGATGGCGCCGACGACGGCCATCCCTGCAGAGATCCGCAGACCTGTGAAGATCGCGGGCAGCGCGGCCGGAAACTCGAGGCGGCGCAGCGTGGTCCACCGTGAGCTGTGGGTGATCTTGAACAGATCGCGCATCTGTGGAGACACCGACTGCAGGCCGAAGAGCGTGTTCGTGATGATCGGGAACAGGGCGATCAGGACGACGACGAGGATGCGGCTGCCGAAACCGTAGCCGAGGGCAAACGCGATCAGCGGCACGATCGCCAGAATCGGCACGCTCTGCAGTGCGACAGCGTAGGGGTACAGGGTCGTTTCGACCCACCTCGCCTGGCTCATGAGGGTCGCGGTGACGATTCCGATGACGGCCGCGATCAACAGGCCGATGAGGGCGACGCCTGCCGACACCGCGAGGGGTCGCAACAGATCCATGAGGTTGTTGCCGTCGAGGAAGGCGACGACCACGATCTCGTGGGGCATCGGCAGGATGAAACGACGGCTGGGGGAGAGCAACAGGCCGCTGATGAGGTACCAGATCGCCACGACGCCGGCGGCGAACGCGACGGGCAAGAGTACGCGTGCGGTCATCCGGCTCATGACATCGCTCCCTTCAAGACGTCCGATATCTCGCTTGAGAGGGCGGCGAACTCCGCTGAGTATCGTGTGTGCTCATCGCGTTCAGCGCCGAAGGGGACGTCGTATTCGCGGATGATGCGGCCGGGATGCGCGCCCATCACGACGACGCGTGTGCCCATGTAGATCGCCTCGGCTATCGAGTGCGTGACGAACACTCCCGTGAACCGCTCGCGTTGCCACAGAGCGCGGAGGTCGTCGTTGAGACGTTCCCGGGTGAACTCGTCTAGGGCGCCGAATGGCTCGTCGAAGAGGAAGAGCTCAGGGTCGCGTACTAGCGAGCGTGCGAGGGATGCTCGCATTCGCATACCACCGGACAGTTGATGAGGGCGGTTCTGTGAAAAATCCTGCAGTCCGACGAGTTCCAGCGTGCGAGCGACGCGTGAGGAGACCTCTCGCTGGGGCAGTCCATCGAGTTCCGCTAGGAGTGCGACGTTGCGGGCGACGGTGAGCCAAGGCAACAGAGTCGCCTCTTGGAACACATATCCGATGCGATCGGTCGACACCGTCGCGGCACCCGAGGTAGCGCTTTCGAGGCCCGATGCGAGGCGGAGAAGCGTCGATTTGCCGCAGCCGGACGGGCCGAGCAATGTGACGAACTCGCCCGGTTGGATCGTCAGATCGACCTTTGACAACGCCGTCGTTCCGTTCGGAAACCGCACGCCGACATCGCTGAATTCGACGGCCGCCGCAGTCATCTCCACCTCCAATATTGATATGAGCAATACTGACGAGAAGATGTTTCGTTGATATTTCGCGATGGTTGCCAGCCCGTTGAGATGGCTGATGGGTCAAATATGCATTTCCGAAATATTCGCTGTCGCGGCGATTGGCTGGGCCTGCGTCACAAGCACCCGCGCTGGCCATGCCCCGACGGTGCGCCAGCGGTGGCGCACGCCGCCGCCGAAGTAGAGGGTGTCTCCGGGCCCGAGCATGAAGAGTCCGTCGTCCGCCAGGTCCACTTCGAGTTGGCCCGAGATCACGTACATGAATTCTTCGCCGGTATGCTCGTAGAAGTCCTCGAACTCGGTGACCTGGGTGACAAACTCCATGGGGTACATCGCGCGAGCGCCGAACACGAGCGACTTCGCCTGCCCGTCCACTTGCGAGACCATCCGTCCCTCATTGACTCTGACGAGGCTGACCCTGCCGTTGCCGGAGTGACTGTCGTCTTCCGGATTGGCGCCGGTATCGGAGAGCAGTGCGGGCGTCGTCGTGCCCAGAGCCGCGGCTATGCGGTGGAGCGAGGGCATGCTCGGCCGGGCGCGCCCACGTTCGATCTGGCTCAGGAAGGGCTGCGAGAGCTTTGCCTTGGCGGCGAGAACCACGAGCGTCATACTCCTGCTCTTGCGCAGCGCCGCGATGCGGCCGCCGAGCTCCTCTCGCATCCGCTGGTCCGCCCCAGGGGGCTCGGCCGTCGTCATGCCACCACACTAAGAGGTCGCGCCACTAGGCGCCGTCGCCAGGACCAGGCGCCCGGGTCGTGCTGTCGCTGTGCCCTTCGAGCGGAGTTGTCGCGGACCCAGCCTTGCCCCGATGCTCTCCGCCTTTGATCAACCGAAATCGATCGTTTTCGGTGGGTGCACATCCTCGTTGCTAACGTGCCCACCATGGTCCTCACCGCAGCCCAGCGAGCAGCTCTGACCCAGATACTCGATACAGCGTCCGATCTTAACCGCTGGCGTCTCAGGGCTCATCGCGTCGAGGAGCCCCAGCGCGAAAGTGAGGGGGCTGCTGAACGGATAGGTGACAGTTTCTAGTCACGCCGCGAGGGCGACGGACTTGCTCATGATCGTCTCGAATTCGACGGGGGTCAAACGGCCAAGAGCGGCCTACCTGCGGCGCCGGTGGTAGGTGCGTTCGATTCAGGTCACGATCGCGAGGCGGAGCTGCTCGCAGGTGGTCCAGGAGCGGCGGTTGAGGACGTTCTTCTGCAGCAGGCTGAAAAAGCTCTCCATGGCGGCATTGTCGCCGGCGGCGCCCACGCGGCCCATCGATCCGACCATGCGGTGGGCGGCCAGAGCCCGCAGGAACTTCCGGCTGCGGAATTGACCGGGTTCAACCGGTCGT
>NZ_DCMW01000017.1:0-4074 GCF_002321605.1 Microbacterium sp. UBA1612
GCTCGACCGCGCCTCCAGCGTCGGCGTGCGCGGGGTCGTGCAGGTCGGCACGGATCTGGAGACCTCGCGCTGGAGCGCCGAGGTGGCAGCCCGCGAGCCGCGGGTGCTCGCTGCCGTCGCGATCCACCCGAATGAGGCGCCCGAGCTCGCCGAGCGCGGTGAGCTCGACGACCACCTCGCCGGCATCGCCGAACTGGCCGCGAAGCCGCGCGTGCGCGCGATCGGCGAGACGGGGCTGGACTACTTCCGCACCGAGAGCGACGAGGGCAAAGCCGCCCAGGTGCGCGCCTTCGAGGCGCACATCGAGATCGCCAAAGAGCGCGGTCTCGCGCTGCAGATCCACGACCGCGACGCGCACCTCGACATCGTGCGCGTGCTCGACCGGGTCGGCGCCCCCGACCGCGTCGTCTTCCACTGCTTCAGCGGCGACGCAGCGTTCGCCGAGCTGGTCGCGCGCCGCGGCTGGTACCTCTCGTTCGCCGGCACGGTCACGTTCAAGAACGCGCAGAACCTGCGCGACGCCCTCGCCGCCGTGCCGCGGGCGAACCTGCTCGTCGAGACCGACGCCCCGTATCTGACGCCGACGCCGTTCCGCGGTCGGCCGAACTCCGCCTACCTGATGCCGCACACCGTGCGGGCGATGGCCGCCCACCTGGGCACGGACGCCTCGATGCTCGCCGCGCAGATCAGCTCCAACACGGAGCTCGTCTACGGGCACTGGGACGACGAGCCCGTCGACGCGCCGCCCGGACCGTTCGCGCCGCCGACGACGCCGATCGACCTTCCCCACCTGGGTCCGCGGTGAGCCTGCTCGGTCCCGCCGAGATCCGCGACCTCGCGACGCTGCTGGACGTTCAACCCACCAAGAAGCTCGGCCAGAACTTCGTCGTCGACGCCAACACGGTGCGGCGCATCGTCCGTCTGGCGAAGATCGAGTCCGGCGACGAGGTGCTCGAGGTCGGTCCGGGGCTCGGCTCGCTGACCCTCGGCATCCTGGAGGCCGGCGCTCGGCTGACGGCGGTCGAGATCGACTCCCGGCTCGCCGCGCAGCTGCCGACGACGGTCGAGACGCTCCAGCCCGGCGCCCCGCTCGTCGTCATCACCGCGGATGCGCTGCGCGTGACCGAGCTGCCCGCCGCACCGCGGCGCCTTGTCGCCAACCTGCCGTACAACGTGTCGGTTCCGGTGCTCCTGCACCTGCTCGAGACGTTCCCGAGCCTGGAGACCGCGCTCGTCATGGTGCAGGCGGAGGTCGGTCAGCGTCTCGCCGCCACCCCCGGGTCGAAGGTGTACGGCTCCCCGTCGGCGAAGGCCGCCTGGTGCGGGCGCTGGTTCACGCAGGGTCAGGTCAGTCGGCAGATCTTCTGGCCGGTGCCGAACGTCGACTCCATCCTCGTCGGCTTCGAGCGCGCCGAGCGCCCGGGCACGGAGGAGGAGCGCCGCGCGACGTTCCAGATCATCGACGCGGCGTTCGGCCAGCGCCGGAAGATGATGCGACAGGCTCTCGCGGAGTTGTTCGGCGGCTCGGCTGCGGCGAGCGCGCGGCTGGAGGCGGCCGGCGTCGAGCCGACCGTGCGCGGCGAGCAGCTGACCGTCGCCGACTTCCTGGCGATCGCCCGCGCGGGGACGCATCCACACGCGTGAAGGGGTGACGCGCGGCCCGACTAGGGTTGGGGCATGGTGTCTCGGGGGCAGCTGAGTCGGGTGCATGTTCGCGCACCCGGCAAGATCAACGTCTTTCTCAAGGTCGGCGCGCTGCAGGACGACGGCTATCACGACGTCGCGATCGCCTACCAGGCGGTGTCGCTCTCCGAAGACGTCATCGTGACGCCTGCCGACGACTTCTCGGTCTCCGTCTCCGGCAGCGTCGAACTCGGCCGGGTGCCGCTCGACGGATCCAACATCGCCATCACGGCCGCGCGGCTGCTCGCCGCCAAGACCGGCTACCGCGGTGGGGCGCACATCGCGATCGAGAAGCACGTGCCCGTCACGGGTGGCATGGGTGGCGGCTCCGCCGACGCCGCCGCGACGCTCGTCGCGTGTGACGCGCTGTGGGGAACCGAGCTGCCGCGCGACGAGATGTACGAGCTCGCCCGTCGGCTCGGCGCCGACGTGCCGTTCGCGCTGACCGGCGGCACGGCGATTGGCACGGGCCGCGGCGACGAGCTCTCACCCGCGCTGGCCTCGGGAAGCTTCCAGTGGGTGCTGGCGCTCGCCGACTTCGGGCTCTCGACGCCTGCCGTGTATCAGGAGCTCGACGCGCACCGCGAACGGCACGCGCGCGACATCTCTCCGGCTGACCCGAGCCCGAGTGTCGACACCGACGTGCTGCAGGCGCTGCGCGCGGGCGATGCCCACATGCTCGCCGCCGCCATGCACAACGACCTGCAGGCCCCTGCGCTGCATCTGGAGCCGGGCCTCGGCAGCGTGCTCGAGCTGGGGGAGCGCAACGGCGCCCTCGCCGGCATCGTCTCCGGCTCCGGTCCGACCGTCGCGTTCCTCGCCGCCGACCTCGACGCGGCGCTCGAGCTGCAGGTGGCGCTCTCGGCGGCGCAGGTGAACGCGGTGCGGGCCACCGGCCCGGTGCACGGCGCCCGCATCATCGCCGACTGAGCACGTCCCGCGCCGCGCTCCGCGTGCCTGCGCCCGCGCGCAGTGTGACGTTTTTCCGGAGGTTTCGCGTCGGGTGAGCCGTCGAGCCCAACAAACACGGGCGTGCGGGTGCGCCGTGCACCGGATTCTCCGGAGAAACGTCACACTGCGGGTGCGGGTGCGGGTGCGGGTGCGGGTGCGGGTGCGGGTGCGGGTGCGGATGCGGAGCGGGGCGGGGCTCGGGCGGCGGGGCTCAGGCGGCGGCCGCGTGCACCGTGAGCATCGCGGGACCGAGCGCGAGCGCGCCGTCGGTGAGCGGTTCGGCGCGGATGCCGCCGCGGCGCAGCAGCGCCCGGTGCGCCCCCGGCGCGATCGCCTCGTTCATCCAGGCGCACGGGTTCGCCGGCCGGTGCGCGTGAAAGCGGATCGGCCCGGCGCCGGAGTCGAGCGTGAAGTCGGTGCCGACCAGGGCATCCACGTCGACGCCGCGCAGCAGGACGTTGCGCCGCGTCTCGGTGAGCCCCGGCACCGGCACGCCGAGCTCGCGCGCGACGTGCTCGAGCGCCTCGACGCTCTGCAGCGTCACGCTCGCCTGACGGTGCGCCGGATGAGCGAAGTGCCGATCTCCGACGACGCCCAGCCCGGCGCGCAGCTCGATCGAATCGCGCAGCTCGGAGCCGTCGATCGACCGCGGCCCGTCGGCGGGCCTGCCCTCGTAGCGGTGCACGGGAGAGGCGAGCAGCTGCACGATCTCGACCTCGATGCGCGTGCCCGGGGACTTCGCCTCCATGCCGACACCTTAGGCTCGAAGGCATGGCACATCTGCTCGGCGCGGAGGAGCTCGCGCTCGAGTATCCGACCAAAGTCGTCTTCGAGAGCATCACCGTCGGCATCGAGGAGGGCGACCGGATCGGCGTCGTCGGCCGCAACGGCGACGGCAAGTCGACGCTGTTGCGCATCCTCGCCGGCCGTCAGGAGGCGGACTCGGGGCGGGTGACCCGCCGTGGCGGCGTGACGCTCGGCATGCTTGACCAGTCCGATCAGCTGCCCGACGATGAGCTCGTCTCGCGAGCCGTCGTCGGCGACCGTGCCGAGCACGAATGGGCGGGGGATGCCCGTGCCCGCGACGTGATCGCGGGCCTCTTGCGCGACCTGCCGTGGGAGGCGCGCATCGGCGACCTCAGCGGCGGTCAGCGTCGTCGGGTGGCGCTCGCGGCGCTGCTCACCCGTGACTGGGACATCATCTTCCTCGACGAGCCCACCAACCACCTCGACGTGGAGGGGGTCGCCTGGCTCGCCCAGCACCTGAAGACCCGCTGGTCGCCGAAGCAGGGCGGACTCGTCGTGGTCACCCACGATCGCTGGTTCCTCGACGAGGTCTCGCTCGACACCTGGGAGGTGCACGACCGCATCCTGGAGCCCTTCGAGGGCGGCTACGCGGCGTACATCCTGCAGCGGGTCGAGCGCGACCGGATGGCGGCG
>NZ_DCMW01000009.1:0-17757 GCF_002321605.1 Microbacterium sp. UBA1612
GTGCGCTACCAAGCTGCGCCACATCCCGGAGTTCGGACCGCAATCCGAACAACTCCCCTATCCTAGCCGCAACGGCACCCCGCTGCGAACCACGCCGACGCCCGGGCGTTGCACCGCCCGGGTTGCCCGCGAGTAGCCTCGACGGGATGGCTGACGACACCGGGACGGCACGGCTCGCGCCGCGGTCCGTCGGCGCCGTCGCGGGTCTCGTGCTCGCCACGGTCGGCACGGCCCTCCCGTTGTCGATGGCGGCACCCACGCTCTCCACCACCGCCGAGCTCTACGGCACGACGACCGCGGACACCACGTGGGTGCTCACCACGACGCTCATCGTCGCGACGGTCTCCGCACCGGTCATCGGCCGCCTCGGCGACAATCACTCGCCGGGGCGCATCCTGCTCTTCGTCCTCCCGATCATCGCGCTCGGACTCTTCCTCGCCGGAAGCGCGGCGACCCTCACCCAGCTGATCTTCGCCCGCGCCCTGCAGGGTCTCGCCGGCGGCGTGCTTCCCCTCGCGCTGTCGCTGACACAGCGGATCGTGCCACCACGCCGCCGCGCGCTGTGGGTCGGGATCCTCGCCAGCACGTTCGCCTCGGGAACCGCCCTCGGTGCGGTGCTGGCCGGTGTGCTCGTCAACGCCTACGGCACTCCCGCCCTGGCATGGCTGCCGCTCGCGATCGTCGTCATCGCCGAGATCGCGCTCCTCGCCTTCCTCCCCGCCACGCCCGCGTCTGGCAGCCGACGCCTGCACGTGCGCGCATCCCTCGCGCTCGGAGCAGGGGGCGTTGCCCTGCTCCTCGCGATCACGGAGGCCCCGAAGCTCCCCTCCCCCCTCGTGACCGTTCCGCTGCTGCTGGCGGCGGGGCTCGCGGCCCTCGCCGGCTGGGCGCGTACCCAGTACCGCGGCGACACGCCCCTGTGGGATCGCACCGCCTGGCGGCGTCGCCGCTCACTCGTCGCGGCACACCTCATGGCGCTCCTCGGCGGCGCGGCACTGTTCGCCACGTTCGTCGCCCTTCCCGCGTTCGTCGAGTCGGACGACGGTCTCGGGCGGTCGGTCGCGATCGGCGGGGCACTCCTTCTCCCGGCAACAGCGGCCATCGCCGCCGTCGGACCCCTCGCAGGCCTCTTGCGCCGACGTCTCGGAAGGCGCGGTACCGCCCTGCTCGGCGCGGCCGCGGCGACGACCGGGGCGACGCTGCAATGGATGGCCCCGCACGAGATCCCCGTCCTGCTCGCCGGCTCCGCGCTGCTGGGTGCCGGAGTGGCCGTCACCTTCGCCGCGGCGCTGACCGTCTCGATCGAACTCGCCTCGGCCGACGACGTGGCCACCGCATCCGCCCCGAACATCGTCGCTCGTCAGCTCGGCGGCGCACTCGGGGCCGGGACCGCCGGCGCCGTCCTGGCCGTGTCCGCGACCGGCACCCGATTCGACGCAGCGTTCGGAATCATCGCGGCTCTCAGCGCCGCTGTCGCCGTCGCCACGATCGGGCTTCCGCGCAGCCGCTCGCGAGTACGCTCGACGGGATGAGCGAGAGCGCACGGGTGGACGCGTGGCTGTGGGCGGTGCGCGTCTACAAGACGCGGTCCGCCGCGACCACGGCGTGCCGTGCCGGACACGTGCGCGTCAACGGCGACCGCGCCAAGGCCGCCCAGCCCGTTCGCCCCGGCGACGAACTGCGCGTGCGCATCAACGGATTCGACCGGCACCTCGTGGTCCGTGAGACCATCACCAAGCGCGTCGGTGCGCCCGCTGCCGCCGCAGCCGTGGAAGATCGCACTCCGCCGCCTCCCCCACGCACCGAGGTGCCGTTCGTCCCCGTCCGCGATCGGGGTGCCGGCCGCCCGACCAAGCGCGAGCGGCGCGAGATCGACCGCCTGCGCGCGCGCGACGGCGACGACCGCTGACGGCCGGCCTCGCGCGTTGCGGTGATCAGTCCGCGTCGAGCAGATCGCGCAGCCAACGCGCGCCCCGAACCCGGCCGCCCACCTCGACGATCCGTTCCGACAGACCGCGATCGCTGGTCACGACGATCACGTCGTGGCCTCGGTCGCGAAACTCTGCCGCGACCGACACGATCGTGTCGTCGCCCTCGCCCGGCGCCGCCACGACCTCGACGCCGGCGACCTCGGTCGACACCGCCCGCGCCTGCCCCTCGACGACGGCGGTCCAGCGCGGGAACCACACGTCGCCCTCCAGCCACAGCGCATCTGCCGACACACCGCGCGACGCGCGCCGCGAAACCCGGTCGAGCAGTCGTGACGCGGCGCCGGCACGGTCGCGCCACCACCCGTCGGGCACCGATCCGACCACGTTCGCCACGTCGACGACCACAACCGGATGCCGCGGCAACAGGCTGCGCAACAGCGGCCACGATGCGGCGAAACCGGGGTGCAGCGGCAGCGCGTCGACGTCGTCGATCGGAACCCACGCGAGCTCGAGCGACTCGGGGTCGGAGATCACCGGCGTGAACGGCTCGACGACGTCGGCGACAAGCGTCGTGTACGTCCAGACACCGACGTCGAGCACGCTCTCCAGCCGCGCCCGCACCGCTCCGTCGGGGACGCCTGCCTCCTCCTGCGCCTCGCGGATCGCGCCGGTCGCCGCATCTTCACCCTGGTGGCGGGCACCACCGGGCAGTGCCCACGTGCCACCGAAGTGACTCCAGCCCACGCGGTGCTGCAGCAGCACGCCGCGATCGGCATCCAGAGCCAGAAGTCCCGCGGCGCCGAAGCGCCCCCAGTAGCGCTGGCCGTCCGGCGCTTCCACCCAGGCGTCACCCGGGTCGCGCGGGCCGTGTGGCCGGCGCGGCTCACCGGGTTCGGGAGGGAGGATCGTCACCACGTCAAGACTGGCACACCCCGGTGTCGGTCGAGGTCGTCAGAAACGCAACCCTCAGCATCCACTCTGCGCCTCTCCCCTTGCTGCATGTCCCCTTTTCCGTCGCTATCAGCCCTCACAACGACAGAAAGTGGGACATGGGCGCCACCACCCGCAGGAAGGCATGTCCCAATATCTGCTGTTCTGCCGGCCCACACCGACAGAAAGTGGGACATGGATGCCGCCCGCCGGAAGGTATGTCCCAATATCTGCTGTTCTGCCGGCCCACACCGACAGAAAGTGGGACATGGCTGGGGAGAAGCGCCTCGCCTCAGGCGGGGAGGGGTCAGGACCGCTGGCGGCGTTCCCGGATGCGCATGTTCAGCACGATCGGCGAACCCTCGAAGCCGTAGATCTCGCGCAGGCGCCGCTGGATGAACCGGCGATAGCCCGGGTCGAGGAAGCCCGTGGTGAACAGCACGAATGTGGGCGGTCGGCTCGCTGCCTGCGTGCCGAAGAGAATGCGGGGCTGCTTGCCGCCACGCAGCGGGTGGGGATGCTCGGCCACGAGCTCCGAGAGGAACGCATTGAACTTGCCGGTCGGGATGCGCTGATCCCACGACGTGAGGGCGGTCTCCAGCGCGGGCACGAGCTTGTCGAGGTGACGGCCGGTCTTCGCGGAGATGTTCACGCGAGGCGCCCAGGCGACGTGCGCGAGGTCGCGCTCGATCTCCCGTTCGAGGAACCGCCGCCGGTCCTGCGCGTCCATGTCGTCGTCGTTCAGGCGATCCCACTTGTTGTAGGCGATCACGAGCGCCCGGCCCGATTCGAGCACGAGGTCGATGATGTTCAGGTCCTGCACGCTGATCGGCTGGGTCACGTCGATCACGACGACCGCAACCTCCGCCTTCTCGAGCGCCGCCGACGTGCGCAGCGATGCGTAGAAGTCGGCGCCCTGCGACAGGTGCACACGCCTGCGGATGCCGGCCGTGTCGACCAGGCGCCACATCTTGCCGCCCAGCTCGACGATCTCGTCCACCGGGTCGCGGGTGGTGCCCGCGAGCTCGTTCACGACGACCCGCTCTTCACCGGCCGCCTTGTTCAGCAGCGATGACTTTCCGACGTTCGGGCGGCCGAGGATCGCGACCCGGCGCGGTCCGCCGATCTCGGCGGATGCCACGGCCGAGACGGTCGGGAGCACCTTCATGATCTCGTCGAGGAGGTCGGCGACCCCGCGACCGTGGATCGCCGAGACCGGGTGCGGCTGACCGAGACCCAGGTTCCACAGCGCTGCCGCCTCGGGCTCCTGCCGGGCGTCGTCGATCTTGTTGGCGACGAGGAACACCGGCTTGCCGCTCTTGCGGAGGAGCTTGACGACGTGCTCGTCGGTGGAGGTCGCCCCCACCATCGCGTCGACGACGAACAGCACCACGTCGGACAGATCGATCGCCACCTCGGCCTGCGCGGCGACGGACGCGTCGATGCCACGGGCATCCGGCTCCCACCCGCCGGTGTCCACGAGGGAGAAGCGACGGTCGAGCCACTCGGCCTTGTACGTGACTCGGTCGCGCGTGACACCGGGGGTGTCCTCGACCACGGCCTCACGACGGCCGAGGATGCGGTTCACGAGCGCCGACTTGCCGACGTTCGGGCGCCCGACGATCGCCACGACGGGCAGCGCCGGCAGATACTCGATGCCGTCCTCGCCCACCACGGCACCATCCAGCAGCGCGGCGTCCTCGTCGTCGAGATCGTAGTCCTGCAACGACGCGCGCAGCGCGGTCGCCCGCTGGTCGGCGAGCTCATCGTCCATGTCGGCGAGCGTGGCCTCGAGATCGTCGGGGCCGGCGGTGTATTCCTCGTCGGCGGCCATCAGCGCACCCCTCCCTCGGCGATGACGCCGAGCACGGCGTCGACGGTCTGCTCGAAGTCGAGCTCGGTCGAGTCGACAACCGTCACGCCTTCTGCGGCGGTGAGGAAGTCGACGACCTTCGAATCGGCGGAGTCGCGACGACGCAGCGCGTCTGCGACAGCCGTGGTGTCGTCGCCGGTGAGCTCGGCGCTGCGGCGCGCGGCGCGCACCTCGGGGGCGGCGGTCAGCAGGATGCGCACCGGCGCATCCGGGGCCACGACCGTGGTGATGTCACGCCCTTCGACGACGACGCCAGCGCGGCCGGATCCGGCGACCATGGCGCGGAACATGGCGTTGACGGACTGGCGCACGGCCGGCACGCGGGCAACGCCGCTGACGGCCTCCGTCACCCGGGTCTGTCTGATCGCATCGGTCACGTCGACGTCGCCGACACGCACCCAGTACCGGTCGGGGTCGAGCGAGATGGCGTACTCGAAGTCGCCGGTCGCATCGAGGACGGCGGCGGAATCGGAGGTGTCGACGCCGCGCTCGACGGCGTGCCATGCGAGCGCACGATATGCCGCTCCGGTGTCGAGGTAGCCGAAGCCGAGCCGGCGGGCGACCTCCTTCGACACGCTCGACTTGCCGCTGCCGGCGGGACCGTCGACCGCGACGATGGTCACGGGTGAGGTCTCGGCAGACGGCGGCGTGGGTGCGGGTGGTGTGGCCCCCGCGGGCGTGGACAGATCAGTCATGGGTTGTACTCGCTATCTTCCAGCCGCGCGCCTGCAGTCCGTCGACGCAGCGATGCACGACGCCCGGGGCGACGCTGATCTCGGCGAGACCGAACTGCGCGCCCGGGGAGTGTTCCAGGCGCAGGTCCTCGACGTTCACGTCGAGGTCGCCGAGGTCGCCGAACAGCCGGCCGAGCTGCCCGGCACGGTCGTCGACCATGACGACGACGCTCTCGAAACGACGGTTCTGGCCATGTTTTCCGGGGAGGCGCTCGACGCCGTCGTTGCCGCGCCGGATGGCATCGGCCACGGCGCGGCGGGCGCCGGTGGCTTCGGGGTCGCGGAGCGCATCCGCCACCTGCGTGAGGTCCGCGGCGAGCTCGTCGAGAACGTCGACGACCGGCGCCGCATTGGCGCCGAGGATCTGGACCCACAGTTCGGGGGCGGACGCCGCGATTCGGGTGGTGTCGCGCACGCCCTGCCCGGCCAGGCGCAGCGACCCCTCCGGGGCCTCGACGAACCGGCCCGCGAGCAGGCTGGCGACCAGCTGCGGCACGTGGGAGACCAGGGCGACGGAGTGGTCGTGCTCCTCGGGCGACATCTCGATGGGCGTGGCTCCGAGGTCGAGGATGAGGCCCTCGACGACCGCGAGGTCGGCTGCGCGGGTCTCGCGATCACGGCAGACGACCCAGGGACGGCCGATGAAGATGTCCGCACGTGCGGAGATCGCTCCCCCGCGCTCACGGCCCGCCAGCGGATGCGACCCGATGTAGCGCGTGAGGTCGACGCCGCGCTCGCGCAGCGCCCTGAGCGGCTCGAGCTTCACGCTGGCGACGTCGGTGACCACGGCGTCCGGGAAACGGGCGAGCTCGGCGGCGACGACGTCGGCGGTGACATCCGGCGGCACGGAGACGACCACCAGCGACGGATCGTCGGTCTCGCGGGCGGCACGGCCGGCGCCGTAGTCGATCGCCAGACGAAGCTGCGCCGGCGACGTGTCGGCGAGCACGACGTCGACGCCGAGGGCGACGAGCGCGTGCCCGATGCTCGCGCCGAGCAGTCCCGCCCCGACGACGCGCACGGTCCCCGACGAGCGCGCCGACAGGCGGTCGCTGCCGCCGGCGCGTGGCTGATCGAAGGCGTCGGTCACGGATTCTCCGGAGAGGGGGTGGATGGGCCGCCGCGAGAGAGAGTCAGCAGCGCGCCGCGCTCCACTGTAGTCAATTCCCGGGTCTTGCCGGCTGGGAGCGTGCCCAGGTGGAGCGGTCCGAACTGGCGACGCACCAGATCCTCGACGGGGTGGCCGACGGCGTCCATCATCCGACGCACGATGCGGTTGCGACCGGAGTGCAGGGTGAGCTGCACGAGGGATCCGTCGCCCGCGGCACTCGTCGAGAGGATGCGCGCCTTGTCGGCCGCGATCGGGCCGTCGTCCAGGTCGATGCCGCGAAGCAGGGCGGCGACCGTCTGCGCGCTCACCCGCCCGGCCACCTTGGCGATGTAGACCTTGGTGACGCCGAAGGACGGGTGCGCGAGCACGTGGGACAGCTCACCGTCGTTGGTGAGCACGAGCAGGCCACTCGTATCGGCGTCGAGGCGGCCGACATTGAACAGGCGCTCCTCGAAGCGGTCGGTGTAGCGGCGCAGATCGGGGCGCCCCCGGTCGTCGCGCAGGGAACTGACGACTCCTCGCGGTTTGTTGAGCATCACATAGCGCTTCGTGGCATCCAACTGCACGGCCGTGCCGTCGACATCGACGAGATCGGTCTCGGGGGCGATGCGGGTGCCGAGTTCGGTGACGACGGCCCCGTTCACGCGCACCCGGCCGGCGACGATCATCTCTTCGGCCACGCGGCGCGACGCCACACCCGCCTGCGCGAGCACCTTCTGCAGCCGCACACCTTCGGGTCCCGCGGCGCTCATCGGATCACCTCCGCGTCGAATCCGGTCGAGCCGTCGTCGAGCAGCGGCGAGATCGGCGGGAGCTCGTCGAGGGAATTGATGCCCAGGTTCACCAGCAGCGCATCGGTCGTGCCGTAGTTCACGGCGCCGGTATCCGGGTCGGCGAACAGCTCGGTGATGAGGCCGCGGGCGAGGAGGGTGCGCACGACGGAGTCGACGTTCACCGCTCGGATGGACGCGATCTGCCCGCGCGTGATCGGCTGCTTGTAGGCGATCACAGCGAGCGTCTCCAGCGCCGCCTGCGACAGCCGGGACGGCGCCTGTCCGCTGACGAACTCCTGCACGAGGTCATCATGCTCTTCACGCACGTACAGTCGCCACCCGCCACCCACCTCGCGCAGCTCGAAGCCGCGGCGGGGACCGCCGGACTCGCCGTCGTAGTCGGCGACGAGAGCCTCGACCGCTTGACGCACCGCAGGGACGGGGCTCCCCACGGCCGTCGCCAGGCTCACGAGGCTCTGCGGCTCGTCGACGACCAGCAGGATGGCCTCCAGCCGCCGGACGACCGAGCCGGTGTCCTGCGGGCGGGTCGGCGGCTCGATCGTGTTCGTTTCATCGGTCATAGTCGGCTCCCAGAGTGGCGAGGTTCTCGTCGGACCAGCGCGGTGCCGTCCAGCGCAGGGTGAGCTCCCCGAGCGGCTCGAGCTGCTCGAAGGAGAGTGCCGCGTGACGGTGCAGCTCGAGCACCGACAGGAATCGAGCGACGATGATGCCCGTCTGGGTGATACCCGACACGAGATCACGGAAGCTGAGGGTTCCGGCATCCCGAAGCAGCGTGACCACGACGGCCGCCTGTTCCCGGATGCTGACGAGCGGCGCGTGCAGGTGGTCCAGGCCGACCAGCGGAATCTCCTTGGGCGCGAACGCCATCATCGCGATCGCCGCGAAGTCGTCGGCACTGAGCGTCCACACCAGCTCGGGCACGGCCGAACGGTGCTTGTCCTCGAGTTTCACCGAGCGGGTGTGACGCCGGTCCTCGCGGCGCAGGGACCGCTCGAACCAGGCGGACACCTCCTTGAAGGCCCGGTACTGCAGCAGGCGTGCGAAGAGCAGGTCTCGCGCCTCGAGCAGCGCGACAGCCTCGGCGTCGACCAGTTCGCCCTGCGGCAGGAGTCCCGCGACCTTCATGTCCAGGAGGGTGGCCGCGACGACGAGGAACTCCGAAGCCTCGTCGAGCTCGTCGGGCCCGAGGTCTCTCAGATATGCGATGAACTCGTCGGTCACTCGGCTCAGGGAGACCTCGGTGATGTCGAGTTCGTGCTTCGAGATGAGCTGCAGCAGCAGGTCGAAGGGACCGTCGAACACGCCCAGCGATACCCGGAAGCCGTCACCGGCATCCTCCACCGCGACGAGCGGGGAATCGTCCGATTCCGCGGCGGTGTCCTCGGGATCCTCAGGCGACGGCGCCACGGTCGACCAGCTCTCGAGCCAGGCGCAGGTACGCCTGGGCGGCCGAGTGCTCGGGCGCGAATTCCGTGATCGGCATGCCCGAGACCGAGGCGTCCGGGAACTTCACCGTGCGGCCGATCACCGTCTCGAGCACATCGTCGCCGAAGGCCTCGACGACGCGCTCCAGCACCTCGCGCGAGTGCAGGGTGCGCGGGTCGTACATCGTCGCCAGGACGCCGTCGAGGGTGATGGTGGGATTCAGGCGGTCGCGCACCTTGTCGATCGTCTCGATGAGCAGCGCGACACCGCGCAGCGCGAAGAATTCGCACTCCAGCGGGATGATCACGCCGTGGCTCGCGGTGAGCGCGTTCACGGTGAGCAGGCCGAGGGAGGGCTGACAGTCGACGAGGATGACGTCGTAGTCCTTCGAGACCTTTCGCAGCACCTGGGCGAGGATCTGCTCGCGCGCCACTTCGTTGACGAGGTGGACTTCCGCGGCCGAGAGATCGATGTTGGCCGGGATGATGTCGAGGCCGTCGACGCGGCTCGGCACGATCACCTCGTGCGGGTCGCGCTTGGTGTTCAACAGCAGGTCGTAGATCGTCGGGATGTCGTGCGTCTGGATGCCGAGGCCGGCCGACAGGGCGCCCTGCGGATCGAAGTCGACGGCGAGCACCTTGCGGCCGTATCCGGCCAGCGCCGCGGCGAGGTTGATGGTCGTCGTGGTCTTGCCGACGCCGCCCTTCTGGTTGCAGAGCGACACGATGCGCGCGGGCCCGTGCCCGTCGAGCGCGGGCGGAGTGGCGAATCCGCGATAGGGCCGTCCGGTCGGACCGAGGACCGTCTCGTCACCGGACGCCTTCGTCTCGCCGCGTTTGGTTGCCGCCACCGACTCTCCTGCCTTCGCCATAACGTGCACCGATTCTAGTCATCCCCCGGCGCCAGGCCCGGCTGACCCGCGGGTCAGCGCGCGCGAGGATGCGACGTGACGTACACGTCGCGCAGCGCGTCGACGCTCACGTGCGTGTAGATCTGGGTCGTCGCCACCGACGCATGACCGAGCAGCTCCTGCACGACGCGGACGTCCGCCCCGCCCTGAAGCAGGTGGGTGGCGAACGAGTGGCGAAGCGTGTGGGGGGACACATGGGCGGTGAGCGATGCGCGCTCGGCCGCCTGCTGCAGCACCAGCCACGCGCTCTGCCGCGACAGGGGTGCGCCGCGTGCGCCGAGGAACAGACGAGGCGTCGCACGACCGCGCCGCGACAGCTCCGGACGTGCCCGGGTCAGATAGGCCTCGACGGCTGCCTGCGCGTAAGACCCGACCGGGACGATGCGCTCCTTCGCGCCCTTGCCTCGCACCCGGACGATGTCTCCGTGCGCCATGTCGTCGACGTCGAGCTGCACGATCTCCGACACGCGCGCACCCGTCGCGTACAGCAGCTCCAGGAGCGCACGGTCGCGCAGGCCGACCTCATCGCCGGGGGCTGCGGCCGCCGGCGAGGGACCGGAGGCATCCAGGAGAGCCTCGACCTGATCGATCCGGAGGGCTTTCGGAAGGCGTCGAGGCATTCGGGGCGGGCGCAGCCGGGCCGCGGGGTCGGAACGCTCGATCTCTTCGCGCACCAGGAATCGATGCCAGCCCCGTACGGAGGACTGCAGGCGTGCGAGCGAACTCGATGCCGGTGGCGGATCCTGGGCGGCCCGCTCGGCGATGAACGCCGAGACCGTCTCGGAGACGATGCCGGACGTATCGGTGATCCCCTGGTCGTTCAGCCACGCGGCGTACACCGCCAGGTCGCGCCGATAGGCACCAAGGGTGTGCTCCGACAGCCCCCGTTCCACCGTGACGTGGCGCAGATACGCGTCGACGGCACGATCGACGTGCACGTCAGCCCTTCGCCACGGCCTCGTGCAGCCGGTGAGACGCCGCGAGCACGCCGACAGCCAGGATCCCGTTGCGGAATCGGCCGGCGAGCACGCCCTCGACGGCCTGACCGAGAGGCATCCACTCCTGACGGATGTCGGCCTCCTCGTCCTCACGGTCGTGCGGCGTTCCGACGGAGCGCAGGCCCCGCGCGAGGAAGAGGTGCACGACCTCGTCGTTGCCTCCCGGGGTGGTGAAGATGCTGACGAGACTCTCCCAGCGCTCCGCCTCGAGGTCGACCTCTTCGGCGAGTTCGCGTCGCGCCGTCTCGAGCGGCTCCTCGCCCTCGACATCGAGCAGCCCCGCCGGGATCTCCCAGTCGCGTCGACGGATCGGATGGCGGTACTGCTGGATGAGCAGCACCCGGCCCTCGTCGTCGACCGCGACGACCGCGGCGGCGCCGGGGTGATCGACGTACTGACGCACGATCTCGCCCTCGCCGTAGCGGAAGGTGTCGCTGCGCACATCCCACACACGACCCTCGTACACGAGCTCCGTGTCGACGATCTCGACCTCGACGCGCTCGTCGCTCAATGACTCACTCATCGTCGACATCGAACAGCTCGCTCGAACGGTGGCGCTCCAGGGCTGCTCCGATGAGCCCACGGAACAGCGGATGCGGGTCGGTCGGGCGCGAGCGGAGCTCCGGATGCGCCTGCGTGGCGATGTAGTACGGATGCACGTCCCGTGGCAGCTCCACGAACTCGACGAGGTTGCGATCGGGCGACAGGCCCGAGAAGCGCAGCCCGGCGGTGGCGATCGCGTCGCGGTAGGCGTTGTTGACCTCGTACCGGTGACGATGCCGCTCTTCGATCCGTGCGGCGCCGTAGACCTCCGCGGCCAGAGAGCCCTCGCCGAGGTCGGCGGGATACAGCCCCAGGCGCATGGTGCCGCCGAGATCGCCGCGATCGATGATGTCGACCTGTTCGGCCATGGTCGCGATGACCGGAGCCGGCGTGCCGGGATCGAATTCGCTCGACGAGGCCCCGTCGATGCCGGCGACGTTCCGCGCGTACTCGATGACCATGCACTGCAAGCCGAGGCAGATGCCCAGCGTGGGGATTCCCTGCTCCCGGGCGAATCTCAGCGCGCCGAGTTTCCCCTCGATGCCGCGGATGCCGAAGCCCCCGGGGACGATGATGCCGTCGAGGCCGCCGAGCGCCTTCGCAGCGCCGTCGGGCGTCTCGCACAGATCGGACGGGATCCAGGTGATGTTCACATGCGTCTCGTGGGCGAACCCGCCGGCCTTGACCGCCTCCGTGACCGACAGGTAGGCGTCGGGCAGATCGATGTACTTGCCGACGAGGCCGATCGTCACCTCGTGCTTCGGATTGTGCACCGCCTGGAGCACTCGTGCCCATCGAGACCAGTCCACGTCGGTGGCGCGCTCGAGACCGAGCGCGCGCACGATGTAGGAGTCGAGGTGCTGGTCGTGGAGCATCGACGGGATGTCGTAGATGCTCGGCACGTCGACGGCGTTGACCACCGCGTCCTCGTCGACGTCGCACATGAGGGCGATCTTGCGCTTATTGGACTCGGTGACGGGCCGGTCGCTGCGCAGCACGAGCGCATCGGGCTGGATGCCGATCGACCGGAGCGCGGCGACCGAGTGCTGCGTCGGCTTCGTCTTCTGCTCCCCCGACGCACCCATGAACGGCACGAGGGAGACGTGGACGAAGAACACGTTGCCGCGTCCGAGCTCATGACGGATCTGCCGGGCAGACTCGATGAACGGCTGCGACTCGATGTCGCCGACGGTGCCGCCGATCTCGGTGATGATCACGTCGGGCTTCGGCGTCTCGTCGGCCTGCAGACGCATCCGGCGTTTGATCTCGTCGCTGATGTGCGGGATCACCTGCACCGTGTCGCCGAGGTACTCGCCTCGCCGCTCGCGCGCGATCACCTGCGAGTAGACCTGACCGGTCGTGACGTTGGCGGCCTGGCTGAGCTCGATGTCGAGGAAGCGCTCGTAATGACCGATGTCGAGATCGGTCTCGGCACCGTCGTCGGTCACGAAGACCTCGCCGTGCTGGAACGGGTTCATCGTTCCCGGGTCGACGTTCAGGTAGGGGTCGAGCTTCTGCATCACGACGCGAAGACCTCGCGCCGTGAGCAGGTTGCCGAGGCTGGCCGCCGTGAGACCCTTGCCGAGGGAGGAGACGACACCGCCTGTCACGAAGATGTGCTTCGTGGTGTCGTGGGGGGAAAGTCCGTCACCGGGAGTCTGCGTCACGGGCTTCGATCCTATCAGTCGCGTTCCGCGCCGAGGTCGAGCAACTCGCGCGCGTGGGTGAGAGCGGCATCGCTGTCGGGCATGCCCGACAGCAGCCGGGCCATCTCGGCTTCTCGTTCGGCACCCTCGAGGCGGCGCACGCTCGAGGCCGTCACGGATCCGTCGCTCGCTTTGACGACCGAGAGGTGATTGGAGGCGAAGGCCGCCACCTGCGCGAGATGCGTGACGGCGATCACCTGAGACGACCGTGCAAGTCGGGCGAGACGCCGACCGACCTCGATCGCCGCCGCTCCCCCGATGCCGGCGTCGACCTCGTCGAACACGAAGGTGGGAACGGGGTCGGTCGCGGCGATCACGACCTCGATGGCGAGCATGACTCGGCTGAGCTCTCCCCCCGATGCGCCACGCGAGACGGGCCGCGGCTGAGCCCCGGGATGCGGGGCCAACAGGATCTGCACGTCATCCCGCCCGGCCGTCGACGGGCCCGCCGGAGAGACCTCGACCGTCACGGCCGCATCCGGCATGGCCAGGTCGCGCAGTTCCGCCGAGACCGCATCGGCCAGTCGGCTCGCGGCCGCGGTGCGGGCGGCGGTCAGTGCGTCGGCTGCCGCGTCGAGCTCTGTCGCAACCGCATCCCGTTCCGCGGCCAGGCGGTCGAGGCGATCGCCGTCGTCGTCGAGCTCCGCCAGGCGTGCCGAACCCGTGTCCAGAAGATCGATCGCGGCCTCGAGGCTGCCGTGCGCGCGGACGAGCGATCCGAGCACCGCACGCCGATCTTCGACGGCGGCCAGCTCGTGTGGTCCGGACTCATCGAGATCGGCGAGGTACGCGGCGATCTCGGTCGCGAGGTCGGTGACCCGATACCCGATCTCGGCGAGCTGCTCGCCGAACGCCGCCAGCTCGGCGTCGCGATCGGACGCCCTCTCCACGGCACGGCGCGCATCGGCCAGGAGCGCGGTGGCGTCGGGCCCCCCGGACTCGCCGGAGAGCGCCTCGTGGGCGGTGGCCGCGGCCATGCGGAGCTCCTCGATGTTGGCCAGCCGCTCGGCGCGCGCCGTGAGCTCGGCATCTTCGCCCGGCTGCGGCGCCGCCTGTTCGATCTCTGCGATCTCGGCCCGGAGACGTTCGGCCTCCGCCCGGCGATCGTCGCGGTCGGAGGTCAGCGAGGTGAGTTCCGCGTCGAGGGCACGCCAGCGGTCGTACGCGTCTCGATACGCCGCGAGCGGAGCCGCGATCTCGGCGCCGCCGAAGCGGTCGAGGGCGTCGCGCTGTGCGACGGCGGAGCGCAGGCGGAGCTGATCGGACTGCCCGTGCACGACGACGAGCTCTTCGGCGAGATCCGCCAGCACCCCGGCGGGCGCGGCCCGTCCGCCGACCGACGCTCGGCCACGACCCTCGCGCGACACCGAGCGACCGACGAACAGCTCCGCGCGTCCGTCGCCCAGTTCCTCGACGTCACCGCCGGCGTCTCGTACGCGGTCGACGACCGCGCCCGCCTTCGGGACGATCCACACGCCGTCGACCGAGGCCCGCCCGGCGCCCGCTCGCACAGCGCCGGAATCCGCCCGCTGCCCGAGCAGCAGCCCCAGCCCGGTCACGACCATCGTCTTGCCCGCGCCGGTCTCTCCGGTGATCGCGGTGAACCCGGGACCGATGGGAAGGGTCGCCTCGGCGATCACCCCCAGATCGCGAAGACGCATCTCCTCGATCACGGGTGCCCCTCCCCCTCGGGGGGCGACGTGCGCAGCGTCGCCGTTGTCGGCGAGGTGCCCGGTCCGCGCCATCCCTCCACGGGCAGTCGGAACTTGCGCACCAGTCTGTCCGTGAACGCGGCCTGGTGGAGCCGCGCGAGCCGAACGGGATCGGTCGCCCGCCGCACGACCACGCGCGCTCCCGGCGGGAGCTCGTGCGAGCGACGTCCGTCGCACCAGAGCACCCCGCTGCCCCCGGTTCCCTCGATGAGCTCGATCGCGACCGCGTGGTCGGGGCCGACCACGAGCGGCTTGGCGAACAGCGCGTGCGCCGACAGCGGCACGACGGCGATCGCCTGCACGGTCGGCCAGATGACGGGACCACCGGCCGAGAAGTTGTAGGCGGTGGACCCGGTCGGGGTCGAGACGACCACCCCGTCGCAGCCGAACGCCGACAGCGGCCTCCCGTCCACCTCGATCGCGACCTCGAGCATCCGTTCCCGCGCGGCCTTCTCCACCGTCGCCTCGTTCAGCGCCCAGGTCTCGTACACGACGGTGTCGGTGTCATCCTTGATGCGCACCTGGAGGGCGAGTCTCTCCTCGACCTCGTACTCGCGTGAGATGACGCGACGGACCGCCTCGTCCATGTCGTCCCGCTCGCTCTCGGCGAGGAATCCGACGTGCCCGAGGTTGATGCCGAGCACCGGCGCCGTTCCGCCACGCACCAGTTCCGCCGCCCGCAGGATGCTGCCATCGCCGCCGAGCACGATCGCCAGTTCGATCTGTGACACGTGCACGTCTCGTCCGAGCACTGCCAGACCGTCGACGTCAGGGCGAGCCGCGCACATCTCGGCCGCGTCGACCTCGTCGAGAACGGGCACGGCGCCCGCGACGCGCAGCGCCGTGATGACGCTCTCCGCGGCGTCGCGGGTGTCATCACCGCCGCGCACGACGACGAGAATGTACCGCTCGGAGTCGGTCATCGGGCTCCTGTCAGTTCGGAGATCGTGTCCAGCCATTCTGTCGGATTCGCGCCGGTGCCCGCGGCGAGATGCACGAGATACTCCGCGTTGCCGTGCGTGCCGGTCAGTGGCGAGGCGATGACCCCGCGGGTGCCCAACCCGGCGTCCCAGGCGCTCCACAGCACATCCGCGACAGCCTCGGCGCGAAGCGCCGGATCGGTGACCAGGCCGCCGCGCACGGCAGTGCGTCCCACTTCGAACTGGGGCTTGACCAGCAGCACCGCGTCGCCGCCTGCCGCCATCGTCGCGGCGACGGCGGGAAGCACGAGCGCCAGCGAGATGAACGACAGGTCTCCCGTGACCACCGACGGCGGTGCGGCGACGCCACTGGCCGCTCGCAGCCCCTCCGCATCCATGTGCCGAACGTTGTAGCCTTCGAGGCTCGTCACGCCAGGGTCCCCTGCGATCACCGGATCGAGCTGGCCGTGACCGACGTCGACGGCGATCACCGGTGCGGCACCGCGTTCGCGCAGAACCTGGGTGAAACCACCCGTCGACGCTCCCATATCGAGAGCGCAGCGGTCCGAGACTGCTACGTCGAATGCATCGAGGCCCGCGATCAGCTTGTGAGCGGCACGGCTGACGTAGTGGTCGGAGGCGGCGACCGAGATGCGCGCGTCGTCAGCGACGCGCGTGGATGACTTGACCACGGTCGCCCCGTCGACGGTGACCAGACCCGCACCGATCAGTGTGGCGGCGTGAGTACGGGAGCGCGCGAGACCGCGCGCAGCCAGAGCCGCGTCGAGGCGCGACGTCATGAGCGCGAGGCGCGCCCGGTCACATCGGCATCCAGGCGCGCTGAGAATTCATCGTGGATGGAGCCATAGGCGTCGGCGCGCACAGAAAGAGGCTGAGCCTCGATCACCTCGAGGCGGGAGACGAGATCCATCCCGTCCGAAACCGGATCAGCCTCGCGAGAAGAGGTGTCGACGCCCGTCGGCGGTGCAGGGTTCGGCAGGCTCTCCATCCCCACATGCTACGTGTCTCAGGGGCGAGGGAACGGATCGGCATACAGCCTGTCCGGAACCCGGAAGCCGAAGATCTGCCGTCCGGTATCCCAGATGGCATGCGCTCCCGCGCGGAGAAGATCGATCTGCGATCCACCCGCCGCCAGGATGCTCACGTCCGCGCCGTCGATCCGCACGCGCGCATCGCGAACGCGTACGACGCCGTCCTTCCGGATGACCTCCGGATACGCCTCATGCAGCTCTCGAAGGTCCGAGAGCACGTAGGTCGGCTGCGAGCCGGACGGAGCGGCGAGCACATGCTTGGGACGGTCGATTCCCGTCAGGACGAGAGCCGAAGCGATGCCCGCGCGATTGGCACCGAGGATGTCCGTGTCGAGCCGGTCACCGAGGAACAGAGGTGCGCGAGAGGAGAACCGCGCAACAGCCTCCTCGAAGATCGGTACCTCGGGCTTGCCGGCGACCGTTGCGAGACGACCGACGGCCGTGTGGACGGCGGAGACGAGCGTGCCGTTCCCGGGCGCGATCCCCCGGGCCTGCGGAATCGTCCAGTCGGTGTTCGTCGCGATCCACGGGATGCCGCCGTCGTCTTCGGGGGTCGCGAGCGCAAATGCCGCTTCGGCGAGCTGGGTCCACCCCACCTCGGGCGCGAAGCCCTGCACGACAGCCGCGGGTCGGTCCTGTGCACTTCGCGTGACGACGAAGCCATGCTTCTCGATCTCGGACACGAGGCCGTCCCCGCCCACGACCAGGATCGTCGAGCCGGCCGGCACACGTGTGGCGAGCAGCCGAACCGCCGCCTGCGGACTGGTGACTACGTCCGCGGGCTCCGTCGGCAGACCGAGGTCGCGCAGATGCGCCGCCACCGACGCGTCGGTTCGCGACGCATTGTTGGTGATGTAACCGAGACGGCGATCAGACGCCGCGCGGATGAGACTGTCGACAGCGTGCGGAATCGCGCCGGACCCCGCGTACACGACGCCATCGAGGTCCGCCAGAACAGTGTCGACACCCTCAAGCGGAGTACGACCGGCGGAGCGCCCGAACAATGCCATGCGTGTCCTTCCGAGATGCCCTCGAGAACGGCTCTTAACGAGTAATGGCCACCCTGCTTTGGGTGGCCATTACCGTGAAAAGAGGTCCGGCGGTGTCCTACTCTCCCA